>NZ_JAVRCA010000018.1:0-131541 GCF_034530995.1 Nostoc sp. DedQUE04 | reverse complement strand
GTCAAGATTACAGGAGTTCTACTCTTCTCTAGTAAGTTTTACCACACTAGATTTTTAGTTACGGGGATAGTAGTTAGCGGTATTTTACGCGTCCAACCTTGGTACGAGCCTCAGTATCTCATTCCCCTTTTGGGTATGGTATTGGGTAATGCCCTCACGGGTACATCTTTGAGTTTAGATCGGTTTATGGAAGACTTGACCAATCGGCGCTTTGAAATAGAAGCGCTACTGACTCTTGGCGCAACCCGTTGGGAAGCTGCACATCAAACTATAAAAGAAGCCCTCAGAACAGGAATGATTCCTACTATTAACTCAATGATGGTGATGGGATTAGTTAGCTTACCAGGAATGATGACTGGTCAAATTCTCGCTGGGGCTAGTCCTAATGATGCCATACGCTACCAGATTGTGATTATTTTTGCACAGGCATCAGGAACAGCGATCGCAACAATCGGCGTTGTTATCCTAGCTTTTCTGGCTCTGTTTAATCGAAATCATCAGTTTACACATTTGTTAAGTAAGCTTGGTTAGCTGGATTTTTTATTTCCTTCAGAAAAATGGAGATAAAATGTATCAGGCTTAACTCGCAGTTTTTGTTAAGGAGCGATCGCTAATTCTGCCCCCATTGGTAATGGTGTCCAAATTTTTGGATCGCTCCGAAATAGAGTCAGTTCCAGACTGGATAAGAATTTGGGATATTTTCGCGCTCTCGCAGAGCAAGCACTCAAGTATAACCCTGTTTTGTCACTCTCGGAAAACAATAATCTCAGCAAGATTCTGAAACTTTGATTCAATCAAGCTTTGAGCCTTTGTTTTCTAACAGTAACTAAAATTTATAACCAGAAACTTAAAACTAAAGCTCCGAAAGGCTTTCAGCGATAGGCTTCTCCCAAACTGACAAAACAGGGATAAAGCTAGTCAGACTCTGGGTTCGGTAACTCGCTCACGAATTACGAATTACGAATTACGTCAGTCCTCCTAATCGGCGTTGACGTGATTTCAAAAAGCCTGACGTTCTTCTAAATGGGCTAAAATATCAGAGCGCTTATGCCAAGCTGGACGCAACTTTTGATTAGCGAACATCTGTAACTGATCACCAATATGGGGCGAACCGGGTTGGGTAGCATTGCCATAACTGTTAAGTACCATTGCCCGCACTGGCTGAGAAAATTCTACCGCCGCCACAAAAGAATCTCCACCGACAGACTTAAAACTTTCATTTGACTGTGGTGAAAACCAGAGGCTGCGGAAGATACCGAGATGATCTGGACCACCATTGGCAGGTAAATTTATACCACCATAATCTAGCTTAAAAACCTCTCCCCATGCTACATCTAGCTTTCCATAGGTCTTTTGTACTTGATCTGCTGCTGCTTGTAGTTTAGCCACTGCTTCTTGAGGATTAGCTAAACCGTCAGGTGTAGTGCGCGGTTTGTTTTCACTCCAAGGTATACTAAATACCTTGTGTAAATCTATTTGTTGTACCCAAGTTGCAAATAGTACCGCACCCTTGCTATTGGCATTTGCTTTTTTGTCCCAATTTTCTAACACATTAGCTGCATCTTTTGCTAATTCACTTCCATTTTTTCGGGCTAGGGGGATTAAATCATCCAAGATGCGGTCTGCTAGTTCCATACGGGTTGAGTGTTTGTATCCCACCATCTCATCAAAAGTGATTTTTTCATCCTCAAAGAGCATTCTGGCAGAACGCTGCGCCCGGAAATCCATAAAACGTGGTGCCATGTAAGGTGGGTATTTATCTGCTTTGATAGCAGTTGGAAATGTGGTTGTCCAGGGTGGGTCATTAGCATTTTGTAACCAGCCACTTTTTGGGTCAACGATACGCGGTAAATCTTGATAAGGGTGAATTTTTGTCCATAAGGTGTCAGAAGTGTTACCTGGGATAATACCTTGCCAGTATTGAAAGTCACCTTTTTTTCTAATGGGAACTTGACCGTTGAACAGGTGCATAATATGCCCATATTTATCTGCATATATGACCGTAAACATCGGTAGTTGCAAGCGTTTGAGTGCAGCTTCAAACTGGGAAAGGTTTTTTGCCCGTGCCATATCCCACCATTCTTCGAGTACATAAGGCCTATCAAGACCAACCACCCGCAACGCCACAGCTTGATTACCTGTTTGTGATATAACAGGTCCGTGAACAGAATGTTTGACGACTAAGGGTTCTGTTTTCAGAGTGCCGTCTTTTTGTTTGACTTTTAATGAAAGGGTTGTTGTCTCAAACGGTAAGACTTTGCCATCGAAGCGATAACCATTATCAGCTAAGTTGAGTTTGTAAGCATCCCAGCCGTCGTGAGTGTTAACAGTATGAGTCCAGCCTAAATTATTATTGAAGGCGATCGCTAACACGGGAATGCCCACAAGTGCAGCTCCATAGGCATCAAACCCTGGAGCAGTGATTTGCGCTTCATACCATAAAAATAAGTCTGACCAAGGCAAATGGGGATTTGCCAACAACATGGCCTTACCACTGGCAGAACGTTTAGGTGCGATCGCCCAACCATTAGATCCTGCTTTTGATTCCTGCTGTTTAATACCTCCAATCGTTTCTGGGTTAACAACAAAAGTAAAATGCAGAACTCGATGTAGATGAGCCAGCACATCTTCTGCTTTGACTGGCAATACCACTTTTACTTCATCATCAATTAATTCGCCATGCTCCTGAGCATAAGCATTGATTCCAGCAGCAAAAGCATCCAGATAATTACGAAAAGCTGGACTTTGTAATTTGTACCAAGAACGAGCGCGATCGGGGACTCCCATAGTCAGTACCCAACGATCTGACTCTAAATATTTTTCTCCCCAGTATTGGGCAGCCCGTCCTCGTGCCTGACCATAAAGACGTAAAACCAGATTACCGTGACTTTGCATTTGCGCCCAACCAAATGCTTGGAATGCACTTTGGGTATCCTTACCAAAAATATGGGGTACGCCATAAGTATCCCAAAGTATTTCAGTGGATGTCGCTAGTATCGCTCCATTCTGGAGTACCACAACTAAGGCAAAGATCAAACCGAGTATAAACGGTAAAATACGGAATACTTTTCTTGTAAAAACTCTCACTAAATAGCGCATATTTTAGTTTTTGAATTAATAAAGAGAATGTAAATAGCCTCTAATAATGATTTAAGCTTGCTATATTAATATCATAGTTATAAGAAACAAGTTTAAAATTCAAATATCATGTTTTAGGTAATAAAATCTTGGTCAATTATGTTGATATTTAGTATTTTTATTATTGTCTCTTAACTATAATTCGTTCAACAATATTTTCCGGCAGTTTATAAAAACTAGCAATCTCACTAATAGTAGCAACTCCTAGCTCAAACATATTCCTAATCTCCAAAATTTGCTTATTATTAAGGATTTTTCCATCCAAATTATCTAGATTTGTACCAGATGTCTCTGGCTGACCAAACTCATAAATTCGTAACCCTTCTTTATATGGAAGTGTGCCTTGTATATATGCACACTCAACCCAAATCAATGCTTCTTCACTACGATTCTTGCCTACAGGACAAAGACGGTAATGCCTTCTTCTGTGGTAACTACTAAACTGCCTTTTAGATTCAGTACTACTGACGACTTCTGATTGTTGAAAGTTATCAACTTTACTTATCTCATCACTCGAAAAAACTCCTGTTCGACAACTACGCTTACCACATATTTTAACTAGTGAATATCCCTGCTTATCTATTTTGAAAAGTGCTTTACTCCTTGTATTGGCATCATCTGATTCTAATTCTTTACGCAAATTATTGGGAATAAATCCAGGTATTTGTTCTGAAATTTCTTCAGTTAACCGATAATTAGTTGTGTAAAATATAGCATTGATAACTAACTTTAAAATTTTTAATATAAACTTATAACACTTATGATCATGAAATTCTTCAAATTCATAGAATAAAAAATCGTTCAAGAATTCTATATTAAAATCAACATCAATTTTATCAAGTAAATTATTCTCCTCTAGATAATGAAATATGGCTTTTTTATGAGAGGCAGAAGTATCTATTATCTCCCAGTCTAAAGCTTCTCCAATCGTTGTATCTGGATTAATTAAAGGAATTTTTACAGAAAGTGCTTCGGTCGGATATTCTAGCCAATTATCACTCAAAACTGGAAATTCTGGAGAACCAATTAATGCTAATTCAAAACCACCACTAGCTATTTCTTTTACATATACCCCCTCCAAGTAATATTTATTTATTCGCTTAGTTTTTGTGGACAACGAATACAAAAATTCACTGTTAACCACATGTCCCAGTTCTAACTCTAAGTCTTTTTGCAAACCAAAATGTAAATAAAAAGCTGGATATGGCAGTTTGACATCGCGTAAAGGAATGTTTTCTATATTTGTATTCTTAAAGGACTCTAATAAACATTGAGGAAAATCAAAAATATTTTTGCCTAAGTTATAAAAATTTACAAAAGCTAATGCCAACTTCAATTCATGGAGAATGTTGGCTTTCCAAGTGTTGATCACAGGTGAATATTCATCATCAATTATCTCTGTACCTAAAGATTCTGGATTGAGAGCTTGATTTGTCACTTCTGTGAAAGTCTTTTTCACATATTTTGCATAAGTTGTATTACCAGGAGTGTCGCATACTATCTCAGTAAAGAATTCATAAAAATCAGTTTGCAATGTACTAGTATGAAATATCTCTGCTGAAGGTAAAACAGTAAAATCTACTAGTTGATCAGCATATATTTTTTGATATTTATTGACAAATTTAGGTAAATACCTGCGAACTAGAGCATACCGATAAGGAAAATACTTTTGTTGTCTTTGAAATCCCTTAAGAGTCTTAGAATCTATTCCCAATAATGAAGAGGCACTCATATGCAATCCTAATTGACAAACTTCTTGTACCAACAATATTCAATATCGCTTAACCCCTAAACGGAAGTTAAAAATTTGTAAAGGTATGCTTTCAAAGTATTGTATTTGGTTGATTAAAACAGAATTAAGGAATCATAATTCAGTATGAATTGGAATCCTACTGTCGGCTGTCTATTTTACTGGTAATTTGCTGTAGTTCTTGAGAAAGTGACTGTAGTAAGAGTGATTGGGCTGAGTGTAAAAAGAAATGATCGCCCTTGAACATCTGTACTGAGAATGCAGCATTTGTCTGTTCGCGCCAAGCTTGAAGTTCATCACAATTGACCTCTCGATCCTGTAAGCCACCAAAAGCAGTAATAGGACAATCAAGTGGTGGCTCGGTAGTATATACATAGGTTTCTAGAACTTCAAAGTCTGCTCGTAAAATTGGGACAAGAAGTTGCATTAATTCGGCATTTTCCAGCAGTGCTTCGGGAGTACCATTGAGACGGCGTAGTTCTTCTATGAACTCAGGTTCACTGAGAGCATGGATAGGTGGATCTGGATCGGGAATTTGTGGAGCGCGGCGGCCGGAAACAAACATGTGTACTGGTTTAAGATTGTACTGTTTGCGGAGTAAACGGGCTAGCTCAAAACTAACAACTGCTCCCATGCTGTGACCAAAGAAGGCAAATGGCTTATTTAAATGTGGAAGCAAGGCGGGAGCAAATTGATTCCTTATCAGAGCTTGGGCGATCGCACCGACAAGAGGTTTTAGCCGCGAAAATGGGGCTGACTTCATCTGGGTTCCTCGTCCAGGAAGTTCAATAGAGCAAACTTCCACAGTTTTAGGTAGACTCTCAGCCCATGTGCGAAAAATGATAGAACTACCACCTGCATAGGGAAAGCAGAATAAACGCACTGAAGCATGAGGATTAGGTTTGGTATATGTTAGCCAGGAGTTAAATGTTTGTGCAGTTGTCATACTTTCATGTCGGATTTCTGTTGCTCTGGTCAAGAGTCCAGAGTTTTTTGATCTTTGACTCTTGACCTTGGACAACCTTTACGAAAAATCAAATGTGTTATGATTTACCTCCAGCAGCTTCTTCCATTTTCTTGCAAAGGCTAAGTGGTCTCATATCAGTCCAAACTTCTTTGATGTAATCTAGACATTCTTGTTTAAAACCACTTTTGCCAGCATCCTTCCAGCCGAGTGCGTTTTCTCTGTCAGCAGGCCAAATGGAATACTGTTCTTCATGATTGACTACAACTTTGTAAATTGTTGTGTCTTCTTTGTCGTCTTGGTACATAATTTATCTCCGTGGTATTTAATTGGCTATGTTTTCTAAGATTTGATTTCTGCAAGCCGCACACGTGACTTTTAGTCATGGGTTAGGCGCTCCATATTGTCGTATAATATACAAATAGCAAAAACCTTTTCTATTCCGAACCACGACAATTGAAAATATGGGGTTCTACTAGGAATGTAGTGAGTTATCATTACAACCTCTGGTAGGTAAAATTTTCAAAGTACTGAGATCAGTTAACTCTCTATTACTTTCGACTTCCTTACCCTCAACTGATTGGTTTTCTCTTTTTGCATTTTCAGCACACTCAGTCCACTGACTGAACTCACGTAATTTTTTCAAAGAGTAAGCTTTGCAATATTTTCCCATTGTTGCCATAGTAATACCTCAGTTCACATTCTTTTCGCCAGTGATGTTATCGAACAGAATTCAGGAGTCAGGAGTCAGAATTCAGAAGTCAGAAGTCAGAATGAATTCTATATGACTGGCGTCTGAATAATCGGCGTTTTTGCACCCCCACCAAATTTTCAATTTGGTGGTCAACAAGAAAGTCGCGGGTCTGAATCCCCGACTGATAGCGCCGACGGCAAGCGAGTCTGCGTTCGCGCTAGCGTTAGAGAGCGTCTTGATTCTGACTTCTGAATTCTTCTTCAACAGGCTATGTTTTAATATTTCAACAAAATTGGCAGAATTGGTCGTGCATCGAGATTTTTTTCTCTGATACCCTCGTCAAAGGTCAACTCTAGTAGTGGAGATTCCCCTTGTTCAATAGCGACAGCACTATGTGTACTAAGCAGAGACATAGCATCAGTCAAATGTTTGTCGCTATTAATTGTGATTTTTACGCTCGTTAGTTTTTTTACACCCAAGGGATGAGAAATTAACTTCTGATGCGCTGTTAATGATGGATCAAGCCAAGCTGTTAGAGCAATACTGTCAGGAATCATAAAGCAAAAAGGTTCTTCCTGATTTACAAGATTTTCTGCTGCAAAACTAATAGACATCTGCGTAGGCGTAGCCCAACCTAGGCATCGCATCCACTCCTCAGACAAGTATAAAGGTGAATGAGATACCAAGCTACCATGATTAAACTTCCTACGTAGACCGACACCAAAGGGTGATGCTTTTGTATGCTGCCCATGAAGACGACTTAGCGTATGAACGCCTGTGTGTACAGACTGTTGTTCAACTAAATGTTTATCTTCTATCCAAATTAACTCAAGATAGGTATTTTCAAAAAAAATTATTTTTGAGGCTGTTCCTTGTTTAAAATGTTGTACCACCTGATTAGAGCAGTGAAGACCAAGTTTTTGAAGAACTGAGATGCTTTCAGCGTCTTTGGTCGTACAGACAAAAATGTGATCTACTTCTAGAAAAAAATCATCCACGCTTACCTGGGGTGACGTTGTTTGCATAGCAACTAATTCTCAGCTTTGATTTTTCTTGCTGGACTCAAATCTAGACTCTAGCTAGATAAAGAGATTTGCCTTGCTCAGGAACCCATGTGTGGAAAGTTAACTCTTAGTATCTAAAAGTTATGCCTTAGAAACTATTTTGGCTAAACTCTATTTACCTGTACTAAAACAAGTGAAGTTGTTGGAAGTGTAATAGATTACTTCTTCCACAGGTGTTGTGCCACTAGTTAGGAATATTACTTAAGTTGAACTATGCATAATTTTGGTATTAGAAGCTAGTTTTTACTTTTTGTCATTGTCAATAAAGTTAATTCACTAGATTCAAAAGTTTTGCAAACTAAAAAAGAATCAGGGTTTGTGCCCATGTTTGGAAAACTGGCAATCATCAGTGGTTGCGATAGCGCAAAGCACCCGCAATATGCGATCGCTCCTCAGTCAATCCATAACAAAGTTAGCCAACAGGTAGATTCTAAGGTGATTTTAGAGGATTGTATTCCCCATCCCAAATCAAGGGCTGGTAAGACCTTTGGAAAACTTTTTGATCTGCTGAATTTACTTAATAACAAAGATTATCATTAAGTTTAGAAAATATCAAGCAACTTACTTCATTCTTCTCCTTCTTGAGCGTGATTATTATTCTTGTTATGAAAAACTATGCCCACAAGGGGAATGGGGAGCAGAGCTATAGGGCACAGAGGAAAGACTTACTGCCTTATACCTCTGCATCTTATGCACTTGCGCTATGGCGCTTTCAATAAATTTATTTCTATATTTAGACGTATTGACAAAAAACATTTAAATTTAACTTTTCACGGATGATAATCAATTCATAATTAACTATGATAAATTTTGTGTACAAAATAGTTTAGATAAATTGTGAGCAAGTTAAAAAAACAGAGCGAAGTAGTCACAGGCTTCGACTATGAAAATTTGGATTCTGAACAGCGAATTGTTGTTCAGCAACGAACAGGAGAAATTAAGGAGCGCTTACGACGTTCCGCACAGGATATTTGGGAAATTGGTCAGAAGCTGACTGACGTGCGTTCTCGGCTCAAACACGGACAGTTTGAGACTTGGCTGAAAGCTGAGTTTGGTTGGAGCCGACGGACAGCTTACAATTTTATCAACGTTTATGAAACATTGGCTGAACGTGCAAATTTTGCACAAATAGATATTGCCACGTCTGCGCTCTATCTTTTGGCAGCACCATCAACTCCACAAAACGTCCGCGAGGAATTTCTACAACGTGCTCAGGAAGGCGAAACCATAACTCATAAGAGTATTCGTCAAGTAATTGAGGACGAGAAATCACAGTCTATCTCTACTCCTGCTTTGCCTGAGCCATCACAACCACTCACTTCTAAGAAGCCGGAAATCCTGGCTATCATTCCCAAGGAGCCGATTAATGTTGAAACACCAGCTTTAGAGGTGACTATAGCAACGTCATCCTCAGTCTCGCCTGTTGTTGTGAATCCTAATGAAATTCAGTCAAGTTGGTTTTTACTAGAAAAGCAACATTTTGTCTTCTGTGGTGATACAGCTTCACCACAATTCATCGAGCGCATACCCTTTGCGGCTCTTGCCATTGCTATTACCTCCGATGACTGGGATCATGATTGGTTAATTGAACGGGCGAAGACTGTGATTATCTTTCCAGAATCAGATTTAAAGGAGCAGCTGATTGAACAGCTAATCAAGATGTTTTCGGCATCTGGGGACATAGTGATTTTTCCCTGGCTACCAAGTAGGGATATGATAGAAATGGCTCATCAGCTAAATAGGCGAGTATTTGCGGGAGATCCCAGCATTGAGCGTTGTCGTCAAGCGATCGCACAGTCCCGATTAAAATCTGAGCCATTAGACTATCCTTAGACTACGGAATTTCATCTTCAGCTAAAATCAGGTCGTTGAAAGCCGCAGACTGTTTCCAGCCGTTGGCATCTATCAAAAGTTATAGAATATTTTGGTAATAGTCTAAAATGACACATCTTTTAAATATTGATAATTATTCCCTATTAATTACAGGATTGCCAAATACCACAATCCCTAGTAATGTAAGAAAGTCTAAATGAAAATAACTAGCAATATAGAAGCTTACACGGCTGACTTACTAATTTTGCCCTGTCTTCCATAGAGCAATTGAGGTTTGTTCAAGAGTTTTCCCAATTGAATTAAATAATTCTGTAAAAACGCCACTTTGAGTAAGAAAGAGGTCTGTCTGTTTAAGGTTTGCTGTATTTAAGTGGATTTTTAAACTAAGATACCCACAATAACTGACTCCAACCCTTGTTCAGCCAGGATTGAGTGTGAGATTAATTTTGCCACTATTGTTTGCCTGTATCTGATTAACTAAGGCATTATAATGACCCAAATTATCAATAAATTTCAACAAATTCCCCCTCAGTATGCGACTATCATTGATATTCTGCGCGATCGCAGTTTCACGATGCCGCACAAACAAGCTTTTACTTTCCTTGAAGATGGAGAGACTCAGGAATTAACCCTGACTTACCATGAATTGGATCGGCGTAGTCGGGCTGTAGCAGCTCAACTCCAAGCTCTTGGTTTGAGTGGAGAACGTGCCATATTACTGTATCCTTCTGGACTGGATTACCTAATAGCATTTTTTGGTTGTCTATATGCTGGGGTAGTGGCGGTTCCAGCTTATCCGCCTCGCAATCAGCGTAAAACGCCCAGAATACAAGCTATTAGCATAGATGCACAGGCAAGTATTGCTCTCACCACAACAGCAATGCTCCCCACATTACAATCAATACTCACACCACAAACAAAGCAGGGAAATTTTCACTGGTTGACAACTGACAACATCGCCCAAGGTATAGAAGATTCTTGGCAACAACCAGCAATCAATGGGGATACCCTAGCTTTTCTGCAATACACATCGGGTTCTACAGGCACACCAAAGGGAGTCATGCTCAGTCATGGCAACCTGCTGCACAATGCCGCTGTAACTTACCAACTCATGGAACATTCACCCAGCAGCAAGTTTGTATCCTGGCTGCCTGTTTACCATGATATGGGGTTGATTGGTGGGATTCTGCAACCTTTATATGGTGCTTTTCCTTGTATCTTAATGTCGCCAGCATCTTTCCTACAACGACCTTACCGCTGGTTGCAAGCAATTTCCCGCTATAAAGGCACAACGAGTGGTGGCCCCAACTTTGCCTATGAACAATGTGTTCAAAGGATTAGTCAAGAACAAAAAGAAACTCTTGACTTGAGTAGTTGGAGTGTCGCGTTTAACGGTGCTGAACCAGTCCGACAAGATACTCTTGAGCTATTTGCAACTACCTTTGCTGAGTGTGGCTTTCGTGCAGAAGCATTCTACCCCTGTTACGGCATGGCGGAAGCAACTTTGATAGTTTCTGGTGGGAGCAAAAAAGCAGTAGCTCAAGTAAAAACTGTAGAAAAATCTGCACTTTCACAGAACCAGATAGTCGAAGCAATTACCCAGAGTCAAGATATCCAAAGCTTTGTCAGTTGCGGTCAAACTATTCCTCAACAACAGATTGTTATTGTTAATCCTGAAACATTAACATGCTGTCCATCAGACGAAGTTGGCGAAATCTGGGTATCTGGACTGAGTGTAGGTCAGGGTTATTGGAATCGAACAGAAGAAACAGAGCAAACATTCCACGCCTATCTGAAAGATACACGAGAGGGACCGTTTTTACGGACTGGTGACTTAGGCTTTTTGGAGAATGGTGAGCTTTTCATTACAGGTAGAGCAAAAGATTTAATTATTATTCGCGGTCGCAATCTTTACCCGCAAGATATCGAATTAACCGCCCAAGGCAGTCATTCATCCTTACGTACTGGTGCTAATGCAGCATTTACAGTAGAGGTTAACAACGAAGAAAGGCTCGTAGTTGTACAAGAATTAGAGTTTCGCGCCAAGCCAAATTTAGCAGAAGTAGCTAGTGCAATTCGGCAAGCTATTACTGAAGAACATGAAGTACAAGTTTATGGTGTAGTT
The DNA here is from genome assembly GCF_034530995.1 of Nostoc sp. DedQUE04. Lineage (NCBI taxonomy): Bacteria > Bacillati > Cyanobacteriota > Cyanophyceae > Nostocales > Nostocaceae > Nostoc > Nostoc sp. DedQUE04. Next base: position 119,973 of record NZ_JAVRCA010000018.1, on the reverse strand, counting down.
TTAATTAAACCAGGTAGTATACCTAAAACTTCCAGTGGTAAAATTCAACGTCGTGCAACTCGCGCTCAATTTCAAAATGGCGAACTGAATGTAGTTGAAAGTGATATTCTCAAGATTAGTGATATTGCCAGAAACGAAACTCAATTACAACGTTCTGAACTTTTGGCGCTTTCCCCAAGGGAGTGTCAACCAGTTTTAGAATCATATCTGATTGAACTCTTGGGGCGAGTACTTTCAATTGCAACAGATGATATTAATCCACAAGAACCATTAAGCACACTCGGACTAGACTCTTTAAAAGTATTTGAGTTGAAAAATCGGATTGAGGTTGATTTAGAGGTAGAAATATCCGTAGCAGACTTTTTTGAAGGGATGAATATGCTCGCGCTAGCTACAAAGACCCTGGCTCAACTGACAACAGACGCAATACCTTCAATATCCTTTAATCAACAAGAGAAAAACACATCTATTTATCCTCTATCCTTTGCCCAGCAGGGATTATGGTTTATCAATCAGCTAAATCCCGATAGTCCTACATATAATATTCCTATAGTTATTAACTTCAAAGGTTGTATTAACTTAACAGCTTTACAAGATAGTCTCAACGAAATTATTAGACGACACGAAGTATTACGCACAAGTTTTACAGTGTCAGATAAACAACCTATTCAAGTTATCAATCAAGCTGTACCTTTAACTTTAGCGGTTGAAGATTTGCGTGTACTATCAGAAAATGAGTGTACCCAAGAAGCACAACGTTTAGCTACAGAGTTCGCACAGCAGCCATTTGACTTATCTTGTCAATCGCTTTTGCGTGCTAAAGTTTTAAAATTAAATGATAAAAGTTATCAATTATTTGTCACTCTGCATCATATAATTGCAGATGGTTGGTCTATTGGTATTCTAATTAAAGAACTAGCTGCACTATATGAAGCATTCTCTACGGGGAAACTGTCGCCACTCCTGGAATTACCTATTCAGTATGGAGATTTTGCCAATTGGCAGCGAAAATGGCTTGATGGCGAGAGCGGTACGCGGACGCTAGGCGATCGCATTCAACCAAAACTTACCTATTGGAAACAAAAGTTAGGCGGTGAGCTACCTGTACTGAATTTACCAACAGACAGGCCGCGTAGAAGCTTTGCTTCTTGTCATCAGACATCGCCAGTTCAAACCTTCAACGGCGCTCAAGCAAAATTAGTTCTTTCCCAAACTCTGACAAAAGAGCTAAAGAATTTAAGCCGTCATTCGGGAGTAACTCTGTTTATGACCTTGCTTACAGCCTTCAAAACCTTGCTGTATCGCTATACAGGTCAAACTGATATTTTAGTAGGTTCGCCAATCGCCAATCGTAACAGAGCAGAAGTTGAATCATTAATAGGATTTTTTGTCAATGTTTTAGTACTGCGTACAGACCTATCTGGCGACCTCAGTTTTCAGGAGTTACTAGCGCGGGTAAAGTCAACAGCTTTAGAAGCATACATTCATCAAGACTTACCTTTTGAGAAGCTAGTAGAAGAACTACAGCCAAATAGAGACTTGAGTTACAATCCACTTTTTCAAGTGATGTTCGTTCTCCAAAATATTCCAAAACCCAATCTAAGCCTGTCAGATGTAGCAATTACTTATGAAGAGGGTTACAACGGGACATCAAAGTTTGATTTGACATTATTTATGGAGGATTCCGACCAAGGGTTAATTGCAACTTGCGAGTACAATACGGATTTGTTTAATGCAGATACAGTTACTCGGATGTTGGGACACTTCCAGACTTTATTGGGAAGCATAGTTAGCGATCCCGAACAACGAATTACAGATTTGCAATTACTGACGCCATCGGAAATCCAACAGTTATTAGTTGAGTGGAATAATACCAAAACAGAGTACCCGCAAGACAAGTGCATTCATCAATTGTTTGAAGAACAGGTAGAGAAAACACCAGATGCAGTAGCAGTCGTCTTTGAAGACCAACAATTAACCTATCAGGAATTAAACAATCGGGCAAATCAACTAGGGCATTATTTGCGATCGCTGGGAGTAAAACCAGAGGTATTGGTGGGGATTTGTATAGAGCGATCGCCCTTAATGGTAGTTGCAGTGTTAGGTATTTTAAAAGCTGGCGGAGCTTACTTACCTTTAGATCCTGCACATCCCAAAGAGCGTTTAGCCTTCATTTTAGAAGACACTCAAAGTCCAGTACTGCTAACTCAGCAGAGGTTGATAGAGAAATTGCAAACTGATAACACTAAGGTAATTTGTCTAGATTCAAACTGGAAAAAAATTGCTCAAGAATCTTCAGAAAACCCTGTTTGCAAGACAGATGCCGCTAACCTAGCGTATGTTATCTATACTTCTGGCTCCACTGGGAAACCTAAAGGAACATTAATTCCTCATCAGGGATTACTTAACTACTTAAGTTGGGCTACTCAAGCATATACAGTTGAGCAAGGCAAAGGAACTACCGTTCACTCTTCTCTGGCCTTTGACTTAACTATCACAAGTCTGTTCACACCATTACTGGTTGGGCGTCAGGTAGAACTTATTCCCGAAGACCAAAGCATCGAATCTTTGGGAAATGCACTTCGTCAAGAGTCAAACTTGAGTCTCGTTAAAATCACACCAGCTGAACTCTTATTACTCTCTGGGCAATTATCGTCAAAAGAAGTAGCAGGTATAACTAGAGCTTTCATCATCGGAGGAGAAAACCTCTTGACAGAGAGCATCAGCTTCTGGAAGGCATTTGCACCTGACACGATGTTGGTAAATGAATATGGCCCAACAGAAACTGTGGTGGGGTGTTGTATTTATCGAGTACCACAGGATGAAATTGAGTCAAGTTCAGTTCCTATTGGTCAACCGATCGCTAACACTCAGCTACACGTATTAGACCAATGTTACCAGCCAGTGCCGATTGGAGTTCTAGGCGAATTATATATTGGCGGTGCTGGTTTAGCGCGAGGTTATCTGAATCGACCAGAACTTACGGCTGTTAAATTTATTCCCCATCTCTTTAGTCACGAACCGGGAGCGCGATTGTATAAAACTGGGGACTTGGCTCGTTATCGTTCGGATGGGAATTTAGAATTTTTGGGGCGTATCGATCATCAAGTAAAGGTGCGTGGTTATCGTATTGAACTCGGAGAAATTGAGGGTTTACTGGGGCAACATCCAAAAATTCAAGAAGCAGTTGTGTTGATGCGGGAATATATACCAAAGAATCAGAGTTTGGTGGCTTATTTTGTGACCAACACTGACACTGAGATAACGCCTACCACTAGTGAGTTGCGGAATTTTCTCAAAGAACAACTACCAGAATATATGTTGCCGTCAGTGTTCGTACAGCTAAAGGCGCTGCCGTTAACAACGAATGGCAAAGTAGATCGTCGAGCATTACCAGTGCCAGATGGCGATCGCCCGGAGTTAGAAGCGGTTTTTGTGGCTCCTCGTTCTGAGATGGAAAGGGCGATCGCTGCTGTTTGGCAAGAAGTGCTAAATCTAGAGAAAGTGGGTGTTAATGACAGCTTTTTTGACCTTGGTGGTCATTCATTATTAATGGTTCAAGTCAATAGCAGATTACAAGAAGTTTTACAACGGAATTTATCAGTTGTCACCATGTTTCAGAATCCAACTATCAATTCCTTAGCCCAGTATTTAAGTCAAAACCAACAACTTTCTTTTACAGTCACACGCGATCGCGCGAATAAGCAAATTGAGGCTATCAAGCGCCAAAAGCAACAATTGAGTAAGCAAGGTAAAAATATTTATGGTTAACGCTACACATAATGATGCTCTAGAAGCTATAGCCATTATTGGTATGGCAGGGCGTTTTCCCGATGCTAAAAATATTGAAGAGTTTTGGCAGAATTTACAATCTGGTGTAGAGTCAATTTCTATTTTCACGAATGAAGAGGTAATATCTGATGGGATTGACCCTAATATATTAAGCGATCGCAATTATATAAAAGCCAGTGCCATATTAAAAGATATAGATTTATTTGACGCTTCATTTTTTAGTTTTAATCCCAAAGAAGCAGAAATTACTGACCCCCAACACCGGATTTTTTTAGAGTGTGCTTTGGAAGCATTGGAAAATGCTGGCTACGATTCTAATAGATGTGACAATCGCATTGGAGTTTATGCTGGTGCTAGCCTCAATAACTATTATTCATTAGATTTAAACCGCGATCGCCTGGGTTCAGCCCAATGCTATCAAACAGTAATTGGTAACGATAAAGATTTCCTTACAACTCGTGTTTCTTATAAATTAAATCTTACCGGCCCAAGCATTACAGTCCAAACAGCTTGCTCCACCTCATTAGTTGCAACCACACTCGCTTGTCAAAGTTTGTTAAATTATCAATGTGATATGGCTTTGGCTGGTGGGGTTTCTATCCACGTACCCCAAAAAACGGGTTATCTGTACGAACCCGGAGGTACATTATCGCCTGATGGTCACTGTCGTGCTTTTGATGCTAAAGCGCAGGGAACAACTATTGGTAATGGTGTAGGAATTGTTGTCCTGAAGCGATTGAGCGATGCTTTAGCAGATGGTGATTGCATCCATGCTGTAATTAAAGGTTCAGCTATTAATAACGATGGCTCTGGTAAAGTTGGCTACACAGCGCCTAGCGTGAATGGTCAAGCAGCAGTGATTGCTGAAGCGATGATGCTGGCGGGAGTTGAGCCTGAGACAATCAGCTATATTGAAGCTCATGGTACTGGTACAGCTTTAGGCGATCCCATTGAAATTGCCGCACTATCTGAAGTATTTCGTAGTAGTACCAACAAAAAAGGCTTTTGTGCGATCGCTTCAGTGAAGACAAACATCGGTCATTTAGACGCAGCATCTGGTATTGCGGGACTGATTAAAACAGTTCTAGCCCTGAAACATCAGCAAATACCACCCAGCTTAAATTTTGAGCAACCCAATCCCCAAATTGATTTTGCCAACAGCCCTTTTTATGTGAATACAACCCTCACAGAATGGAAAGCGGGAAGTACCCTTCGTCGTGCTGGTGTGAGTTCTTTGGGTATTGGTGGGACAAATGCTCATGTGATTCTAGAAGAAGCGCCAGTGCTGGAACAGTCTAGCCCTTCTCGCCCCTGGCAGTTGTTAGTACTTTCTGCCAAAACTGACTCAGCTTTGGAAACTGCAACAGAAAATCTGGCTAATCACCTCCAGCGACATCCCGATGTAAACTTAGCGGATGTTGCCCATACCCTGCAAGTGGGGCGGGCTGAATTTAATCATCGTCGTGTGCTGGTGTGCAAAGATATCGAGGATGCAACCAGCGCCTTGCAGTTACGAGATCCGCAAAGAATTTTCACTCGCTTAGTTGAAAATGGCGTTCACGTTGGCGCAGCCTCTCGCAGAGAAGTGACTCCGCAGGAGTATCGCCCCATCGTCTTCATGTTCCCCGGACAGGGCGCTCAGTATGTGGATATGGGCCAAGAACTTTACCAAACTGAGCCGATTTTTCAAGAACAAGTTGATTTGTGTTGTAAATTGCTGCAACCTAATTTGGGGTTGGATTTGCGTTCACTAATTTATCCCAACGAGTCTGAGTCAAAAGTCGCAGCCGAAAAACTGCAACAAACTGACATCACTCAACCAGCATTGTTTGTCATAGAATACGCTTTGGCTCAATTGTGGATATCGTGGGGGATTTCTCCCCAGGCGATGATAGGGCACAGTATCGGAGAATATGTCGCTGCCTGTTTAGCTGGTGTAATGTCTGTTGAAGATGCTTTAAGGCTGGTAGCTGCTCGTGGGCGACTGATGCAACAACTTCCATCTGGTGCGATGCTCTCTGTCCCCCTGCCAGAAGCGGAAGTTAGAGATTTACTGAATGAAAATTTATCCTTAGCTGCTAGTAATGCACCAGATTTGTGTGTAGTATCGGGAACTGATGAGGCTATAAATACGTTGCAAAACCAGCTTCAAGGGATAGAATGTCGGCGTTTGCATACCTCCCACGCTTTTCACTCTCCGATGATGGAACCCATCTTGGAGGCATTTGAGAAGGAAGTCTGTAAAGTCAGACTACATCCCCCGAAAATTTCCTTTATTTCCAACGTTACAGGCACTTGGATTACGGCAGAGCAAGCCACAGATCCAAATTATTGGGCGAAACATTTACGCTCCTGTGTTCGCTTCTCGGGAGGAATCTCTGCATTACTACAAGAGCCAAATCGCATCCTGCTAGAGGTTGGGTCTGGACATACTTTATCTACCTTTGCCAAAAAGCATTCAGAAGCGATCGCATTATCTTCATTACGACATCCTCAAGAAAAACATTCAGATGTAGCGTTTTTATTGAACACATTAGGCAAGCTCTGGCTATCTGGAGTAAATGTGGATTGGTCGGGATTTTATGCTCATGAGCGCCGTCATCGTCTTCCCTTACCGACATATCCCTTCGAGCGCCAGCGTTACTGGATTCATGACCAAAAACCAGCCGCAACTGTCAAGACAAGTGTACAGAAGCCTGTCACCTCTCTACCAGGTAAAAAGTTAGATATTGCTAACTGGTTCTACGTCCCATCATGGAAACGCTCTCCACTACCCGAAAAGCCCAAGAGTGAAAAATCGGTTTTGGCCTGCACTCTGGTATTTACCGATGAGTGCGGATTGGGTGAAGAATTAGTGAAACGATTGAAACTGGAAGGTCGAGATGCGATCACACTCAGCGTTGGATCACAGTTGAGAAAACTAAGCGATCGCCACTACACTTTAAATCCTCAACAACGGGATGACTATGATACTTTGTTAAAGGAACTCATAGCACAGAACAAGTTTCCAAACACAATTGTGCATTTATGGAATGTTACACCTGTTGATAATGCACAATTAAACCCAGCAGTAGTAGACAAAGTACAAGATTTGGGGTTCGATAGCCTATTATTTCTTGCTCAAGTACTTGGAAAACACAACCTTACCGAGCAACTGCATATAGCAGTCATCTCCAACAACATGCAGGAAGTGACAGGTGAAGAAGTACTCTGTCCAGAAAAGGCAACCATCATTGGGCCTGTTAAAGTTATTCCACAAGAATACCCCGAAATCAGTTGTCGAACCATTGATGTGGTGATTCCCTCGTTAGTAAAAACTTGGCAAGGTGAGAAACTTATAGACCAACTTTTGAATGAGCTAGAAGCTCAATCTTCAGACTTAGTTATCGCCTATCGGGGAAATCATCGCTGGGTGCAGCACTTTGAACCTATCTCTTTGGATAAACATAGTGCAAAAACAACAATACTAAAGGAAAAAGGAGTCTATTTAATAACAGGTGGACTAGGAGGAATTGGACTTACACTAGCAAAATATTTAGCAAAGACAGTACAAGCAAAACTGTTGCTTGTAGGACGTTCAGAGTTTCCAGAACGAAACAAGTGGACTGAGTGGCTAAGTCATCACGACGAGCAAGACAGCACCAGCGACAAGATTCTCAAAGTACAGGAACTTGAAAAACTGGGTGCAGAAGTTTTGGTGGTGAGTGCTGATGTCGCCAATCACGAACAAATGCTTTGGGCGATTCAAAAGGCGCAGCAACACTTTGGCAACTTTAACGGTGTAATCCACGCTGCTGGGGTTCCCGGAGGTGGCGTGATTCAGCGAAAAACACCAGAAAAGACGGCAAGTATCCTAGCCCCTAAAGTCAAAGGAACACTAGTTCTCAATAGTATTTTTCAGTATACTCAATTAGATTTCTTTGTGCTGTGTTCTTCTATGACTGCTATTCAAGCGGAATTCGGACAGGTAGATTATGCCAGTGCCAATGCTTTTCTTGATGCTTTTGCTCACTATAAGACTAATCGAGATGGTGTATTCACCGTATCTATCAACTGGTCTGCTTGGCAAGAAGTGGGCATGGCTGCATATGCAGTGAAGCATTCTGCCCAAACCCTAAATATTTCCAAACCACAATTTCAAGTAGTGAACAATCCTTTATTCGGCGAATCTCAAGATTTGGTGAGTACACAAGTGGTTGTAGAAAACAAAATCAGTCACCAACAAACAGTCACCTCAGTTTTTGCTGACAATGAACTCAATAAACAACTTGCTATATCTGCCAACGCATATCAAAGACAGTTACTTCAAGAAGGATTATTACCAGCAGAGGGAGTAGAAGCGTTTGGTCGCATTCTTGCGAATAGATTTCCCCAGGTTATAGTATCGACCCATGATTTGATTCCGCTCAAAATGAATTGGGCTGATGGTTCACCAAATTTTTCAGAAGTTATAGATAAACACAACATCTCTAAACCAAAGCATCCAAGGCCACAACTGAGCAATTCCTATATTGTCCCTAGAAATGAAATTGAGCAAAAGATTGCTGTTATTTGGCAAGAACTCATTGGGACAGAACAAGTAGGTGTTTACGACAACTTTTTCGAGTTGGGCGGTGATTCACTGCTCATGGTGCAAGTGCGGAGTCGGCTACAAGCAGCTTTTAATTGTAATATTTCAACAGCTGAATTATTTGAATATCCCACCATTAGTACCTTATCAAAATATTTCAGCAGGCAAAAGAATGATCAACCAGCTTTTGAGCTAGCCCAGGAACGTGCCAAGAAGCAAGATATGGCAATTGCCGAAGAAATTCAGCTGATGAAGCAAAGAAGGAGAGTATATGAATAATAAATTAAAAGGCATAGCTATTATTGGCATGGCTGGTCAGTTTCCTGGAGCTAAAAACGTAGCTCAGTTTTGGCAAAACTTGTGTGATGGTGTCGAGTCGATTTCATACTTTAGTGATGAAGAGTTGTTAGCTTCAGGTGTAGATCCAGCTTTTTTGCACGATCGTAATTATGTGAAAGCAGGGTTTGTGCTAGAAGATATTGAGATGTTTGACGCTGCATTTTTTGGCTTTTCTCCTAGAGAAGCAGAACTTCTCGATCCTCAGCAGCGAGTTTTTTTGGAATGTGCTTGGGAAGCATTGGAAAATGCTGGTTATAACCCAAAAGCAGACAATAACTTAACCGGTTTATATGCTGGGGGAAACTTAAGTACTTACTTGTTCAACAACCTTGCTTCACACCCTGACCTGCTGCAATCGCTAAATCTGCAAATTACCCTTGGCAATGATAAAGACTTTATACCTACACGAGTGTCCTACAAATTGAATTTGAAAGGGCCAAGTGTAAATGTTGGTACTGCTTGTTCTACTTCTTTAGTAGCTGTTCATTTTGCGTGTCGAGGATTATTGAGTTACCAATGTGATATGGCACTGGCTGGAGGTGTTGCCATCCAAACTCCCCAAATAGAAGGTTACTTTTATCAAGCTGGTGGTATGGCTTCTGCTGATGCTCACACTCGTGCCTTTGATGCCAAAGCTACTGGTGGCCCTTTTGGTAGAGGGGCAGGTATTGTTGTTCTGAAGAGATTAGAAGATGCCGTAGCAGATGGCGACTATATTTATGGAGTAATTAAAGGTTCAGCTATTAATAATGATGGTGCAGTGAAAGTCAGCTACACAGCACCAAGTGTTGCAGGTCAAGCAGAAGTGATTGCTCAAGCTCAAGCGATCGCCTCCTTTGATCCTGATACTATTACTTACATTGAAACTCATGGCACTGGTACAGCCTTGGGCGATCCAATCGAAATTCGAGCGCTAGATAAAGTGTTTCGTGCCGGAACCAGTAAGAAGGGTTTTTGTGCGATCGGTTCGGTCAAACCCAATATTAGCCATTTGAATACTGCTGCTGGAGTGACGAGCTTAATTAAAACAGCTTTGGCTCTAAAGCATCAACAAATACCACCCAGCTTGTATTTTGAAGAACCCAATCCCGAAATAGACTTTGCCAACAGCCCTTTTTACGTTAATACCCAACTATCTGCATGGCAAACAAACGGCACACCACGCCGCGCTGGGGTTAGTTCTTTTGGTCTTGGAGGGACTAATGCTCATGTTGTTTTAGAAGAAGCCCCTGGAGGGGAGCAGGGGAGCAGAGGGGCAGGGGAGCAGGGGAGAAAGTCTCAATTGCTGGTACTTTCTGCCAAAACAGATTCAGCTTTAGAGACAGCAACTACAAATTTGGTTAATCACCTGCAACAGCACCCAGAACTTAACCTTGCAGATGTCGCTTATACATTGCAAGTCGGGCGACATGGTTTGAGCCATCGGCGGACAGTTGTTTGTCAAGATACTCAAGATGCGATCGCAGCCCTCCAAAATCCCAAACGAGTCCTCACTAGCACTCAGGACATGAATGAGCGCCCAGTAGCCTTTATGTTTACTGGTTTGGGAACTCATTATGTCAACATGGGTTCTGAATTATACCAATCAGAACCAACTTTTCGCGAACAGATCGATCGCTGTTGCTCTTTATTTGAACCTCTGTTGGGTCTTAATCTCAAAGAAGTTATTTATCCTACTTCTTCCGCCAAGCAAGAAGCAACCAAAGAAAAATCGGGTATCGATTTACGCCAAATGCTTGGTCGCGATTCCCAATCACCAGATCCCGCCGCCCAAAAATTAAATCAAACCTATCTCACTCAGCCAGCACTGTTTGCCATTGAGTATGCTTTAGCTCAATTATGGATATCCTGGGGCATTCGTCCAGTAGCAATGATTGGTTACAGCATCGGTGAATATACGGCTGCGACTCTAGCAGGAGTATTGTCTCTAGAAGATGCAATTACTCTTGTTGCCAAAAGAGCGCAAATGATTCAAGAATTGCCAGGGGGAGCAATGCTAGCAGTTCCCTTAACAGAAGAAGAAGTGCAACCTTTCTTGAATGAAAACCTTTCCTTGTCAGCAGTCAATGGCTCATTCCAATGTGTACTTGCGGGAACTACACAGGCTGTAGAGGAATTGGCAGGTGAGTTGAGTGCTAAGGGGTTAGCCTGTCGGCAATTGCAGACTTCCCATGCCTTTCATTCTTACATGATGTCAGCGATCGCAGACTCTTTCACCGAACTAGTGCAAACTATCAGTCTTAAACCACCCCAAATTCCTTATCTGTCAAACGTCACCGGAACTTGGATTACAGCAGAGCAAGCTACAAATTCAAGCTACTGGACACAGCATCTGTGCCAACCCGTGCGCTTTGCTGATGGAGTAAATAACTTGTGGACAAAACACAGTCCAATTTTATTAGAGGTGGGGCCAGGACAAACCTTAAGCAGTTTAGCAATGCAATGTTTAGATAATGTTCCTGATGATAATAAAACAATATTATCCTCACTGCGCTATGCTTATGAGCGAGAGTCAGATGTTGCTTTTATCCTCAACACATTAGGACAACTATGGCTTGAGGGAATCAAGATAGATTGGTCAGGATTTTATGCCCATGAGCGCCGATATCGCCTTCCCTTGCCAACATATCCCTTTGAGCGACAAAGATATTGGATTGAACCACAAAAATTATCTCCAGCACAAACAAATTTTCAGCCCAAGTTAACAACATCAGAGCTTTGGAAATCTTTGGTAGAAGCGGGTCAACTCCAAGCTAGCATAGGGGCTTTGGAATTTGACGAGCAAATTTATCAAGAGAAAAGAGAATGGTTAGATCGTTTATGCACTGCTTACATTAACCTTGCCTTAAGACGTTTAGGAGCTTTTAACAATCCCTCCAAAAAGTATTCTTTGCAAGAATTGTTTGAGCAATGTCAGATTATTCCTCGCTATCAAGAATTGTTGGGTCGATGGTTGGAAATATTGGTAGAGCAAGGTCAGTTACATCAAGAAGAAGGGACGTTTGCTAACCTAATGCCACTTTCAACAGATGCTGTGAATGAGCTTTCAGCAGAGGTGAGAGCCAGATGGACAGACATACTACAACAAATCGATTTACTTCAACTTTATGGCGAAAATATGGTAGCCATATTAACTGGTGAAAAAGAACCTTTGGAATTGAATGTTTCTATCTTTGTAAAGGAAAGAGAATTTTCAATTCAAAGCTCGCCTTCACATAATTACTACAACTCTATCATGCAGGTCTGCATGAAACAGGTGGTCGAATCATTATCATCAGAAGTCAATCTGAGGCTGTTAGAAATTGGTGCTGGAAGTGGTACTGTTACATCACAATTGTTACCTTTATTACCGTCAAAACAAACCAATTACACTTTTACTGACATAGGCGGTTTTTTCCTGAACGCAGCTCAGAATAAATTTAGCGATTATCCATTTATCCAATATAGGTTGCTAGACATAGAGCAATCTCCAATTGAACAAGGATACGAGAGCCATAGCTTTGATGTAGTAGTAGCTTACAATGTCCTACACATAGCTCAAAATATAGGAGAAACTCTTGATCGTGTTCGTTCTTTATTGGCTCCTGGAGGTTTACTCCTGCTTTGGGAGATAACTCAAGGCAGATTGGAAGCTGACTTAATAGATGGTTTGCTTATGAATCCGATCAAGGATGAAAAAAGCACCCGAAACATGGGTAATCCTTTCATCTCAAAGGATAAGTGGCAAGAAAAACTCAAATCTCATGGTTTTGTTGAAGTAGCAGCTTTCTCTGAATTTGAAGCTTTCAGGGAACATGTTATTGTCGCTCAAGCATCTTCGCCAGCAACGCACAAAACACCAGCAGCATTTACAGCCTTGCTTAATGAACAAGAAGAAGTTTCATTTGGCAAAAAGCCCAACATTGCTGACTGGTTCTACATCCCTTCATGGAAACGTTCGCTACCACCACAGTCAAATGGTCAGGTGAAACAACCTGAATGCTGGTTGATATTTGTTGATGAGTATGGATTAGGCGCTCAAATCGTGAAGCGACTCGAACTTGAAGGTCATGATGTGATTACTGTCACTATTGGAGAGCAATTTGCCAGCAAAAACGAATCTTCCCAGAAGCCTCTGGGCAAGCGTGCATATAAAATAGCGCCTCAACAACAGGATGATTACAACACCCTTCTTAAAGAACTCCACACCCAAGACTTAATACCACAAAGAATTATTCATCTGTGGAGTGTAACCCAGTCAGAATTTGCAGATTATAACACAGCAGAAGGATTCCAAAGTTTGTTATTGTTGACACAATCGCTAGAAAAACAGAACTTTATTAATGAGTTACAGATTGCAGTTATCTCCAACAATATGCAAGCAGTAACCGGAGTCGAAAATCTCTGCCCAGAAAAAGCAACCCTTCTTGGACTTGTTAAGGTCATCCCACAAGAATATTCAAATATAAAATGTTGTAGCATTGATATTGCTATTCCCTCAGCAGGAAGTTGGCAAGAAGAGAAATTTGTAGAACAACTACTGACAGAACTTAAAGCCAATTCCTCTGATTCAGTTATTGCTTACCGTGGTTTGGAACGTTGGGTGCAAACCTTTGAGTCTGTCCAATTAGATGCAAACGCCTCGGATGCACCCAGATTAAGAGAAAAAGGAGTCTACTTAATTACTGGTGGGCTTGAAGACATAGGACTTGTAATAGCTGAACATCTAGCAAAGACAGTACAGGCAAAACTGCTGATTTTAGAAGCTGAAGATTTTCCCAACCGACCGGATTGGTCAGAGTGGCTGACAACTCACGATGAGCAAGATAACATCAGTCGCAAAATTCGGAAAGTGCAAGAACTGGAGAATCTGGGCGCAAAAGTCTTAATCAAGAGTGCTGATGTAGTAAATGTAGCACAAATGCAAAGTGCGATACGCGAAGCGTCAAGCCTCTGGCTTATCGCTCAAACACAAGAACAGTTTGGTCAACTCAACGGGGTGTTTCATACAGTCAAGATAGCTCTAGAAAATTCATTTTTTCCTATTACAGAGATAGACTCGACACAGTGTAAACAACAATTTCAACAAAAGCAACAGGGACTCTTAGTATTAGAAAAGGTTTTGCAGTCTCAAAAGCTTGATTTCTGTCTATTAATGTCTTCATTAACCTCAGTTTTAGGCGGATTAGGCTCTGTTACCAACTCAGCAGCAAGTCTGTTTATGGATGCTTTCGCTTACCAGCATAATCAGATAAATCCTATTCCTTGGATGAGCATTAACTGGGATACATGGCGATTTGCAGGAGACAATTCACAAATACCTGCTAATACAAGTTTGGCTGAATTCGCCATCGAATCTTTAGAAGGTATTAATGCCCTTGAACAGATTCTTTTATGGAGTCAATATCATCAAATAGTTGTCTCAACTGGTAATTTACAATCTAGAATTGACCAATGGATTATATTAAAGCCTTTACAACAAAAAACTACTGCCAAAAAAGTTAATTTATCTTCTCGTCACTCTAGACCAAACTTAAAAAATGCATACATTGCTCCTAGTAATGATGTAGAGCAAAAACTAGTTGAAGTTTTTCAAGAGTTACTGGGTATAGAGCCAGTAGGTATTCATGACAGCTTTTTTGCTTTAGGGGGAGACTCTTTGACGGGAACTGTACTTATTTCTCAGCTTCGCAAAACTTTTCAAATAGAACTACCTGTTCGTTCTCTTTTTGAAGCTCCCACTATTGATGAATTAGCTTTGGTGATTGAAGAAATTCTCATAGAAGAGTTAGAACAATTATCTAGAAACGAAGCAAGTGTAACTGGAGAGATTAACAAAGCTCTTGATGTGCAATTGTCAAACTAGATCGCAAAAGTTAGTCATTGCAAGATAAAATTATGAAAATTCAAACTGTCGGTGTTGTCGGAGCAGGTGTGATGGGAATTGGGTTAGCCCAAAATCTCGCCCAAAGTGGTCATCACGTAATTTTAGTAGATATTTCCGAAGAAATTCTGGAATCTGCCAACAAGCAAATCAGAAATAATATCCGTTTTCAAAGCTTTTTCAATAAAAATGAAAAAGTAGATAATCCCGATCGCATTCTGCATAAAATTAAATTTTCCACAAATTATAAATTTCTTGAAGATACAGAATTTGTGATTGAAAATGTCACCGAAAAGTGGGATATTAAAAAGGGAGTATACGCACAAATTGATGCGATTTGTCCAGAAAAAACTATATTTGCGGCTAATACATCTGCAATTCCTATTACTCGTATTGCTTCATTAACTAAGCGTGCTGATAAAGTGATTGGTATGCATTTCATGAACCCGGTTCCCATGAAGCCGATGGTTGAAATGATTCGCGGGTATCACACATCTGATGAAACAATCTCAACAGCTAAAGAATTACTGGCTCAGATGGGTAAAGAAAGTATCCTCGTCAATGATTCGCCAGGTTTTGTTTCTAACCGAGTTCTGATGTTGACAATTAATGAAGCAATTTTCTTGCTACAAGACCAAGTTGCTTCAGTGGAAGAAGTGGATAGAATTTTCAAAACTTGTTTCGGTCATAAAATGGGCCCCCTAGAAACTGCTGACTTAATTGGATTGGATACGATTCTTTTTTCCATCGAAGTTTTGTATGAAAGTTTCAACGACAGCAAATATAGACCCTGCCAATTGCTAAAAAAAATGGTAGATGCTGGTTTATTTGGTCGCAAGAATGGGCAAGGTTTTTATACTTACAATGGAGCAATTTGAAATTGGATATTAAAACAAACTCCCTAGTCATCCTGAAAGTCAAGGGGAATTAAAAAATGTCAGAAATACAAGCAAAATTTAGAGAATTTTTATCACGATTCTTCCGAAATCATGATTTGCAGTTAGATGAAGATATTTTTGCACTTGGTTTTGTCAATTCCATGTTTGCTATGCAACTCGTCTTATTTATCGAACAAACATTTCAAATTAATATTGACAATGAAGACCTGGAGCTTGATAACTTCAGAACTATAAATTCTATGACTCGTTTAGTTGAACGCAAGACAGCTTTTGTTGCCCAAAAATGAACAAATATAAAATTCACAACTATTTTCAACAACCAAGTAATCATCATGAAAATTGAGTTGACATCTCAACAAAAAGATGATAAATCTAAATTTATAGGTTTTGTCAACAAAGAAGTTGTACCTCAAGCAAATTCCTCCGACCAAGAAGAGTATACCTCCCCAAAACTTATAGAAAAGTTTGCTCATCATGGATATTTTGGTGCTGTAATACCCGAAGAATTTGGTGGCAAAAGTATGGATATGATCACCTATGGTCTTCTGAATGAAGAAATTGGACGGGGATGTTCTTCTTTACGGAGTTTGCTTACAGTTCATAGCATGGTTGCTTCTGCTCTTTGTCGATGGGGTAATAAGTCCCAAAAAGAGTATTGGCTGCCAAAATTAGCATCTGGTGAAGTTATAGCTGCTTTTGCTTTAAGTGAACCTGACGTAGGAAGTGATGCCAAAAGTATAGAAACCACAGCAACACTTTCTGGTGACTCTTATATTTTGAATGGACAGAAAAAATGGATTACCTACGGACAAATTGCTGATATCTTTTTGGTATTTGCCCAATGTTCAGGAAAACCCTCTGCTTTTTTGGTTGAAAAAAATAGTCCAGGACTTTTAATACAACCAATTTCGGGGATGTTGGGTGTTCGGGCTTCAATGCTTGCTCAATTAAACTTTCAAGATTGTCAAATTCCTCAAGAAAATCTGTTAGGCAGATTGGGTTTTGGTTTATCTTATATCGCTTATTCTGCATTGGATTATGGAAGATATAGTGTGGCATGGGGTTCTGTAGGTATTGCTCAAGCCTGTCTAGAAGCCTGCATTCAGTACACAAGCGAACGAAAGCAGTTTGATGTTTATTTGAAAGAACACCAATTAATTCGGCAAATGATTACTGAGATGATAGTCAATGTGAAAGCAGCAAGATTACTGTGCTATCAAGCTGGCTATCTCAAAGAAATTGGCGATCCAAATTCGATAACAGAGACTTCAATCGCCAAATATTTTGCATCTACAACAGCAACGAAAGTGGCAAATAATGCCGTACAAATTCATGGAGCGAATGGTTGTACTAACGAATATTCGGTTGCTAGATATTTGCGAGATGCCAAAATTATGGAAATCATTGAAGGAAGCACACAAATACAACAGATTACCATCGCTGATTATGGTTATCAGGAATATATCTCAAAACCTGCTTCCACCGTCAATTCTCAAAACTCATTGGCAATGATGTGAGAATATGATTAGCACAAACATTGAAATTTTAAATGATCGGCAAGTCGATCAAAAAGCTATTAAATGCGTAGTTTGGGATTTAGATAATACCCTTTGGGATGGTGTTTTGTTAGAGGATGACTGTGTTTACCTGCGAAACGAGGTAGTCGATATTATCAAAACATTAGATGTCCGAGGTATTTTGCAGTCGATTGCCAGTAAAAATGACCATGCCAGAGCAATGGAGAAAATCCAGGAGTTTGGGCTAGACGAATATTTTCTCTATCCCCAAATCAATTGGAACTCCAAATCGAGTTCTATTCAAGAAATTGCTAAGTCACTTAATCTGAGTATAGATACATTTGCCTTTATCGATGACCAGTTATTTGAACTTGAAGAAGTCAATTTCTCACTTCCTGAAGTACTTTGTATTAATGTAACTGATCTAACGCATCTTTTAGATAAACCAGAAATAAATCCTCGTTTTATTACAGAGGATTCTAAACTGAGAAGACTAATGTATATTAGTGATATTGAGCGAAATAATTCTGAAAAAGAATTTATTGGGACTCAAGATGAATTTTTAGCTACACTTAATATGACTTTTACTATCTCCACTGCTCAAGAGGATGATTTACAAAGAGCCGAAGAGTTAACAGTAAGAACTAATCAATTAAATACAACTGGTTATACATATTCATATAACGAATTGAATCATTTCCGAAAATCTGATCGGCATAAAATACTGATTGCTAGTTTAGAAGATAAATATGGTAGTTATGGAAAAATTGGGTTAGCTCTTGTAGAATGTGCAGAGGTTGTGTGGACTCTAAAGCTTTTGCTGATGTCTTGTCGGGTTATGTCCAGAGGTGTTGGCACAATTATGCTAAATCATATTATGACATTGGCTAAGAAGAATAATGTTCGCTTACGGGCTGAGTTTGTTTCTAATAATCGTAATCGGATGATGTATATATCTTATAAGTTTGCAGGGTTTCAAGAAATTGATAAAAGTGGAAATTTGCTAATTTTAGAAAATCAGCTAACGCGAATACAGCCTATCCCTGATTATGTAAAGGTCAAAGTTATAGATTAAAAAGCATTGCTAGTTCTCGTAGTTTGATAGGGGGGATTATGGATATAAAAAAAGATGAAATTTTAAAACGACGATCAAAGCTTTCACTCGCTCAACAGGAGCTTCTCACAAAGCGATTGCGCGGTGAAGTTGACTCTCGCTCTCAATTAGAAGTTATTTCAAAACGTTCTCAAATTAGTCCTGCTCCCCTATCTTTTGCCCAACAACGGCTGTGGTTTCTTCAACAGTTAGATATCGACAATCCTTACTATAGCGAACTAGCGTGTGTACAGCTTGTAGGTGCGCTTAACGTAGATGCGTTAGAGCGAAGTCTCAACGAGATTGTGCGACGCCATGAAGCGTTACGTACTACTTTTGAGATGCTTGAGGAACAAGCAATTCAAATTATTCATCCTGCTGTAACTGTGACGCTGCCACTGGTAAACTTGCTCTCGATCCCAGAAGCGGAACGGCAAGCACAAGTTGAACGGTTAACAACAGAGATAGCTCAAAAACCTTTTGATTTAGTGACTGGCCCGTTGCTGCGAGCTATGCTGCTACAAACAGGCGTCGAAGAATACTTGCTGCTATTCACAATCCACCACATTGCCGTTGATGGTTGGTCTATAGGAGTGCTAATCCGTGAACTAGCAGGACTCTATGAAGCCTTCTCCACCGACAAAGCATCTACCTTGCCTGATATCTCTATTCAATACGCAGACTTTGCTATTTGGCAGCGTCAGTGGTTACAAGGGGAATTACAAAAGACGCAACTTAATTATTGGAAGCAACAATTGACAGGTGCTTCAACTTTAGCTTTGCCCACAGATCGCCCACGACCACCAGTCCAAAGCTTCCGAGGCGCAGTTGCTTCTTTTGAGTTATCAGCAAGTCTAACTGATATGCTCAGATCCCTGAGCAATCAGGAAGGAGTAACCTTGTTTATGACGCTACTGGGAGCATTTCAAGCTTTACTGTACCGTTATACAGGGCAAGAAGATATTTGCGTTGGCTCCCCAATTGCTAACCGCAACCAAAGTGAGATTCAAGGGCTGATTGGTTTTTTTGTAAATACCCTGGTGCTGCGGACTTATCTTTCTGGGAATCCAAGTTTTTTAGAATTGTTGAATAGAGTGCGCGAGGTATGCGTGGGTGCTTATGCTCATGCAGATATACCTTTCGAGCAATTAGTGGAAGAACTTCAGCCAGATAGAAATCTCAGTCAGATGCCTTTGTTTCAGGTGATGTTTGCTTGGCAGGAAGATACTCAAAAGGAACTGACACTACCTGGTTTGACTCTAAATTGGCTCCCAACGCACGGTCAGACTGCCAAATTTGATTTAACTCTGTACTTAGTGGATGCACAGCCAAAGTTGAGGGGCTGCTTAGAATACAATACCGACTTGTTTGATGCTGAAACTATTACTCGGATAGTAGAGCATTTTTGTACTTTGCTAGAAGGGATTGTTGCAAATCCACAAGCAAAATTATCTGATTTACCACTATTAACGGCAGATGAGTTACATCAGCAGCTAGTGGAGTGGAATAACACTCAGGTTGAATATCCTCAACAACAATGTATTCATCAGTTGTTTGAAGCGCAAGTAGAACGCACACCTGATGCAGTAGCAGTAGTATTTGAGGATAAACAATTAACCTACTACGAACTGAATGCTAGAGCTAACCAACTAGCACACTACCTGCAACGACTGGGAGTAAAACCAGAGGTATTAGTCGGGATTTGTGTAGAGCGATCGCTCTCTATGGTCATTAGTCTATTAGCTATCCTGAAAGCAGGTGGTGCATACGTACCTATAGACCCTAATTATCCCCAAGAACGCTTGGCTTATATGTTGTTTGATACTCAACTACCAATTCTGCTAACTCAGCAGTCCTTAGTTGAACAATTACCAACACATAAAGCACATATAGTTTGCTTAGACACACATTGGGATCAGATTGCTCAAGAAAGCCAAACTAACCCGATAAATACGAATACAGTTAATAATTTAGCTTATGTAATTTATACCTCTGGCTCCACAGGCAAATCCAAGGGAGTGCTTGGTCTTCATCAAGGTGCAGTCAATCGGTTTCATTGGATGTGGAAATTTCATCCCTTCACTGAAGAAGAGGTTTGTTGTCAAAAGACATCCTTAAACTTTGTAGATTC
The DNA here is from genome assembly GCF_034530995.1 of Nostoc sp. DedQUE04. Lineage (NCBI taxonomy): Bacteria > Bacillati > Cyanobacteriota > Cyanophyceae > Nostocales > Nostocaceae > Nostoc > Nostoc sp. DedQUE04. The sequence goes on along the minus strand of NZ_JAVRCA010000018.1, from coordinate 99,769 downwards.
AGTTTGGGAAATCTTTGTCCCTTTACTTCAAGGAATAACCACAGTAATTGTGCCAGAGCAAGTTGTTAAAGATCCACAACAGTTTGTAACTAGTCTTGCAAACAACAATGTAACACGATTAGTACTTGTGCCTTCTTTATTACGTATATTATTAAATACATATAATCTTTTACAGTTGCAGTTACCCAAGTTAAAGTTGTGGGTTAGCAGTGGTGAAGCACTATCTACCGATCTCCTAGTACAATTTCAGCAGAGTTTACCGGATAGTACCTTGTTAAACCTTTACGGTTCATCGGAGGTATCTGCGGATGTTACTTGTGGCAAGATTACCCCACAAACACCCCAAACGGCATCTGTTTTAATTGGTCGCCCAATTGCTAATACCCAGATACATATACTAGATACCAATAAGCAACCTGTTCCTCTAGGTGTAATCGGTGAAATATATGTAGGTGGTGTCCAATTGGCACGAGGTTACTTAAACCGTCCCGATTTGACAGCAGAAAAATTTATCCCTCACCCTTTTAGTATTCAACAGTCTGCACGTCTGTACAAAACTGGGGATTTAGCCCGTTATCTACCTGATGGCAACATTGAATACTTGGGGCGTATTGATAACCAAGTAAAAGTCCGTGGTTTCCGCATTGAATTGGGAGAAATCGAGTTTGTCATCAGCCAATACCCAGAGGTGCGAGAAAGTGTGGTTATAGCTCAAGAAGACTCCTCTGAAGGGAAGTCCTTGGTAGCTTATTTAGTGCAGAACCCAGAACATCAGCGATCGGGTGAGGAGACGACGAAATTGCAAACTGAGCAAATTTCACAGCGTCAAATATCACCGGGGCTACGCAACTTTTTAGAGTCGAAGTTGCCAAGCTACATGATGCCAAGTGCTTTTGTGATGTTAGAAGCCCTACCACTCACACCCAATGGTAAAGTTGACCGGAAAGCGCTACCTGCACCTGATATTAGTAGATCCCACCTAGAAAAAGTTTTTGTCGCACCTCAGAATCCATTTGAAGAAGTGGTAGCTGGCATTTGGGTTCAAGTTCTGAATCGGGAACAAATAAGTATTTATGACAATTTCTTTGAGTTAGGCGGGCATTCCTTGTTGGCGACACAAGTAATTTCTCGCATAAATAAAGCTTTCGAGATAAACCTATCGCTACATCGCTTATTTGAGTCCCCGACAGTGGTTGAATTAGCCAAAAGTATCGAGGAGGTGATCAAAGCAGAATTGGGACAACAGTCTCCTACCATTGGGCGCGTCTCTAGAGCCAAAAATCTACCTCTTTCCTTCGCTCAAGCCAGACTATGGTTGCTGGAGCAATTACAACCAGGCAGCGCTATTTACAACATACCAATTGCCGTGCGCTTCGTTGGTTTGTTGAATGTGGCTGCGCTGGAGGAAGCTTTTGCTGAAATCGTATATCGCCATGAAGCCTTACGTACTACCTTCCATCTGGTAAATGGACAACCCTTTCAGGCGATCGCTTCCAGCCTAAGAGTTAGACTACCAGTAGTGGATTTGCGGGAATTGCCAGAAGCACAGAGAGAAGCTCTTGTTCAACAACTAATCATAGAAGAATCGCAACACTGCTTTGACTTAGTTCAAGGCCCATTACTAAGATGCACTCTCCTGCATATTCACGAGCAAGAGTATATAGTATTGTTCACCATCCACCATATTGTTTCAGATGGTTGGTCAATGGGCGTGTTTGTTCAGGAATTAGTAGCACTGTATGAAGCCTTCTCTGCTGGAAAACCCTCCCCGCTTCCAGAATTGGCTATTCAGTATGCAGACTTTGCAGCGTGGCAACGACAGTGGTTACAAGGTGATGTTTTAGAAACCCAACTCGCCTATTGGAAGAAGCAATTAAGTAATCTCCCTGTAATGAAATTGCCTACAACTCGTCCCCGTGCAGAAGTGAAAACTAATCTAGGTGACACTTCATCTTTTTTAATTCCCGCCAAAGAGTTCAAAGCACTTCAAGCACTCTCGCGTCAAGAGGGTGTCACTTTGTTCATGACTCTGCTGGCAGGTTTTCAAGTGTTGCTACAACGCTATACAAATCAGGATGACATCGTTGTAGGTACTGATGTCGCTAACCGTAACCAACCTGAGACTGAATCATTAATTGGTTTTTTTGTCAACCTACTTGTTTTACGCACTGATCTTGCTGGAAACCCCAGTTTTCGAGAGTTACTTAAACGAGTGCGCCAAGTTGCATTAGGAGCATACACTCATCAAGATTTGCCCTTCGATCAATTAGTGAAGGCATTGCAACCAGAGCGGAATTTGAGCAACACACCCTCACTATTTCAGGTGTTATTTGTCCTTCAGAATGCTCCGATGCCACCATTAGAATTGCCAGGACTGACATTAAGTTTATTGGAGGTTAAAAACGAAATAGCAAAGTTTGATTTAGCACTATTTCTGACAGAAACAGATCAAGGTATCGTCGGAAACTGGCAATACAATGCTGACCTTTTTGAAACCAGCATCATAACTCGCATGACAGATCATTTCAAGACATTACTCAATAGCATTATCTCCGAACCTGATGCCCGAATCAACAGTCTAGAAATGCTGACCGAAGCTGAAAACAAGCAACAAACTATGCAAAAACAAGAGCGGAAAGCTTTCAATCGAGAAAAATTTATTAGTATTGCTCCCAAGGCTGTCACCCTATCACCAGAAAAATTAATTAAGACATCCTATCTGCAAACTGGGCAAACATTTCCTCTAGTAATTCAGCCTGATACTGACGAGATTGATTTGGGAGATTGGGCTAAAACGAATCGGAAATTTATAGAGACAGAATTGTTAAAACACGGAGCTATTCTATTTAGAAATTTTCATGTAAATTCCGTTTCGGTATTTGAAAGCGTTGCTCAAGGGATTTGTCCAGAATTATTTAGTGAATATGGCGATTTACCTCGTGCTGTAGAAGGGAGTAAAGTTTATGGTTCCACTCCTTATCCAGCCGATAAAGCTATCCTCTTCCATAATGAAAGTTCTCACTTACATTGCTGGCCTTTAAAAATTTGGTTCTTCTGTGTACAACCAGCACAACAAGGTGGAGAAACGCCGATTATCGACTGTCGCCAAGCTTACCAAATACTCAATCCTCAGTTGCGAGAACGATTAGCTGAAAAACAATTAATGTACGTCCGCAACTACACCGATGATTTAGATGTAAGCTGGCAAGACTTTTTCCATACCAATGATAAATCTGTAGTAGAAAATTACTGTCGTCAGGCTAGGGTGACTTGTGAATGGTATGATAATAAGAGTTTAATAACTCGCCAAATTCGTCCAGCGATCGCGGTACATCCGAAAACAAGTGACAGAGTATTTTTCAATCAAATCCAGTTACATCACATCGCCTATTTGGATGTAGAAGTTCGAGAATCTTTGTTGTCTTTATTTGGAGAACAGAGGCTACCACGTAATGTTTATTATGGTGATGGAACTTCTATAGAAGACTCAGTTATTGCAGAAATTAATGAAGTTTATCATCAGGCAGAAACTAGCTTTTCTTGGCAGCAAGGAGATATTTTGATGCTAGATAATATGCTGGCTGCACACGGACGTTATCCTTATGTAGGGCAACGCAAGATTGTAGTGGCGATGGGGGAAATGATTTGTAGTTGAAGATAGTGAAGAAACTATACTAGCGAAGTAAAATATTATCTCTTCAACCACAAATTATAAAATCACTAATTAATTGCATTTGATTATGACTATACAATCATCTTTTTTCTTCCCCAATATTATGGAACTTATTTTTGCCCTAATTACGTTAACTGCTGTCATAAGTTTAGTCATGTACCTCACGTGGCGCAAGAAAAAAAGTAAGTTGATATGGACGCCTATTTCTTCTATTGATCGTCGCTGCAACCTCTCTTATGATGAGTTCGTTCGAGAATATGCATCTGTTGGAAAGCCTGTGATTATCACTGACGCGATGAAAGACTGGAAAGCTTCAACCAAGTGGACTATGGATTTCTTCAGGACAGAGTACGGATCATCTGTGGGTCAAGTGATGGATTGCGCGACTCTAACTAAATCTCCCATGACTATTGCTGATTACCTAGATTACATGACTCTTAAGGAACGTGATAAATTGCTATGCTTGGAACGCCTGGTAATTGAGAATCGTCTTGATCTTCGACAAGACTACAAAGCTCCAATATACTTTCTGGACATTCTTGATAAGATACCACAAGAGGTTCGCAATAAATACAACTATTATCCAGGTCATATCCTTATAGGTCATAAAGATACATCCATAGGTCTTCACTATGATTCTCATCATTTAAATGCTTGGATAGCAGTAATTTCTGGGAAAAAGCGAGTTGTCTTGCTCTCACCAGACCAAGGAGATTTTGTATACGATGGAGAAGTTGATACGTTCAACCCGGACATAGAAAAGTTCCCACTTTACGCAAATGCAAAACCAATAGAATTTACACTAACCCAAGGAGAAATCATTAATATCCCACCAGATTGGTGGCATCATGTGAAGAACATTGAAGACAGCATAACCTTGCAACACCATTGGGCAGATAAATGGAACTCAGAAATAGTTTTCCAAAGTTATATTCAAGATAGCCCAAAAGTTGGTTATCTGATACCATTAATGATAAAATTTCCCTGGTTAGGCAATGCTCTATTTGCTATTGGTTTTCTCTAATATGGTTGTAAATATTTGTTAAAATCACTTTTGTTTGTGATAAAATTTTCTCCTAAACTGACTTTTCAGCAAATAATACGAAATCAAGACATATTGAAATTGATCCAATTTCATATTTATTAGTAATTCTTATTTAAGAATATCAGCTAATTCAAAAGAATAAATTGATTTTTAGAAATTATTTAATGAGGCAATAGAATACTTTTTTGAAAATTCTTGCTTACTAAATATGCGAATAGAAACTTGCAAACTTCAATAGCTATTTTACTAAATATAAACTGAACAAAATAGATTATTCTTAGCAATAGCAAAAAGTTAATACATATATGTTTAGGTTAAGATGGTACAACGACAGATAAAATGATTTGTATTTGAAGATATTGAACATATTATAAATAAAGTCTATGCCTACTAAAACTGTTAGCGGATTTCAGCTTTCCCCTTTACAAAAGCGTCTTTGGTTATTACAGCAATATAATTCAACTTATTGTACTCAATGTGCTATTTTCCTTGAAGGCAATCTCAACCCAGAGGTTTTAAAAGCCGCTTTACAACAAGTCATCAATCGACATGGAATTCTTCGGACAAGTTTTCGTCGCTTGTCAGGTATCAAAATTCCAGTCATGGTTATAGCAGATAGTAGTGTTCTGGTATGGCACGAAATCAATCTGAGTGATTGTGAACCACAGGAACAAGAAGCTAAATTTGAAGCTATTTTTCAACAACAGAGACGCCAAAATTTCGACTTTGAGCAAGATCCGCTCTTGTCTGCATCTCTACTAACGCTGTCACTGCACAAATATATTTTAATAATCAGTTTACCTTCCCTTTGTGCTGATACCTGGACACTCAAAAACTTAGTAGCTGAAATCAGCTATTCATACTCTGCTTGCTTACAAAGTGAAATAGTATCAGAAGAAGTTGTACAATACCTCCAATTCTCAGAATGGCAAAATCAATTGCTCGAAGATGAGAATGCGGAAATAGCTCATAAATATTGGCAAGAGCAAAAGTTGCCTTCCCAAACTATATTAAGACTGCCTTTTGAAAGCCAAGCTGCAAAACAAACAGAATTCCAGCTTGACTCTTTTCGATTGACGATCGCACCTGATGTCACAGCAAAGGCTGCAACCCTAGCTAGAAAGCATAATACTTCAACGGTTGTAGTTCTACTAGCCTGTTGGCAAACCCTAATTTGGCGGCTCATTGGAGAGTCAGAAATTATCATCGGTATGGCTAGCGATCGCAGGGAGTATGAAGAACTCCATGAAGTACTGGGACTGATTGCCACCTGGATTCCCATTAAAAGTCAACTCACACCAGACTTATGCTTCCAAGAAGTCTTAAAACTTAACGAAAACACCCTAACTAATAACACAGAATGGCAAGATTATTACACTCCTGAATCTGTAGGGAATGAAAACAATTTAGTATTTCCTATTGGTTTTGAGTTTGAGCAACTACCAGAAAAACATTTTGCGAATAGTGTGTCATTTTCGCTAGAAAAATACTATAGCTGTATTGAGCCATTTAAAGTTAAACTCACTTGTACTCAGCATGGTGAAACTTTAAATGCAGAATTTTACTATGATGTCAATTATTTTTCACCTGATAGTATTCAACGTTTAGCTGGACATTTTCAAACTTTATTAAATCATGCTACGAACAATCCAGATAAAAAAATTAGTCAATTAGATATAATCAGTAAAAGCGATCGCCAACAATTACTAGTTGAGTTTAATCAAACGCAGATTGATTATCCAAAAGACAAATGTATACATCAGATTTTTGAAGAACAAGTAGAAAAAACACCTAACAACATTGCCCTTGTCTTTGAAGACCAGCAACTAACATACGCAGAGCTGAACCGCAAAGCTAATCAACTAGCTCGTTACTTGCAAACATTGGGAGTCAAGCCGGAAGTTATAGTTGGGCTGTGTGTAGAGCGATCGCTCGAAATGATTATTGGACTTTTGGGCATCCTCAAGGCTGGTGGAGCATATTTACCACTAGATCCAACATTACCAAAGGAAAGTCTTGATTTCCGGTTGCAGGATGCTCAAGCGTCATTGGTGATTAATTTAGATACTGATTGGAACATCATTTCTCAGTACGACGATGATAATCCCAGCAGTGAGGTAACGACTGAAAATTTAGTCTATGTAGTATTTACCTCTGGTTCCACTGGCAAACCAAAGGGAGTAGCCATTGAACACCAGCAACTAGTTAATTACCTCAATAGCATCACAGAAAGATTAAATCTACCCACAGCAGCTAATTTCGCTAGTGTTTCTACCTTAGCCGCAGACTTGGGTAACACCGTTATCTTTCCTTCTCTTTGTACAGGTGGCACTCTGCATATCATATCCTCCCAGCGAGTTGCTGACTCAGCAGCCTTAGCTGAATACAACCGCCAACATTCCATCGACTGTCTGAAAATTGTCCCCTCCCACCTTGCCAGTCTCCTAGCATCCGCTCCATCCCAGTCCATTCTGCCTCGCCAAAGACTGATCCTGGGAGGTGAAGTTGCAACTTGGGATTTAATCGAGCAGATTCAGCAGCAAGCACCAGATTGCTTAATCTTCAATCACTACGGCCCAACAGAAGCTACCGTAGGTGTTACTACCTTCGCCGTTCAGAATAACCAAGCTAGTCATAATTCAAAAACAGTTCCACTAGGTCGTCCACTGGGGAATATACAGATTTATCTGTTAGATCAGCAGCTGCAACCCGTACCCATTGGTGTGCCAGGTGAATTGTATATCGGTGGAGCCTCTTTAGTTCGGGGTTATTTAAATCGGCCCGAACTAACCGCAGAGAGATTTATAGCCAACACCTTTGGAAATTCAAAATGCGATCGCCTTTACAAAACTGGTGATTTAGCACGTTACCTACCTGATGGCAACATTGAATTTATCGGACGGCTAGATAATCAGGTAAAAATCCGGGGCTTTCGGATTGAACTCTCCGAGATTGAGACGGTGCTGTGTCAGCATCCAGAAGTACAACAAGCTGTGGTTTTGCTGCGAGAAGACAAGCGGTTGATTGCCTATATTATTCCTAAGCAAAAACAGACACCCAGTGTTAGTAATATGCACAGGTTTGTGAGAGAAAAACTGCCGGAATATATGATGCCCTCGGCTTTCGTGATTCTCAAAGTGCTGCCACTAATGCCAAATGGCAAGGTGAACCGCAGTGCCTTACCAGAACCAGATGGTTATCGCCCAGAATTAGAAGCAACTTATCAGCCACCTCAAACAGAGATTGAAGAAGCGATCACTATTATCTGGCAAGAGGCGCTGAATGTGCAAAAAGTTGGTATTAATGATAACTTCTTTGAACTCGGTGGACATTCATTACTCATTGTGCAAATTCATAGCAAACTGAGACAACTTTTTAATCAAGATTTATCCATAACTGATTTATTTGAACATCCTACTATCAGTTCTTTAGTAAAGTTCTTGAATCCAGAAAAAAGCGAAGAATCTTCTTTAGAAGAAAGCCATAACAGAGCTAAAAGTCGGATGAATGAAAGACAACTAAGAACACAGTTTCGGCAAAAACTTTAAATTAAAAAATCTGGAGTGAAAAATGAAAAACAATTTAGAGGCTTCAGAAATTTTTAATGAGATAGCCATTGTAGGTATAAATGGGCGTTTCCCAAAAGCCAAAAATCTTGATGAGTTTTGGCAGAATTTACAGAATGGGGTGGAATCAATTTCGGTTTTTTCAGATATAGAACTGGAGTCTGCGGGTGTAGACAAAAGTACCCTAAATAACCCTAACTATGTTAAAGCAAACGCTGAACTGGAAGACGTAGAATTATTTGATGCTTCCTTCTTTAATTATTCTCCCAGAGCGGCAGAACTCATCGATCCGCAGCAACGGCTTTTCTTAGAAGTTGCCTGGGAGGCGCTCGAAAGTGCTGGCTACAATTCTGAAACCTATGAAGGTAGAATTAGTGTTTATGGTGGAGCCAGCGTTAGCAGTTACTTTTTATTCAATATTTTTTCTAACCCTGAATTAATAAAACTTGTTGGTTTTGATGAAATTAGACATAGTAATCGCCCAGATAACCTAGCTACACGAGTCGCCTATAAATTAAATCTAAATGGTTCAGCAATCACTGTCCAAACTGGTTGTTCTACTTCATTAGTCGCTGTACATTTAGCCTGTCAAAGTTTGCTAGATCGTGAATGCGATCTGGCCTTAGCGGGTGGAGTTTGCATATCTGGATCAGAAAAAGCTGGCTATTTTTATCAAGAAGGGGGAATTTTGTCTCCCGATGGACATTGCCGTGCCTTTGATGCCAAGGCAAAGGGAACTGTCAGCGGCGAAGGTGTAGGTATTGTAGTCTTAAAGCGATTAGAGGATGCGATCGCTGATGGAGATTTTATTCACGCTATTATTAAGGCTTCAGCTATTAATAATGATGGTTCTAAAAAAGTTGGCTACACAGCTCCCAGCGTCGATGGTCAAGCTCAGGTAATTGCCGAGGCTCTTGCCGTAGCGAGGGTGAAATCCGACATGATTAGTTATGTAGAAGCTCATGGAACCGGAACTGCTCTCGGAGATCCCATTGAAATTGCAGCGCTAACCAAATCTTTTCGTGCTACCACTGACAAAAAAGGTTTCTGCGCTATTGGTTCGGTAAAGACAAACATTGGACACTTAGATACTGCGGCTGGGATTGCGGGTTTAATCAAGACAGTTCTGGCGCTCAAACACCAGCAAATACCACCCAGTTTGCACTTTCAGCAGCCCAATCCGCAGATAGATTTCATCAACAGCCCATTCTATATTAATAACAAGCTTTCAGAATGGAAATCGAACGGACAACCTCGACGCGCTGGGGTTAGTTCTTTTGGAATTGGTGGCACTAATGCCCATGTAATTCTTGAAGAAGCCCCAATTCTGGAACCATCTAGTCCTGGACGCTCACAGAATTTATTGGTAATTTCAGCCAAAACTAGCTTTGCACTAGAAACTGCCACAATAAACTTAGTTAACCACTTAAAGCAGCATCCTCAACTCAACTTGGCAGATGTCGCTTACACCCTTGGGGTGGGTCGTCAAGCCTTTGAACATCGCCGAATCGTAGTTTGCCAAGACATTGACGATGCAGTGAAAGTTTTAGAAATCCAAGAGCCACAAAGGGTCTTCAGCCACTTCACCGAACCCAGTGAGCGACAAGTTATATTTATGTTTCCTGGTCAAGGTGCCCAGTATGTGGAGATGGGTAAAGAACTCTACCAAAATGAGCCAATTTTCCGAAAACAGGTTGATTATTGTGCAGAATTACTCAAATTCTCCATTGGGATAGACCTACGCAATATTCTATATCCCAGCAAAGAGCAAGCAACAGCAGCAGTGGAGCAGCTGACGCAGACTTATATTACCCAACCAGCCCTATTTGTCATTGAGTATGCCCTAGCTCAGTTGTGGATGTCATGGGGATTGCATCCTGAAGCCATGATTGGTCATAGCATTGGCGAGTATGTAGCAGCTTGTCTTGCTGGCGTATTCTCTCTAGAAGATGCATTGGCGCTGGTAGCTGCGCGAGGAAAACTAATGCAGCAGATGCCCTCTGGGGATATGTTAGTAGTGCCTCAATCTGAGAAAGAAGTGCAATCTTGGCTAGGCGAAGAACTTTCCCTAGCTGCAATTAACGGGCCATCATTGTGCGTAGTTTCGGGATCAAAATTGGCAATTGATCAGTTGCACAACAAATTAACTAAGCAAGGGATTAATTGTCGACGTCTGCATACTTCTGGTGCTTTTCATTCCCAGATGATGAACCCAATCATCGAGCCGTTCATGGTACTGGTGCAAAAAATCAACCTAAAAGTTCCCCAAATTCCTTTTATTTCCAACGTCACTGGTACATGGATTACTGCCGCAGAAGCAACTGATCCCAGCTATTGGGCAAAGCATCTACGGCAAACTGTGCGCTTTGCTGAGGGAATTACCGAGTTGCTGCAACAGCCAAAGCGAATCCTTCTGGAAGTTGGGCCAGGACGGACATTAAGTACTTTAGTTAGACAGCATTCAGAACAACCTGCTCAACCGATTGTGTTTTCTTCCTTGCGCCATCCCCAAGAACAACAATCGGATGTTGCCTTTTTGCTCAACATACTGGGTAAACTCTGGCTTGCTGGTTTAAAAATAGATTGGTCTAGCTTTTATGCGACTGAACGTCGTCACCGCATCCCCTTACCGACGTACCCATTTGAGCGACAAAGATACTGGGTTGAACCACAATCATCAAACGCCCTTGTGACTGCGCCCCAAAAAGCGTTACACAAAAAGCCAAATATTGCTGAGTGGTTCTACATCCCAGTTTGGAAACAGTCCAGACTACTTGAATCTGTTGAAAATACAGAACTGTCAAAACAGAAATTGTGCTGGTTAGTCTTTGTAGATAAATGTGAAGTGGGTTCACTCCTCGTAAAACGTCTGCAACAGCAAGGGCAAGACGTGATTACTGTCAGCTTAGGAGAGCAGTTTACCAAACTGTGCGATCGCTCTTATTGCATCAACCCTCAACAAAAAGATGACTATGAAGCCTTGTTCCAAGTTCTTCGTAGCCAAGATTTGATGCCACAAATGATTGCTCATTTATGGGTAATTACGCCAAACAATCAGACATCTTCAGGAATTGAATCGTTGGCAACAAGTCAGGCTGTTAGCTTTTACAGCTTACTTTTTCTGAGTCAAGCACTTGGACAACAAAGTATTACAGATGCTCTGCAAATTCTAGTGGTGACTAACAACATACACGATGTGACTGGTGAGGAAAACCCATGCCCCGAAAAGGCAACGGTACTAGGGCCGTGCAAAGTAATCCCCCAAGAATATCCGAATATGACTTGCCGCAATATTGATATTGTTATTCCTGAATCTGTAATATCGCAACAGGAGAAATTGATCGATCAACTAATAGCAGAATTTACAACCAAGCCAACTGACTCAGTAGTTGCTTATCGTAAGCATCATCGCTGGGTTCAAACATTTGAACCAGTCTCCTTAGAAGAGGCTAGCCCAGGGACAGCCCGATTACAGCAAGGGGGAGTCTACCTAATTACAGGTGGCTTGGGAGGTATTGGTTTGACACTAGCAGAATATCTGGCCAAGACAGTGCAAGCTAAACTAGTGTTGATATCACGTTCTGGTCTTCCTCAAGCAGATGAGTGGGAAAAATGGCTAATAACTCATGATGAGCAAGATCCTGTAAGCAAGAAAATCAGAGCAGTGCAGGTGTTAAAAGGGTTAGGTGCTGAGGTTTTAGTAGAGAAGGCAGATGTCGCTAACCTTGAACAAATGCAGTTAGCGATCGCATCAGTAACTAAGCGCTTTGGTAAAATTCATGGTGTCATCCATGCCGCCGGAATTGCTGGGGGAGGCATTATGCAACTAAAAACGCCCCAAGTAGCGGCAAGTGTTTTAGCTCCCAAAGTCCAAGGAACATTAGTCCTTGACAGCATCTTCAAGGACGTTGAATTAGATTTTCTGATCCTTTGTTCTGCCTTAAGTTCAGGCTCAATTCTCGGTAGATTTGGGCAGGTAGACTATTGTGCTGCTAATGCTTTTCTTGATGCCTTTGCTCACTGCAATACCTCCACGCGTACTACGTTCACCCAATCTATTAACTGGGGTGCTTGGCAAGAGGTCGGAATGGCAGTAAATACAGGAGTGGTGAACGAAGAATTAAAGAAAGAACGTGAAGAATACCTTAAAGAAGGGATAGCACCTGAAGAGGGTGTTGATGCATTTAGCCGCATTCTCCAAAGTAGACTACCTCAAGTTGTTGTATCAACACGAGATATCCAGGCTCAAATTCAGCAGAGTAATTCTTTCAAGTTTCTAGAAGAGGAATTAGCATCAGCAAGTCTGCCTCAAGTACTCCATTCTCGCCCTAATTTGGGGAATGATTACATCCCTGCTCGGAACAAGGTAGAGCAAATAATCACTAACATCTGGCAACAAATCCTTGGTATTCAACAAGTAGGTATCCATGACAACTTTTTTGAGTTGGGAGGAAATTCTCTAATTAGTGTTCAGATTATTTCTAAGTTAAAAGAAGAATTAAATATTGAGATTCCTATCGTCAGTATTTACGAAAGACCAACTATAAATTCTCTTGCCGAAATTCTCAGTTCTGATTCCAACGAAATCAATCATTTTGATCAAAATAAGTCTCGTGGAGAAAAACGTAGACAGAAAAAATTACAGCAACAGCGCCATTAAAATAATTCGTAATTCGTAATGGGCTAACGCCCCGCTCCGCTAACGTAATTCGTAATTAAAAAAATTAGTTAGGATTAATTAAATGATTGACAACTTAGACATCGCAATCATTGGCATGGTTGGCAGATTTCCCGGAGCTAAAAATATTGATGAATATTGGCAAAATCTGCGAAATGGGATAGAGTCAATTACTTTTTTTAGTGATGAAGAATTGCAAAAATTGGGGATAGAAGCTACGGTGCTGAGTGACCCTGACTATATAAAAGCAAAACCCATCATTGAAGATATAGAATTGTTTGATGCTTCATTCTTTGGCTTTAATCCAAGGGAAGCAGAAGTCATAGATCCACAACATCGCTTGTTTTTAGAGTCCGCTTGGGAAGCTCTAGAAAATGCTGGTTACGCCAATGCTGAAGGTTCCATTGGAGTTTATGCTGGCTCAAGTATAAGTGCATACTTATTTAATCTTTATTCAAATCCTGACGTTGTTGAATCAGCGGGTCAACTGCTGATAATTGGCAATGATAAAGATCATTTGTCCACACGCGTATCCTATAAACTTAATTTGAAGGGGCCAAGTTGCACGATTCAAACTGCTTGCTCAACTTCATTAGTTGCTATACATATTGCTTGCCAAAACTTGCTGAATAGCGAATGTGATATGGCTTTAGCTGGTGGCGTTTCTATAAATTTGCCACACAAAAGTGGTTATAAATATCAAGAAAATGATATCCTTTCGCCTGATGGTCACTGCCGCGCCTTTGATGCCAAAGCTGAGGGAACTATTTTCGGTAGCGGTGTAGGAGTTGTAGTCTTGAAAAGATTAGAGGATGCGATCGCAGATGGTGATTGTATTCATGCCATCATCAAAGGCTCTGCAATCAATAATGATGGGTCTTTAAAAGTTAGTTATGCAGCACCCAGCGTCGATGGTCAGGCAGAAGTAATTGTAGAGGCGATCGCTAACGCAGGAGTAGATCCCGATACTGTCACCTATATAGAAACCCACGGAACAGGGACATCTTTAGGAGATCCGATTGAAATTCAAGCTCTGACTAAAGCTTTTCGTGCCAGCACCCAAAATAAAAATTTCTGTGCGATCGGTTCGGTAAAAACCAATGTTGGACATCTCGATCGGGCAGCTGGTGTTGCAAGTATCATCAAGACTATCCTTGCACTTAAACACAAGGAAATACCACCTAGCTTGCACTTTCAAGAACCTAATCCAGAAATAGATTTTGCCAACAGTCCTTTTTACGTCAACACCACACTCTCTGAGTGGAAAACTAATGGCATTCCTCACCGGGCAGGAGTTAGTTCTTTTGGGATTGGTGGCACCAATGCTCATGTGATTCTGGAAGAAGCCCCTGCCGTTAAACCATCTGATCCTGCTCGTCCTTGGCAGTTGTTACAGCTTTCTGCCAAGACTAGTACAGCTCTGGAAACTGCTACAGCTAATCTACTTGCTCACCTGCAACAGCATCCAAATTTAAACCTGGCTGATGTCGCTTACACTCTAAGTGTGGGTCGTCGGGTTTTCAAGCATCGCCGGATGGTGGTTTGTCAAGATATGGAAGATGCACTAAAAGTGCTAACCACTCAAGATCCACAACGAATCTTCACCCACTACGAAGAACCCCGTAATCGTTCTGTAGTGTTTATGTTTTCCGGGCAGGGGACACAGTACGTAGATATGGGCAGGGAACTCTACCAGAGTGAACCTATCTTTAAACAGCAAATTGATTACTGTAGTCAACTGCTGAAACCACACCTAAATATCGACCTGCGCCATGTACTTTATCCCACTGAAGTGCAGAAACAACAGGCAGCAGAGCAGCTAAAACAGACTTTTATTGCCCAACCAGCACTATTTGTCATTGAATACGCCCTCGCTCAGTTGTGGATGGCGTCGGGTGTGCGTCCTGAAGCGATGATTGGTCACAGCATTGGAGAATATGTTGCCGCAACTTTAGCCGGAGTTTTCTCACTCAAAGATGCCTTAGAACTAGTGGCGAACAGAGGAAAACTGATGCAGCAACTCCCCAGTGGGGGAATGCTCTCAATTCAACTTCCGCAACAGGAAGTGCAACCTTTGCTCTTGCAGGAATTATCTTTAGCTGCAATCAATGCCCCTTCCTACTGTGTGGTTTCGGGCCCAACAGCAGCGGTGGAACAATTGCAACAGCAATTACAAACAAAAGGCGTAGGATGTCGGCGGCTGCATACTTCCCATGCTTTTCATTCCCAGATGATGGAACCCATCGTTGAGCCTTTCATCCAGTCGTTACAAAAAGTCAAACTCAATTCTCCCCAAATTCCATTTATCTCTAATGTGACTGGGACTTGGATCGCAACAGCCGAAGCAACAGACCCCAACTATTGGGCAAGGCATCTGAGAGAACCTGTGCGTTTTAGTGAGGGGATTGCTGAGTTAACTAAAGCACATGAACGCGTCCTAGTGGAAGTAGGCCCTGGACGGACGTTGACCACTTTTGCCAAACAACATTGGATAGAAGAATTGACAGCGCTCACCTCACTTCCCCATCCACAAGAGCAACAGTCGGATGCAGCATTTTTCCTTAACACCTTGGGTCGCCTGTGGCTTGTGGGGGTGCAAGTGGATTGGTCAGGTTTTTACGCCAATCAACGACGCCATCGTATTCCTTTACCAACCTATCCTTTTGAGCGTCAGCGCTACTGGATTGAGGCAAACCCAAAAGCTGCCCTAGCAACGGTGCCGCAAGAAACGCTAGACATAAAGCCAGATATTGCCGATTGGTTCTATGTTCCTCGTTGGAAAGAATCCATGCCCCTTGAGGTTTTTCAGCAAGAAGAACTAGTAAAACAAAAGTCATGCTGGTTGGTCTTTGTTGATGCCTATGGAGTTGGAGCCGAAATCGCAAACCGATTGGAACAATATGGTCATGATCTAATTATTGTCAAGGTAGCAGAGCAATTTGCCCAACTCAATGACCGGGAATATACTATTAATCCCCAGCAACCGGGTGATTATAATGCCTTATTGGAAGCGCTCCAAGCTCAAGATTTGACCCCCCAAGCGTTCGCCCATTTCTGGAGCGTTACACCCAACGCTACTTTGCCCAGCAACAAATCACCGGATGAGTTTTTTGAAGATTGCCAGAATCTCGGTTTTTACAGTCTAATGTTCTTGGCACAGGCACTGGCACAACGGAATATGACTGAGCCTATCAAGTTGATGGTCATTACCAGCGATGTACACGACGTAACTGGCGATGAGAGGTTATGTCCTGAGAAAATCACGGTGTTAGGATCATGCAAGGTGATTCCACAGGAATATCCCAATATCGCCTGCTATAGCTTTGATGTCGTGCTTCCAGAATTTGGAACCACCGGATCACAAAAACTGATAGACCACTTACTAGCAGAATTTACAGCCCAGCCAACAGACTTAATAGTTGCTTACCGGGGACATCATCGCTGGGTACAGACCTTTGAAGCCGTTCGCTTAGAAGAGAGGACCGCTGGCAAAACCAGGTTGAGGAAAGAAGGCGTTTACCTAATCACTGGTGGACTTGGTAAGGTTGGTTTAGCACTGGCGGAATATTTAGCCGAGACAGTACAAGCTAAATTGATTTTGCTGGGGCGAAAGGGTCTTCCTGAGAAAAACCAGTGGTGTCAATGGTTGACGAATCATGATGAACAAGATCGTGTCAGCCAGCAGATCCGCAGAGTGCAAGCACTTGAGGCTTTAGGTGCTGAGGTTTTGGTAATCAGCGCCGATGTGGTAGATGAACAACAAATGCAGAATGCGATCGTGATCGCTACTGAGCGCTTTGGTAAAATTCATGGTGTCATCCATGCTGCGGGCAATCTCAAAGCTGTACTTCATTCTATTCAACAGACTTCTAAAGCTGAAGCTCAAAAGCAATTTCAACCCAAAGTATATGGAGTATTTTTATTAGATAAACTCTTCCAAGGAAAAGAGCTTGATTTTTGTCTATTAACCTCTTCTTTAGCATCTGTGTTAGGAGGTTTAGGATTTATTTCCTATACCGCAGCAAACTTGTTTATGGATGCCTTTGTTCATAAGCATAATCAGACTACTAATTCTTGTCCCTGGTTTAGTGTAAACTGGGATGATTGGGGCATTAGGGAAGAACAACAAGATACAGAGATTGAACAAACTTTGCCTAAATTTTTCATGACGCCAAAGAAAGGTGTAGAAACTTTTAGACGTGTGTTATCAATGTCTAAAATCTCTCAGGTTGTTGTTTCAACTGGAGACTTGCAAGCTAGAATTGACCAATGGATTAAGCTGGAATCTTTACGAAATACAGAATTCTCGAACCAGGGAAATTTATTCTCAACCTATCAAAGACCAAACTTACATACAGTATATGTTGCTCCTAGAAATGAAGTGGAGCAAACCGTTGTAAATATTTGGCAAGAAGTACTTCATATTCAGGATTTAGGCATCCATGACAACTTTTTTGAACTTGGTGGTCATTCCTTACTCTTGATTCAGGTTCATAGCAAGATGCAAAAAATATTTCAGCGAGATTTATCCTATGTTGAAATGTTTCAATATCCCACGATCAGCCAGATGTCTAAGTATTTAAGCCAAGAGCAAAGTGAGCAACTTGCTTTTTCACAACATTCTCACCGAACTGAAAACAGGACAGTTTCAATAAAGCGCCAAAAACAAGCCAGACAAAATCATCGGGCAGCGGCAAATAAAAAAGGATTACCATCTCAATAGCTCAAAGAGACTATTCTTTGACTATTGAAAGTTAGTTTCATATAGGACTCGTATTTGATTTTTGAAAAAAACTCAGTACACTTTTATTCCTTCTTCCCTGTTCCCCGTTACCTGTTCCCTGTTCCCTCCCTACGCAAATAATTTCAGGAATCAAACCGGATTCCTATAGATAATCAAATCATTGCCTCAAAGAGTAAAAATATTAGATTATTCAAGGATAAAACATGACATTGAGTAAACAAGAAATGCCTAGTCAAAATAACTTGTTGATGACGGAGCCAACATTGCATTATGGGATAGAAAAAAAAGTAATGCAACTATTTGATCCATCAAGTCAATCATCCTCAGTAGAGGGAAAGATGGATAGGCAAGTTGCTACTTTAGTAGATGATTTTTTAGGCGAAATCAATGCTAATACTGATATTAAGCTTGATTGTTTAGTGGAAAAATTCAGTAATAGTAAAGCCCCTGTTGATCCTTCAAGTTTTGAAAGCTATTTCAATTACTTAGCTAACAACGTTGTCGCCCATTCAATACATACATCTTCCCCACGATTTATCGGTCACATGACCTCTGCACTCCCTAGTTTTGTGGGGCCTCTAGCGAAACTGATGACGGCGATGAATCAAAACGCTGTTAAGATAGAAACCGCTAAAGCCCTAAGCTTCTATGAACGTGAAGCTTTGGCAATGATGCATCGACTGATTTACAACTTTTCTGATAATTTCTACACACAGTATATTCAAAATAGTCAAAGTACATTAGGAATCTTAGTTTCGGGAGGAACAGTAGCAAATATCACGGCCCTCTGGTGTGCCCGTAATGCTTCCTTGGGAGCAAAATATGGCTTTTCTGGTGTAGAAAAAGAAGGTTTAGCCGCAGCCTTAGATTTCTATGGCTACAAAGGAGCGGTGATTATTGGCTCAGATTTAATGCATTACTCTTTTGATAAAGCTGCGGACTTTTTAGGCATTGGTAGGGATAGTTTAATTAGAGTATCTACTGATTGTAACAATCGAGTTAATATAAAAGAACTGCGCCGAACTGTTGCCGATTGTCGTGCAAAGAAACTACATATTATTGCGATCGTAGGCATTGCTGGGACAACAGACTCCGGTGGGGTGGATTCCCTTGCAGACATCGCAGAGATTGCACAAGATGCTAATGTTCACTTTCATGTAGATGCTGCCTGGGGCGGGCCACTAATTTTTTCTGAACAACATCGCCATAAACTTGCTGGTATTGAACAGGCTGATTCAGTAACTATTGATGGACATAAACAACTTTATCTACCAATGGGAATTGGTATGGTTTTTCTACGCGATCCGCATTTAGCGAAAGCGATCGAAAAACAAGCTAGCTACACTATGCGGGAGGGATCATTCGATTTAGGTAAACGTGCCCTAGAAGGTTCTCGACCTGGTATGGCTTTATTTTTACATGCTGGACTAAATCTAATCGGACTTAAGGGATATGAATTTTTGATTGATGAAGGAATTCGGAAAACTCAATATATGGCAGAGCGTATCCGTGCTATGCCAGAGTTTGAGTTGCTAGCAGAACCGGATATAAACCTTCTAATCTATCGCTACATCCCGGAGTCATTGAGAGGGCTTAGTAGCATAAATCAGTTGAGTGAAACTGATAATCAACTAATCGATCAATGGAATGAGCGTCTTCAGAAAAACCAGCGGCAAGCTGGTCGTACTTTTATTTCACGGACAACGAAAACAACTACTTGCTTTGGCACAGAAATTTCTATTTTGGCCCTGCGTGCGGTGATTGCTAATCCCCTAACTACTGAAGATGATATTGACGCCGTTTTAAACGATCAGATTCACATTGCTAGGGAATAGGGAATAGGGAATAGGGAATGGGGAAGTTTTATTTAAAAATCGAACAGGAGTCATATTCTATTGATTAGAAAAATACTTAGTTTAGAGAGCAGGCCTAAATAAAACATGATCGGTTTTTAAATATGACAAATGATTTTAATACCTTAAATTTCCAAGATGCAATAGCCATAATTGGTATGGCAGGACGTTTCCCTGGGGGGGGGAACGTCGATAAGTTTTGGCATAATATCCGAGATGGGTTGGAGACTATTTCTTTTTTTACTGATGAAGAACTGGTGTCTGCGGGGATAGATTCTACGGTTTTAAATGACCCCAATTATGTCAAAGCCGGCACTGTCATAGAAGATATAGAATCATTTGACGCGGCATTTTTTGGCTTTACTCCCAGAGAAGCAGAAATTACTGACATACAACACCGTCTTTTTCTCGAATCTGTTTGGGAAGCGTTAGAAAATGCTGGCTATAATTCAGAAAATTATGCTGGTCAAATTGGCCTTTTCGCTGGTGGAAATATCAGTAGCTATCTATTCTCAAACCTCTATCCAAACCAGGATTTGCTCAAATCTACAGACAGTTTGCAAATTTCTATTGGAAATGATAAAGACCATCTACCTACACAAATATCTTACAAGTTAAACTTTAAAGGGCCAAGTATCAATGTTCAAACTAGCTGTTCTACGTCATTAGTTGCCATTCACTTAGCTTGTCAAAGTTTGCTGAATGGCGAAAGTGATATTGCTCTGGCTGGTGGCGTTTCGATACAAGTGCCACAAAAAGTTGGCTACCAATATCAAGAAGGAGGAATTAATTCTCCTGATGGACATTGCCGCTCCTTTGATGTTAATGCTCAAGGAACTGTTTTCGGTAATGGTTTGGGTGTCGTGGTGTTGAAGCGACTAGAGGATGCGATCGCAGATGGTGATTGTATTCATGCACTAATCAAAGGTTCGGCTATCAATAATGACGGCTCTTTAAAAGTTGGTTATACGGCTCCCAGCGTGGATGGTCAAAGGGAGGTAATTTTAGAGGCGCTTGTTTTAGCTGGAGTTGAACCTGAAACTATCACTTATATTGAGGCACACGGAACCGGAACTTCTTTAGGAGATCCGATTGAAATTGCCGCTCTCACACAGGCATTTCGTGCCAGCACAAACAAAAAATGCTTCTGTGCCATTGGTTCAGTTAAAACTAATATCGGACATTTAAATACAGCAGCAGGTGTGAGTGGCTTAATTAAAACTGTCCAAGCCTTAAAACATAAACAAATACCGCCCAGTTTGCACTTTGAAGCGCCCAATCCTCAAATAGATTTTGCCAACAGTCCTTTTTACGTCAATACTCAATTATCTGAGTGGAAAACCAACGGGATTCCTCGCCGCGCTGGAGTGAGTTCTTTTGGTATTGGTGGGACAAATGCTCATGTCATCCTGGAAGAAGCTCCAGTTCTTGAACCATCTGGAACTTCTCGCCTTTACCAATTGTTGCTGTTTTCCGCCAAAACCAGCACAGCTTTAGAAAGTATTACAGCTAATGTAGTTGCTCACCTCCAGCAACATCCCGATATTACCCTACCGGATGTAGCTTACACCCTACAAGTCGGTCGTCGGGCTTTTGAACATCGCTGCATAGTGGTTTGCCATGATATAGATGATGCGGTGAAAGTGCTGACCTCCCAAAACCCAGATCGGATTTTTACTAACCACCACAAGCCAAGTCACTGTCCAGTTGTATTCATGTTTTCTGGATTAGGGGCACAGTACGTAAATATGGCGCGGGAACTTTATGAGGTTGAGCCGACATTTGGTGAACAAGTAGATATTTGCTCAGAAATTCTCAAACCACATTTAGGGCTTGAT
Organism: Nostoc sp. DedQUE04; assembly: GCF_034530995.1. Classification (NCBI taxonomy): domain Bacteria; kingdom Bacillati; phylum Cyanobacteriota; class Cyanophyceae; order Nostocales; family Nostocaceae; genus Nostoc; species Nostoc sp. DedQUE04. The sequence continues at coordinate 78,372 of NZ_JAVRCA010000018.1, read as the reverse complement.
CTCCGCCATGTAATCTATCCTAGCGAAGACAAAATCGAAAAAGCTTCGCAGCAACTACAACAAACGGCAATTACTCAACCAGCACTGTTTGTCATTGAGTATGCCCTCGCTAAGTTGTGGATGTCATGGGGAGTGCATCCAGAGGCGATGATTGGTCACAGCATTGGGGAATATGTCGCAGCTGCGATCGCAGGTGTGTTCTCTTTAGAAGATGCTTTAGCGATTGTGGCAAAAAGGGGACAACTAATGCAACAGTTGCCCACAGAGAGGATGCTGGCGATTTCACCTTCATCTGGTAGCTTTGATTGTGCGATCGGAGAACCCATCTTGAAGGCGTTTGTCCAGGCTGTGAAAACAGTGAAACTCAACCCGCCACGAATTCGCTTTATTTCTAATGTCACTGGCAATTGGATTACAAACGAGGAAGCTACAAATCCCAGTTATTGGGGTCAGCATTTGTGGCAATCTGTGATGTTTTCAGATGGGATATCTCAACTGTTACAACAGATTGAAGGAATTTTCTTAGAAGTTGGGCCAGGACGAAGCTTAAGCACATTAACAACACAGCATCTATTTGATACAAAACAGCTAGTGCTGACTTCATTACGCCATGCCGAAGAAGAACAATCGGATGTTAGCTTCTTATTGCAGACATTAGGTCAGTTGTGGTTGGCTGGTGTAGAAATAGATTGGTCTGGGTTTTATACTCATGAACAGCGTCATCGTCTGCCTTTGCCGACATATCCCTTTGAACGACAAAAATACTGGATTGAACCCCAAAAACAAGAAATTGATCGCCATCCTACTCCAGCGTTACTGGGCAAAAAACCTGATATAGCTGACTGGTTTTACATTCCGTTTTGGAAACCATCTTTACCCCCAACACCGCTAAAACCTAAAGAATTAGCATCTCCAAAATCGTGTGTTTTGGTATTTATTGATGAGTGTGGCTTGGGTACTAAGCTGGTAAAACAACTGGAACAACAAAAACAAGATGTTATTACCGTAAAAATTGGGGCAAATTTCACAAAAATAGACGATTATCAGTATACCCTCAATCCCGATCACAATCACAATTATAATACCTTAATCAAAGAACTTTTAACACAACAAAAATTACCCACAAGCATTATTCATTTGTGGAACGTCACACCTGTTATTGAGAAAGAGTTAGAAATCGAAGAAGTTAAGAAAGCTCAAAAAACAGGATTTTACAGCCTGTTATTTATTGCCCAAGCGTTGGGACAACAGGAAACATCTTTCGCAGTAAAAATTACAGTTATATCTAACAACCTCCAGCCAGTTACAGGAAGTGAAATACTGTGTCCAGAAAAAGCAACTTTACTTGGCCCTATTAAAGTCATATCCCAAGAATACTCAAATATAAACTGTCATAGTATTGATGTGATTCTTCCCTCACCAGGAAGTCGCCAAGAAGAAAAACTTGTAGAAAAATTGCTGGCAGAATTTACAGTTGATAATTCTGAGAAAGTGATTGCCTATCGAGGTCTGAATCGCTGGGTGCAAAGTTTTGAGCCAGTACGCTTTGAGCAAACTCAGATCGGAACACCGCGATTAAAGCAAGGTGGAGTCTATCTGATTACAGGTGGACTTGGAGGTATTGGACTTGTGATGGCAGAATACTTAGCTCAAACTGTACAAGCAAAACTGCTGTTGATTGGTCGTTCAACTTTGCCTAAGCGAGACGACTGGGAACAGTGGTTAGCAACTCACAATGAGACTGATAGTATTAGTCGCAAGATTATCAAAGTGCAAGAACTCGAACAGTTGGGTGCAGAAGTTTTAGTGGTGAGCGCTGATGTCAGCAACACAGAACAAATGCAAGCCGCGATCGCTCAAGCTCAGTCAAAGTTTGGTCAGCTAAATGGTGTTATTCACGCCGCTGGAATTCTCAAAGATAAGTCTTTTGCAGCTATTGAAAATATCACTCAAATAGATTGTGAACAGCAATTTCAGCCAAAAGTACACGGACTCTTAGTATTAAACAAGATTTTGCAAGATAAAGAGCTTGATTTTTGTTTATTACTATCTTCCTTATCATCTGTTTTAGGAGGATTAGGATATGTTGCTTACTCGGCAGCGAATATCTTCATGGATGCTTTTGTACACCAACATAATCAGAAGCATTCTGTCTCCTGGAGCAGCATAAGCTGGGATAGCTGGCAACTGGAAAAAGAAAGTAACCAGAGTACATCTGTGGGTACAAGCCTAACCGAATTTGGGTTTAGTCCCAAAGAAGGTATAGAAGCTTTTCAAAGAATTTTAAACTGTAGTGAATTCAATCATCTAGTTGTTTCAACTGGAGAGCTACAAGCTAGGATTGACCAATGGATTAAGCTTGAATCTTTTCAACAACAAGCATCTGAGCAATCAACAAATTTATTAGCACTCCATCCTAGACCCGATTTACAAAACCCATATATTCCTCTCACAAATGAGATTGAACAAACAATTGCTAACATTTGGCAAGAAATTTTAGGGATAAAAGATATTGGTCTTTATGATAACTTTTTTGAATTAGGGGGAGATTCACTATTAATCATTCAGGTTCATCATCAACTTGTAAAAACGCTGAATAAAAACCTTTCAATTGCTGATTTATTTAAATATTCAACCATCAGTGCCTTAACAAAACATCTCAGTGAGAAAAAAGTTAAAACCGCAAAAGTTCAACAAGTTAACGAACGTGCCAGCAAAAAAGAATTGGCTATACAAGAAAAAAGACAATTAATGCAACAAAGGAGGAAAGCAGATGGATAATCATGAAATCGACGATTCCATCAAAGGTATAGCCATCATTGGTCTGGTTGGTCGTTTTCCAGGAGCCAAAAGTGTTAGTGAATTTTGGGAGAATTTGTGCAATGGCAAGGAGTCTATTGCTTTTTTCAGTGATGAAGAATTAGAAGTTTCAGGCGTAGATTCGGCATGGTTGCGCGATCCTAACTATGTCAAAGCTGCTGCTCGTTTGTCTGATATTGAGATGTTTGATGCTCCCTTCTTCGATTTATCACCAAGGGAAGCTGAAATCATGGACCCGCAACACCGTATTCTCCTAGAGTGTGCTTGGGAAGCGCTGGAAAATGCTGGTTATGACCCTAGAGCAGACAAAGAGTTGACTGGTTTTTACGTGGGAAGTAACTTGAGTATGTATATGCTAAATATACTGACTTCCAACCCTGATTTAGTTAAATCGATGGGTTCCTCAATTTTATTTAGCAATGGTCAGGACTATGCCGCAACCAGAGTTTCATATAAGTTAAATCTGAAAGGCCCAAGTCTCAATATCAGCACAGCTTGTTCTACTTCATTGGTGGCTGTTCATTCAGCCTGTCAAGGATTACTAAATTACGAGTGCGATTTGGCTTTGGCAGGTGGTATTTCAATACAGTCATTGGAAAATAAAGGTTATTTCTATCAAGAAGGGGGTATAACTTCTCCTGATGGTCACTGTCGCCCCTTTGATGCTAAAGCTCAGGGAACTATTTTCGGCGATGGCGTGGGTATTGTTGTACTCAAGAGATTAGAGGATGCTTTGGCGGATGGAAATAGCATTCATGCAGTGATTAAAGGTTCAGCGATTAATAACGACGGTGCGGCAAAGGTGGGTTACACGGCTCCTAGTGTAGATGGTCAAGCTAAAGTGATTGCCGAGGCTCAGGCGATCGCAGGAGTTACCCCCGAAACAATTAGCTACATTGAGACTCACGGAACTGGTACAGCTTTGGGAGATCCGATTGAAATTAGTGCCCTCAAGGAGGCGTTTGAAACCAGTACCAACCAAAAAGGTTTCTGTGCGATCGCATCGGTAAAGGCTAATGTCGGACACTTAAATATAGCTGCTGGTGTGACTGGTTTAATTAAAACGGTGATGGCGCTCAAGCACAAATTAATTCCTCCCAGCTTACACTTTGAACAACTAAATCCGAAAATAGACTTCGCCGACAGCCCCTTTTACGTGAATAATACGTTATCGGAGTGGAAAACTAACGGAATTCCTCGCCGCGCTGGGGTTAGTTCTTTCGGAGTTGGGGGTACTAATGCCCATGTCATCTTGGAAGAACCCCCAACCCTCAAACCTTCGGGAAAATCCCGCCCTTGGCAATTGCTGGTGTTGTCAGCCAAGACAACCACAGCCTTAGAAACTACAACAGCTAATCTAGTTGAGCATTTAAAGCAGCATTCTGATATTACTCTTGCTGATGTCGTACATACTTTACAAGTAGGTCGTCGGGCTTTTGACCATCGCTTGATGGTGGTTTGCCAAGACCTCGGCGACGCGCTCAAAGCACTGACTACGCAAGATCCGCAACGAGTTTTTACCCACTACCAGAAGCCCTGTAACCGTCCAGTCGTGTTTATGTTTTCTGGACAGGGGGCACAATACGTAAATATGGCGCGGGAACTTTATGAGGTTGAGCCGACATTTCGGGAACAAGTAGATATTTGCTCAGAAATTCTCAAACCCCATTTAGGGCTTGATCTTTGCCATGTACTCTATCCTAGCGAAGACAAAATCGAAAAAGCTTCACAGCAACTACAACAAACAGCAATTACTCAACCAGCACTGTTTGTCATTGAGTATGCCCTCGCTAAGTTGTGGATGTCATGGGGAGTGCATCCAGAGGCGATGATTGGTCACAGCATTGGGGAATATGTCGCAGCTGCGATCGCAGGTGTGTTCTCTTTAGAAGATGCTTTGGCGATTGTGGCAACAAGGGGACAACTAATGCAACAGTTGCCCACAGGGAGGATGCTGGCGATTCCACTGCCACAAAAAGATGTGCAATCTATTTTAGATGTGAACGTGTTCTATACTAGGTCTTTACAGATAGCAGCTATTAATAGTCCGTCTTCGTGCGTTGTTTCTGGTACTGTTGAAGCGATCGCCACACTCCAAAACCAATTATCCTCTCAAGGGATTGCATGTCGGCTGTTGCATACATTTCATGCCTTTCATTCTGTGATGATGCAACCCATGTTGGAGGCATTTGTGCAAACTATGAAAAAAGTCAAACTTCAGCCGCCAGAAATTCGCTTCATTTCCAATGTTACTGGCAGTTGGATTACAGACGAGCAAGCCACAAATCCCAACTACTGGAGTCAGCATTTGCGGCAAACTGTAAGATTTTCGGATGGTATATCTCAACTTTTGCAACAGTTTGAAGGTGTTTTTCTGGAGGTGGGGCCGGGACGAACCTTAAGCACATTCGCAACACAGCATCTCAAATCTGATGCCAAACAACAGGTGTTGACTTCCTTGCGTCATGCTAAGGAAGAACAATCAGATGTGGGCTTTTTGTTACAAACATTAGGGCGGGTGTGGTTGGCTGGTGTAGAAATAGATTGGTCAGGATTTTATACTCATGAACGGCGTCATCGTCTTCCTTTACCTACTTATCCATTTGAGCGACAAAGATACTGGATTGATACTAAATCACCATCAGTTTCTACAAGTAATAACTCTGTAAATTTAGATAAAAAACGAGACATTACTAACTGGTTTTATATACCTTCATGGAAACGTTCTTTACTACCTCCATCTCGCCCAGAATTAGAGAATGAACAATGGCTGTTGTTTGTTGATGAATGTGGTGTGGGTTCCCAATTAGTTAACAAACTGGAACAGAATGGTCAAGATGTCATTGTGGTGAAGCTAGGACAACAGTTTAGCAAACTCAGTGAGCGGACTTATGCGATTAATCTGCAAAGTCGAGATGACCATGAAACATTGCTCAAAGAACTGCTTACACTTGGTAAAATTCCCCAAAATATTGCTCATTTATGGAGTTTAAATCGCTTTGAAAATCGTCCAATAGCTCAGTATCTAGAATTCAACAGTTTGCTGTTTTTAACTCAAAGTATTGAAAAGCTAAAACTTAGCGATTTCCTGCAAATATTGGTTGTATCAAACCAGATTCAAGAAGTTAATGGTAATGAAACTCTCGACCCAGAAAAGGCAACTGTATTAGGTTTATGTAAGGTTATTCCTCAAGAGTATCCTAATATTGTTTGTCGGAGTATAGATTTTGTTTTAAATAAACGCCCAAATATCTTTGCCGAAGAGGGAATAACAGGAGATGATCGCAGTTACATCGTAGACCAAATCATTAGCGAGATTGATGCTTTGTCGCCTGACTTGGTTGTTGCATATCGCGATCGTTACCGCTGGGTTCAAACATTTGAACCAGTACATTTAGAGTCAGCAGTTGTAGAAAAAACTCTGCTGAGAAAAGAAGGTGTTTACCTCTTTCCAGGCGGATTAGAAAGTTTTGGAGTTGTACTTGCAGAATATTTAGCAAAAACCTTACAAGCAAAACTCATATTTATTGAAGATTCCGTTTTTCCAGAAAAAGATGAATATTCGCAATGGCTTAAAATTCATTCTCAAGAAGATGAAGTGAGTCGCAAAATCCAAAAACTCTTAGCATTAAAGGAATTAGGTACAGAAGTTTTGGTAGTCCGTACAGATACAACTAACTATGAACAAATGTACCAAAGCCTTGCACCTGAGAAGATTGGTCAAATTCATGGGGTTATCTATTCAAATGGAAAAATACGTGAAAATCTATTTTGCTCAATTCCAGAAATTGCTCAGACAGAGCTAGTAAAAATACTTGAGTTTCAACGTCAGAATATTACCACATTAGAACAAGTTTTCGAGAGTATAAAGTTAGATTTTTGGATCAATTTTTCTTCTTTATCTGCCATTTTAGGAGGATTTGGGTTAGCTTTATACTCAGGAGTTAATCAGTTAACAGATACCTTTACTCAAAAACATAACCAAAATAAATCTTTACCTTGGATCACCATAAATTGGGATAAATTACAACTGAATACCAGCCAAGAGCAAAAAACATTTAAACAGATATCTGAGACAGAATTAGCAATTACTGAAACAGAAAGTTTAGAAGTATTTCAACGGATATTCTCTTTAGGAGAAGTAACTCAGTTTGTTGTGTCCACAGTGGATCTTAAAGCGAGATACGAACGCACGTTTAAACTTAACCCTCTACTAAATTCAAAGTCTTCCAATCAAGTAGATTCATCCTCAGCTTACTTCAGACATAACCTGAGTAATCCCTATGTTGCTCCAACTAACAAGTTAGAAAAACAAATAGCCGAAGTTTGGCAAGAAGTTCTGGGGATTACACAAGTAGGTATTTACGATAACTTCTATGAGTTAGGGGGAGACTCTCTGATTGCAACTCAACTAGTTTCTCGATTGCGAGCTAAGTTTCCAGTGGAGTTACCACTGCGCGACCTTTTGGTGCAAGCAATGATACCAGCCAAGCAAGCGGAAATGGTTGAGCAACTTCTGTTGGAGAAAATTGAAGAATTATCTGAAGAAGAAGTAGAAGCTCTTTTGGTTAATGAGTAATGCTCAATTAATAATTACAAATAACTCTTGAAAATGGATAAACAATACTCGAATTTATCACCTGCAAAAAAAGCCCTTCTAGAAAAATGGAAGGGAGGAAAGTTTCAATCTGATACAATTCCCCAGCGTCAGGTTTCTAACAATATTCCCCTATCTTTCTCTCAACAAAGGTTGTGGTTTATTGACCAACTTTATCACGGGAGTTCTTTCTATAATATTTCCAGTGCCTTTCATTTAAAAGGATTGCTTAATATTACGGCACTGAAGCAAAGTCTTAATGAAATCCTCAAGCGTCATGAAGTTTGGCGCACAACTTTTGCGCTTGTTAATGGACAACCAGTGCAGGAAATAGCACCGGAATTAACTTGGGAATTACCCATTATTAACTTTGAGCATTTATCTGGTAAAAATTGGGAGCCTAATGTTAAAAAACTTGCAATTGAGTCAGCAAAGAAACCCTTCAATTTAGCTAAAGGGCCTCTAGTTAGAGCAACTTTACTGCGCTTAGGTGAGGAAGAACACATTTTCCTTTTGACTATGCATCACATTATTACGGATGGATGGTCTATTGGTGTGTTTTTAGGGGAATTGTCAACGCTATATGCAGCATTTTCTACAAATCAGCATTCTCCCTTACCCAAACTTCCCATTCAGTATGCAGATTTTGCGATTTGGCAGCGCGATCGCTTACAAGGTAAAGTACTAGAAACCCAATTCAATTACTGGAAGCAACAACTGGGTGGCGAACTACCCTTACTCCAGTTACCTACAGATAATCCGCGTCCTGCTGTTGCTACTTTTACTGGTGCAAAGCAATACTTTACGTTCTCTAAAACCTTAACAGATGCACTTAACCAATTAAGCCAGCGCGAAGATGTCACTTTATTTATGACTTTGCTGGCAGCATTTAATACATTACTATACTGTTATACAGATCAAGAAGATATCTTAGTTGGTTCGCCAATTGCGAACCGTAACCGAGCCGAATTAGAAGGGATGCTGGGTTTATTTGTCAATACTTTGGTGTTGCGTAATAATCTCAGTGGTAATCCTCGCTTTTGCGAACTTCTACATCGAGTCCGTGAGGTGACTCTCGACGCTTATGCACACCAAGATTTGCCTTTTGAGAAGCTCGTAGAACAATTGCAACCAGAGCGAGACTTAAGCCGGAATCCACTTTATGAAGTTATGTTTGTCCTGCAAAATACGCCAACATCTATCCAGGAAGTTTTTGGTTTAACCTTGCGTCCTTTGCAGTTGGATAACGGTACAGCTCAGTTGGATATTTTTCTATCCATGTCCGAATCTCAACAAGGTTTAACAGGGTTTTTGGAGTACAACACAGACATTTTTGAGGATGCAACAATTACCCGATTCATTAGTAATTTTCAAACTTTATTGGAAAGCATTGTTGTTAATCAAGAACAGCACATCTCCCAATTATCACTACTAACTGCTCAGGAGCGAGAGCAACTATTATTTGAATGGAACAAGACCGAGGCAGATTATCCACAAAATGCCTCTCTACATCAATTATTTGAGCAGCAAGTCGAGCGATCGCCTGATAAATTAGCATTAATTAATCAAACCCAAGAACTGACTTATTCCCAACTTAACCAGAGGGTTAATCAGCTTACCCATTATTTACAAAAACAAGGTGTAGGAGAAAAAACTCTTGTTGCTATTTGCCTCGAACGTTCAGTAGAAATGGTTGTGGGGATTCTGGCTATTCTCAAAGCTGGTGGTGCTTACATTCCTCTCGATCCTAATTATCCAGTAGAACGCCTTGGATTCATGCTGTCTGATTCTCAGGTATCGGTGTTAATTACCCAACAAGAGATATTAGAAAAACTACCTGTATCTTCAGCTAAAATTGTTTGCTTAGACATCCACAAAGACGAAATTATTCAAGAAAGTCAGGAAAATCCTGTCAACACCTCAAAAGCTGATCATCTCGCCTATATTATCTACACTTCTGGTTCTACAGGCACTCCTAAAGGTGTTCTTGGTACTCATCGCGGTACAGTCAATGGTTTGCATTGGCTGTGGAAAACTTATCCCTTTGCAGCAGAGGAGGTTTGTTGTCAAAAAACAGCTATTAGTTTTGTAGATTCAGTATGGGAGATTTTTGCACCATTACTTCAGGGAATTCCCACTGCAATTATTCCTGATGCAATTGTGCTAGACCCACAATTATTTATAGAAACTCTGGCAAATTACAAAGTGACGCGGATAGTACTTGTTCCTTCACTGCTGCGCTTATTTTTTAATAGCTATAGTCATCTGATCAAAAACTTATCACATCTAAAACTTTGGATAACTAGTGGCGAAGCACTATCTATTGATTTAGCTCAAACTTTCCGAAAAATAATGCCATCGGCAAAACTAATCAACCTTTATGGATCATCGGAAGTTTCTGCGAATGTCACTTACTACGACACTAGTTTACTGACAGATAAATCAACTAGTGTTCCCATTGGTCGCCCTGTTGATAATACCCAAATATATGTATTGAATGGTCATTTGAAACCAAGTCCTGTAGGAGTGATTGGCGAACTTTATGTTGGTGGTGAGGGATTAGCCAGGGGATATTTAAACCGTCTGGAATTAACTCAGGAACGCTTTATTAATAATCCCTTTGTTCCAGGAACTAAACTTTACAAAACTGGTGATTTAGCGCGTTATCTCAACGATGGCAATCTTGAGTATTTGGGTCGCCGTGATGACCAAGTAAAAATTCGCGGCTTTCGGGTGGAACTGGGGGAAATTGTTGCAGCGATCGCACAACATCCAGATGTGCGAGAATCTGTTGTTATTAACCAAGATCAGGCTCAAGACTCAAGCCGTCTGATTGCATATATAGTGACAGATAAGCAAGACATAGTGACAGAACTGTTGCCCAAATTGCAACAGAAGCTGCCAAATTATATGATTCCATCTGCTTTCGTAGTATTGGATGCAATACCCCTAACACCTAATGGGAAAGTAGATAAACGATCTCTGAGTGCGTCTACCCTTGCAACCGACCAGGTTATCCGACAAAACGTCACTCAATCCTTTGTTGCTCCCCGGAATTTTACAGAATTAGGCTTGGTGAAGATTTGGGAAAATCTTCTGAATACTCAGCCGATTGGGGTAACAGATAACTTTTTTGATGTGGGTGGTCACTCATTTTTAGCAGTTCGCTTAATGGCTCAAATTTACGATCGATTTGGGCACAATCTTCCCCTATCTAATCTTTTTGAAAACCCGACTATTGAAAAACTAGCGACTATTGTTAGTCAGCCATTCCGTGATAGCTCCAGTTCTCCTCTAGTAGCAATTCAGTCTTCTGGTTCTAGGATACCTTTCTTTTGTATACATGGTGCCGGTGGAGGTATTCGTAACTATTTCAACTTGTCTAGAAGACTGGGTGAAGACTATCCATTTTATGCTTTAGAACATATCCCTGACCAAGAGGAACCTGAAATAATTTCAGTAGAGAAAACAGCAGCTCGCTACATCCAGGAAATTCGTCAGCGACAACCAAATGGCCCTTATCTTTTAGGTGGTTTTTGTTACGGTGGTGTGATTGCTTTTGAAATGGCACAACAATTACAAAGGCAAGGTCAAATGGTAGGTTTATTAGTTGTCATCGACGCCATATTACCTGAAACTACCATTAAACCAGGAGAGGATGATGATGCAAAATTCTTACTCCGCATGGCAGAATCGATTAAAACTAACAATAGTATAGACTTTTCAGTTCCTTTTGAAGAACTGCAAAATTTGTCACTAGATGAGCAATTTCACTTGATAAATAAAAAAACAAACTTTATTTTTAGTGACACAGAAATTAAGGATTTTCTCCGCTATTACAAACTTTTCAAAGTTCATGTCCAAGCTATGCGAGATTATGTCCCACAAGTTTATCCTGATCAAATGAATCTCTTTCGAGCTAATGAGGCAATTATTCATGACTTTCAAAGTCCAGAATTTCATACTGATGACCCCTTACTAGGTTGGGGCAAATATTCCAGCCAATCTATACAGGTCATTGAACTTCCAGGGGATCATTTCTCAATGTTCGTTGAACCTCATATTCAGGAATTGGCAAATCAGTTAAAAATTTGTATTGACGATGCTCACTCTTATATTAAAGAACGCGAGTGAAAAAGACCGATGAAACTACCTCCAGGGCCACAAACCCCCACTTGGCTACTGAATCAGCAATTCCAAACTGACCCTTTTGGCTATATGGATGCTATTAGCCAACGCTATGGTGATTTAGTTACCTTAATGTCTGATTCTAACCCAATAGTGTATGTCAGCAATCCCTCGGCGATCAAGCAGATTTTTACCAATACCAAAGAAATTACAGCTAGGGGTGCATTGAACCAAAATTTTGCTTTTATGACAGGAAAGCAAGGAGTACTTCAACTCGATGGTTTACCTCACAAACATCGGCGCAAACTTTTAATGCCTGCTTTTCATGGTGCGCGGATGCAAGCTTGTGGACAACGTATCTGCGAACTCACAGAAAAAATCATGAGTCAACAGGCAATTGCAAAACCTTTCATTGCCTACCCTACTATCGAAGATATCACTCTGCGGGTGGGTATAGAAGTTGTCTTGGGTTTAAATGAAGGCGATCGCTATGAGAAAATTAAGCATCTATTTGCTTGTGCCAACAAACAAACCCAATCTCTTCTATTTAAACTCACGACAAAACTCCCCTTTGGGCAACGGGATTTAGGTCGCTGGAGTCCGTGGGGATACCGTCTTCACCTCCGACGAGAACTTTTTCAAATGCTGTACGCTCAAGTCCAAGAACGCCGTCAGCAGGCAGATCGCTCTCGCACTGATATCCTCTCTGACCTGTTATTTGCTCATGATGAAACAGGCGAACTACTAAGTGATGAAGAGGTGCGTGACCTCTTATTGTCACCCATATTCGCATCTGGTGATGCTTCAGCAACTGCGATCGCTTGGTCACTATACTGGGTTCACAGTTTACCTATTGTTTACGAACGATTGCTTCAAGAACTCGATAGCCTGGGTAATTCTCCAGATCCAATGAGTATTGCGGCATTGCCTTATCTCAGTGCCGTGTGTAATGAAGCTTTGCGAATTTACCCGACTCAGTTATTCACATTTCCCCGATTGGTAGAATCACCAGTTGAAGTGATGGGTTATGAATTGAGTCCAGGTACAATACTCATTGGTAATATTTATTCAACCCATCAACGTGAAGATTTATATCCACAACCAAAGCAATTTCAGCCAGAGCGCTTTCTAGGAAAACAATTTTCGAGCTATGAATTTCTCCCATTCGGTGGCGGCGCTCGTAATTGTATTGGTGGAGCTTTTGCTTTGTTTGAAATGAAGCTTATACTAGCAACGATTCTTTCACATTATCAATTAGCACTAGTTAATAAACGACCAGAGAAACCAAAATTTGAAGGTCTAATTTGTTATCCATCTAGTGGCGTGAAAATGCTCATACATAGTCGGCGTCACACACAGTCGCAGCCATTGGTTGTGAGTTCAATTTAACAGCTATCGATTATTAAACAATTAGCAATAAAAAATCCTAATGAAACTACCTGAAGGGCCAAAAACTTCTACCCGGTTGCTGAGTCGTCAATTTAAGACCGATCCCCTCCGCTTATTGGATGCTATGGGCGATCGCTATGGTGATATTTTCACTGTTATGGCTGATTCTACCCCGATAGTGTACGTCAGTAACCCACAAGGGATAAAGCAGATTTTTACGAGTACCAAAGAAATTACAGCTTCTGGTAAATTGAACCAAGGTAGCGCTTTATTACTGGGAAACAACGGATTGCTCATGCTTGATGGCTTGCGCCACAAACATCGACGGCAGTTGTTGATGCCTCCTCTGCATGGAACTAGAGTAAAATCATACGGGCAGCGTATCTGTCAAGTTACAGAGCAAGTTATGAACGATCTGGCGATGCCTGGGTTGGGCTACGCCTACGGTAAATCTTTTTATGCCTACCCGACTGTGCAAAAAATTACCTTAGAGGTGATATTGCAAGCTTTATTTGGTTTGCATGAGGGAGAGCGTTATGAACAATTTAGGCAACTCCTTTCTAATTTATTAAGTTTTACCCGGTCTCGTTGGTTGAGGTTATGTTTGTCCTATACTTTTCTCAGACGAGATTTAGGTCGGTGGAGTCCTTGGGGATATTGGCTTGATTTGCAGCGACAATTTGACCAACTACTTTACACCGAAATTGCAGAACGACGAACACAAGCAGACCCCACACGCAGCGATGTACTCTCTGAACTAGTATTTGCTCAAGATGAAACTGGTCAACCAATGTCCAATGAGGATATCCGGGGCATCTTCCCATCATTGCTATTGGGTGGTCAAGATGCCTCAGCCACTGCCATAACTTGGGCATTATACTGGATTCACCGTTTACCTGCTGTTCGGGAACGATTGTTAGAAGAACTCAATGCCCTTGGGGAATCCCCAGATCCGATGAGGATTGTTGCACTACCCTACCTCAGTGCTGTTTGTAATGAATCGCTACGAATTTATCCGACTCAGGTAGTCACATTTCCCCGACTAGTAGAATCACCAATTCAGGTGATGGACTACGAATTGAGTCCAGGGACAATAGTCATAGGCTGTATTTATCTAACACATCAGCGTGAGGATTTATACCCAGAGCCAAAGCAATTCCAGCCAGAACGCTTTTTGGAGCGACAATACTCTCCCTACGAATTTTTACCATTTGGTGGTGGTGCTCGTCGCTGTCCGGGCGAGGTATTAGCATTTTTTGAAATGAAGCTAGTCTTAGCAACCATACTCCGGCGCTATCAACTGGCACTAGCGGATGAAAAAAAAGTAGAAAAACCCAAGGCTAGAGGTGTTAACTATCCGCCTGCTAGCGGCTTGAAAATGTTGATGCTCGAAGTAAGTCCACCTCCAGAGCGATCGCAACAGCTTGTTACTAGTTCTACTTAGCACAAGGTTAAAGAAATCTTACCGTTAGCCCACTTTCAGATTATCAACACTCAACGAATTTCATTAAAAATTATGGTTTTATCAGACCTTAAGCCTAGCAAAATAGAGTCTCCGATGACTGTGACACAATGGGTACACGCCTACTGGGTTTCACGATTGATCTATGTCGTCGCTAAACTTGGTATTGCTGATTTACTCAAAGACGGCTCCCAGCACTGCGATGCTTTAGCTGCTGCAACAAATACCCACAGTGATTCTCTTTATCGCGTATTACGAGCTCTTGCTAGTATCGGAATTTTTGCTGAGACGCAATCCCGATACTTTGAGCTAACTCCACTAGCTGATTGTTTGCAAAGCGATATTCCTGGCTCAATACGAGCCATGACAATCTTACGTGGCGAAGAGCATTACTACAAATCCTGGGGAAATTTGATGTACAGCGTAGAGACGGGAGAAAATGCCTTTGAGGATTTGTATGGCATGGATTTATTTGAGTACAACGAGCAAAATCCTATCCGAGGAAAAATCTTTGATGAGGCTATATCTTCGTCAAAAAACGCATACGCACATGCCCAATTCATAGAGGCTTATGATTTTTCATCAATTGACAAACTAGTTGATATTGGTGGTGGTAAAGGTCGCTTACTCGCTGCTATTCTCCAAGCCTATCCCACTATGAAAGGAGTATTGTTTGACCACCCAGATGTGATTGATAGAGCCAAGGATTCACTAGAATTAGTAGGTATCAGCGATCGCTGTCAATTAGTAGGAGGAGATTTTTTTGAGGCTGTCCCAGCAGGAGGAGATACTTATTTGCTTAAGAATGTTCTTCATAACTGGAATGATGTGCGAGCAAAAGAGATTCTTAGGCACTGCCATCAAGCTATGAAAGAACAAGGACGACTGTTGGTAATAGACTCCGTAATTCCTGCTGGTAACGATTTTTATCTAAGTAAATTTATGGACATAAATATGTTAGTAATGTGCCCTGGAGGACGCGAACGAACTGAAGCTGAGTTTCAAGATTTGTTTACATCTACAGGATTCAAACTCACCAAAATTATCCAAACACAATTGGAAGTAAGCATCATTGAAGCAATTAAACAAGAGTAGAAAAATCCCAAGTTTGAGGTATCAATTATTTTCCTGCTAAGTAGGTTGCTGCTATCAAGGTCAAATATGTTGACTTTTGTAAATAGAATGCCTCATAAATATGCAAACCCAACAAACTGATCAACTTCCTTCAATAGATTGTCGTTTTTGCTCATTGGTTTCTAAAGCTAACGGAGAAGATCCAATTGGTACAGCAGGAACTTGCAACCATTGGTTAATTATGGAGCTTCCACAACCTTGGCCGCAAAACATCTTTCAGGAAGATCCGAGAATAAAGCCGCTGTTGGGTCTGTTCCAAGAGTTAGCAGTTAAGCATGGAGTCCAGTTGCGACCAATGTTAATTGCTCCTGACCGCGAGTACTCCCACCCTGGCTTCACCCGTTTAATGTACTACTATCGTTCAACCGAGATGTTTTCTCAGTTTGAAAAGCAAGAGTTTGTTGTCCCAGAGGAGAAAGCAACTGCTTTGGTAACGGCAATACTCCAGCAGTTGATGCAACAGCCTAACGATTTATCAGCGTTTCAGCAGTATCAACAACAAACTAATCACATCCGCGAACTCATGGTTTGCACCCATGCTCAAGTTGACCTTGCCTGCGGCAGATTTGGCACTCCTATATATCGTCGGTTACGCAAAGAATATGCTCCTGCTTCCAATGGAGAGTTAAGAGTGTGGCAAACAACCCACTTTGGCGGTCATCAATTTGCTCCAACTCTAGCCGATTTTCCCCAAGGATGTTTATGGGGACATTTAGAACCAGAAATGCTCGATTTACTAGTATTGCGAGATGGTTCAGTCTCTGGGTTGCGTAAGTTTTACCGAGGATGTGTTGGTTTAAGAAAGTTTGAGCAAATTGTTGAACGCGAAATTTGGATGCAGTTGGGTTGGACTTGGCTCGACTATTTGAAAGCTGGTGAAGTGCTGGCAAAAGAGGAAATTAATGAAGAACAGGATGTCAACTGGGCTGATGTACGCATTAATTTCGCGGCTTCAGATGGCAGTGTATCAGGTGCCTATGAAGCGAGAGTTGAGGTCAATAGTGAGGTAATGAGTACATTGAATTCAGGGAAAGAAATGGAGTTAAAAGCAGTAAAACAGTATCGCGTTAGTCGTTTAGTCAAAGTTTGTCCGGGATAGCCGCCTGTCTCCAAAATCATTAGTACCAATGACCAATGATTAATTATTCTTTGATAATAAATAAATCAGCGCCATAGGGGCAATTCATGAATTGCCTCTACGGCAAATGTGGTTTTTCAAAACATCCATACTTGGTCTTTCCTGTCAATCCGTAAGCCCTAGACTTAGCCCTTTCAAGGTGACTCGTAAAATCTCTTATTTTTTCTCAGCGATCTCTGTGTCTCTGCGGTTTAAAAGTATTTTTTCTAACCACAGAGGCAAGGCAGCGCGGTCTTGGGAGTTTCCCCCATGAGCGACTGCCGCGCAGAGGACACAGAGTATAGAGCTTAAAGAGGAATCTATTTACCAAAATTTTTACGCACCTTGAAAGGGCTAGCCCTAGACTAATGACTTAGATTTGCCAACGGCAATTCAAAAAAAAACATTGCTTGTGTGACGACACGCAGTGTTGAATTAGGCAAATGACATTCTACGTTTGATAAATCTTTGGATAAATTGATACTCTGTATTTCAACTTCTACCAGAGCATTGCCTGTCTTTGCAACACAACCAAAGCTCATAAACTACGTTTTCTTCTGAGTTTGTTTCAAATAATCACAATCGAATGATCCAAATTTGCAACTATTTCAATTCAATTCAATTAAAAATTTTTGGACTACAGCCATGACGAATAAAATCGAGTCAATAGGTAACACCAGCACTGGCAAGATAATTTATAGTAGTGACGATTGCCAAGATATTCTTCGCCTTCCTGTAACGAAAATTATAGATGTATTCAAACCATCTGGGGTTATTATTTTTCGTGGATTTGGAGTTACACATGAGCAAATGAAAGAGTTTGCAGCAATATTCAGTTCTAAATTCATTCAAGATTATAAAAGGCCCCAAGTTGATTCGGATAAATTTATCCATTTTGTAGATGCAGGAATGGATAATTGTGTTCCTCATAGCGAACATGCATATTCTCCTTTTCGCCCTGATGCTATTTGGTTCTGCTGTGCTTTTCCAGCAGCAGAGGGCGGTGAAACTACATTCTGTGATGGGATTCGAGTGTGGGAGGAACTGAGTGAAGAAACGAGACAGTTATTTATTTCCAAAAAATTAAAGTTTTATTATGAAGATATCCCTGTTGTTGTATTAAAGAGATTGGCTAGCACAGAGGCTGCTAGTACAGATGATGTTAAGCGAATGCTCGACGGTCTTGAGGGTGTGAAATATCAGATTAAAGAAGATGAATCCGTCTCGATGGAATATGTTAATTCAGCTGTAGTTAAAACCAAGTATGGTAATCAGGATGCGTTTGCTAACAGCGTCTTGGCATTGCACGCAATCATGGAAAAAGTAGCTTTTGAAGATGGTTCAATTATCCCTGATGAAGTTATTGAAGAAATCGAGAAAACCACAGACAGATTAATGGAGCATATATCCTGGCAAGCTGGCGATTTGGCAATGATTGATAATTCAAGATTCATGCATGGTCGCAGAGAATTTAATGACCAGCGACGGCAGATTTTTAGTACCCTCAGTAACCTGAAGTTTTAATACAGCAAATTGCAGGATCATGAGGTGGTTTGGAGTTTTGTACTGCTAACTAGTTTAAACTCTAATGAGAATAAATATTATTAATTCTCCAATATCTATCAGTCATGACCATCACCTTGACGCAGAAAGAAAATCGGGAACTGTGGGCAGAAGCTAATTATAACAGTTCACAACAAGCAGAAGCAGAGCCATTTGAAATCCTCTCTGAACTACCTACGCGACTCGGCAAAGGCTATGTACGGCATATTGAGGTGCATCCTCATCTCTGGCTTTCGATTTTGGACTATGAATATCACAATGATTTCTTATATAAAATTCCTGAATGGGATCACCCACTGCAATTTTGCATCCTACTTTCAGGCAGGATCGTAGACGAATACGGAGGACAGTTAGGGGAAGGATATACTTGCATTTCTGGTAGCGGTGTTCAGCGCCAAATCACTCTGGAATTATCCAAAACTCGATATGTGGGCGTTGACATCCATTTATCTGCTGACTTGCTAGCAACCTTTTTCCCCGATGAAGCAGGAGACATTCCCCACCAGTTGCATTTTTTGAGAAAGGGTAATGATTCCCAGACTTTGCTCTACCCGGAAACTACAACTGCTATTCAGGGAATAGCACAACAAATTATCAACTGTCCTTTCCAGAGAATCACGAAGCAGATGTATTTACAAACGAAAGTGTTGGAACTAATGACATTGCAGTTAGCTCCCATATTATCTGCTGAGGATGGATTACAACCATCACCGCGACTGAAGCCAGAAACCATCGCTCGGATTCATTTAGCTAGGGAAATTTTACTGGCACGTTTGGAGAATCCCCCGTCATTGCTGGAGTTGGCGCAAATTGTGGGAATAAGCGATCGCACTCTGCAACGTGGATTTCAGGAACTCTTTGGTACAACAGCATTTAGCTACCTGACAAACAAACGAATGGAATGGGCAGAACAGTTATTGCGTCAGGGAAACATGACTATTGCTGAGGTTGGTAACAAAATCGGCTATTCTCATCTGGGACACTTTGCATCTGCTTTCAAGCGCAGGTTCGGGATTACGCCGAGTCAAAGTTTAATTGGTAAAAAGTCGTTTTCGGGATAGTGATGCGGTTTTTGGGTAGACTCAGTTGCTAATAATTCTCTATACTCAGCTTCATTGAATTAGAAACTATTTGCAATAATCCAGTTTTAGTCACAAATTCTGGATGAATTTGACTCTAGAACTCTTCTTCAACAAGGAGAGAACTAATTTTTGTCTTCCCTGGTGATCAAAGGGTCATTACTAGCAGATTAATTCAGTAAAGTTCTGCAAGAAGCTGGTGTATTAGGAGTTGTGATGAAGCGTTCGTGTTTGTCTGGTAGTGTGCGAGTGTGGTTTTTACTGAGTCTATCGGGATGTTTGAGTGCTATTGCTATTAGCCCAGGATGGGCAGAAGTTAAATCAGGGAATCAGAACCAGGAAGTCCAAAGTCAGGGCAATTTCAAACCTCTGCTAACTCGAAAAATTCGGCAATTGAGTGAGGTTGAGCGTCCCAGCACTAGCGCAATCATGCTAGTACAGTCGCCAATACCAGAAGCAGCACCCATCTCACAAGTTGTCCAGGTGACTGCGGTGAAAGCTAATCCCACAGAAAAAGGTGTGGAGCTGATTTTACAGACTACTCAAGGAGAACAACTGCAAATCACCAATCGCAGTGCTGATAAGAATTTTATTGCTGATATTCCTAATGCACAATTGCGTTTACCCAATGGCGATGCGTTTACATTTAGTTCCCAAAACCCACTTGAGGGGATTACTGAGATAACGGTTACAAATCTGGATGCCAATACTATTCGGGTGACGGTGGTAGGTGAACCAGGATTACCAACAGTTGAGTTATTTGACAGTGATGAGGGTTTGATTTTTGGTTTGACATCTGCGGCAACGGCAATGCAGCCACCACAGCAGCCAAAACCAGAGCAACCGACGAGTGATACACCGCAAGAGGAGCCAACAGCGCAACAAGATGAGCCGATTGAGTTGGTGGTGACGGGTGAGCAAGATGGTTATCGCGTTAGAGATTCGTCAAGTGCCACTAAAACCGATACTCCCCTGCGCGATATTCCTCAATCAATTCAGGTAGTTCCCCGACAAGTACTAACAGATCAACAGGTGACAAACTTGCGCGAAGCGCTCAGAAATGTCCCTGGTGTATCTCAAGGCTCGAATCCATCAGGTCGTGGAGCATTTGATTTACCCGTTATTCGAGGCTTTAGTGCTGGTAGCGATATCTTGAGAAACGGGTTGAAAGATCCCACAAATCAGTACATCGGTTTTGAAGCGGCAGGACTCGAACGGATTGAAGTACTTAAAGGGCCTGCCTCTGTTCTCTTTGGTCAAGGTTCGTTAGGAGGAGTAGTCAACTATGTGACTAAACAGCCACTGAGAGAGCCTTACTACTCGTTAGAAGCATCTGCGGGAAACTTGAATTCCTACAGGGGTGCTTTCGACTTTTCGGGGCCGCTCAATGACAGCAAAACGGTACTATATCGGCTAAACGCTGCTGCTTCGACCACCGAAAGTTTCTTTGACTTTTATGATGAGCAGAAATACTTTGTTGCTCCTGTATTTTCTTGGCAAATTAGCGATCGCACCAAGCTGACTGTGCAAACTGAGTACTTGAATCGAATCAAAGATTATGGTCAGCAGGGTCTCCCAGCCGTAGGTACTGTCCTGCCAAATCCGAATGGGACAATACCCCGCAATCGCAACGTCTCTGAGCCAGATACTGCTGACGATTTGCGTGCCATTCGAGTTGGTTACGATTTTGAACATCGCTTCAGCGAGAATTGGCAGATACGTAATGCTTTTGGATCTTCATGGATTCGACGAGATAGAGAAAACCATGTCTTTGCCACGACATTAGCAGCCGACAACCGCACCCTAAATAGAAACTCCCTACAGGGTGGTGATGACGTAAGATTTTTTAACCTTGATACCTATGTAATCGGTAATTTTGCCACAGGCAGTATTCAACATCAACTTGTTACAGGGTTTAATCTCACTCGCTCAGAAAGTGATTTGCAGTTTACTTTTCGTCAAGCTGCTGCAATTGACTTATTCAATCCTGTCTACAATCAGCCCCTTGGCCCTATTACCTCTAGATCTGAGAGTAGCACTTTGACTGATACACTCGGTGTTTATGTTCAGGATCAGATGGCGCTGACAGAAAATCTCAAGTTGCTGTTGGGCTTACGGTTTGATACCTTTGAGCAGACCGAAGAGAATCGGATTGCTAATACTGAACAAAAACAGTCTGATAATGCGTTTAGTCCCCGTGTGGGAATTGTCTATCAGCCTGTTACCCCAATTTCGCTTTATGCCAGCTACAGTCGCTCATTTAATCCAGTGATTGGTAACTCCTTTGATGGCAATCAATTCCAACCAGAGCGCGGCACTCAATATGAAGTGGGTATCAAAGCCGATTTAAATGAAAGACTTTCTGCAACACTTGCCTTCTATGACCTAACTCGCTCTAATGTCTCAACGACTGACAATAGACCAGGTGTACCACCAGGTTTTTCCATCCAAACGGGTGAGCAACGTAGCCGAGGGATTGAACTGAGCATCGCAGGTGAAGTTCTGCCGGGATGGAACATTATTACTGGGTATGCTTACACCGATGCGGAAATCACTCAAGACAATAACACATTGCTAGTGGGAAATCAGTTAAATAATGTGCCACAACATACCTTCAATGTATGGACAACCTATGAACTTCAGTCCGGTAATTTACAAGGCTTAGGCTTTGGCTTAGGGTTCTTCTTTGTGGACAATCAACAAGGAGACTTAGGTAACACCTTTGAACTGCCTAGTTATCTCACCACGGATGCTGCCATTTTCTACAAGCGAGAACAATTTCGTGTGGCTCTAAATATCAAGAACTTGTTTGACGTTGACTATTTTGAAGCTGCTTCTGGGAGGCTAGGTATTTTTCCAGGTGCGCCGTTTACAGTGCAGGGGACAGTTTCATGGCAGTTTTAAGTGCTTCTATTCGTAGAAAGCTTCAACATTTCTTATTATTCGTTTTTGCAGTCATTTCAGTTTTTGGCTGCAATCAGATTACTCCTCAAAACATCTCAAACTTAAGTTTTCAACAACTATCTGTAGAATGCAAAATTGTGCAACATGCAATGGGGGAAAGTTGTATTCCTTTGAATCCAAAAAGAATTGTCATAATAGATAGATTTAACTTTGATAATGCACTTGCTTTAGGAATTAAACCAGTTGGCACTGTCCGATCACAGGCATATCTTGTCCCTTATTTGAGAGGAAAAATGAATGGGATAGAACTGATAACTAACATTGACGGTCATCCCAACTTGGAAAAAATTCTCTTGCTCAAACCAGACCTAATTATTGGTCTTTCCTCTCCAAGCTATCGATCAATTTATAAGCAATTATCAAAAATTGCTTCGACAGTTCTATTACCTTGGGGAAAAGAAGCATACATATGGAAGCACAATCTTGAAAATCTTGCAGGTTTATTGGACAAACAAGAAGAAGCTAATCAGGTACTACATAATTACACCCATCGAGTTACAGAGCTAAGGCAGACATTAGATTCTCAAAGTCAACAAAGAAGTGCTTCATTTGCTTTGTTTTATCCTGGTGGATTCTCTCTTTATCGCAAGGACTCATTTTCGGGAAATATCTTAACTGATGTCGGATTAAAAACCACTGATCCAGGTATCTCAGAACTCCCACTTTCTGAAGAAATTTTACCAGAAATAGATGATGATGCTCTGTTTATTGGAGGGCTTACAGAAGATGATAAATTTAGGCTGGAACAGCTTCAGAAAAAACCCTTATGGTTTCAAATCAAGGCAGTAAAGCAGAATCAAGTTTATCTTGTAAATGCGGCAGTATGGCATGGATATAATATGCTTGCAGCCCATGCTGTGTTGGATGATTTAGAGAAATACTTGCTGAATCGCTAATCTAGCTTAACCAAATCCCCATACTTATCAGATTATGTGATTTTACATTAACTCAATTTTCGTCTGATTTGTATCTAAATTTAATTAGAAAATATCCTGCAATTGTTCAAAGAGTTGAAAACATCTTTATTTATTATTCTGTTTTCTGTTCCCTGTTCCCTGTTCCCTGTACCCTGTTACAAAATGAAATTTGCTCCAACTACTAAAAACCATCCTCTCCTACGTTTATTACACTACACCAAAAACTACCGGACTCAAGTATGGACTGCTGTAACCTTTACCATCCTCAATAAAATATTCGACCTGACACCATCATATTTAATAGGCGTTGCTGTAGATATCGTGGTGCAAAAAGAGAATTCTATAATTGCCAAAATTGGGATTAGTAACATCATTGTACAACTGGCAATCCTATCATTATTAACTTTACTCATTTGGATTTTAGAATCACTATCTGAATTTATTTATGATCGCCTGTGGCGTAACCTCGCCCAAACGATGCAGCACGAATTACGTATTGATGCCTATAGCCATTTACAAGAATTAGAACTGAGCTACTTTGAAGAACGCTCTACAGGCACACTTTTGTCTATATTAAATGATGATATCAATCAATTAGAAAGATTTCTTGATTCTGGTGCGGCTAGTATTCTACAATTTATTACCACTATTTTGGCTGTAGGCGCTTCATTTCTGATCATTGCCCCCAATGTAGCTTGGTTAGCGATCCTACCCACACCCTTCATTTTCTGGGGTTCTTTAGCATTTCAAAAACGACTTGCACCCCGTTATGCAGATGTGCGTGATAAAGCTGGATTTATTAATAGTCGTTTAGCTAATAACCTCTCAGGGATTGCCACAATTAAAAGCTTTACGGCAGAAACCTACGAGAGAGGTCGTGTCTTATCTGAAAGTGAAGCCTATCGCCGCAGTAATGGTAAAGCGATCGCACTTAGTGCTGCTTTTTATCCAGCAATTCGATTAGTGGTTGTAATCGGTTTCATCGCCACGTTGTTTTTTGGTGGGCTTGCTGTGGCGAATAATCAGTTAACTGTGGGAACTTACGGTTTCATGGTGTTCATTGTCCAGCAATTACTGTGGCCGTTTGCAAAATTGAGTTCCATCATGGATCAGTATCAACGGGCAATGGCTTCTACCCGACGAGTTATGGGATTGTTAGATACTCCCATTGCTATTGCCACAGGAAACCGTTCTTTACCAAAAGTACGTGGTGAGGTGCAATTTGACAATATCACCTTTGCATACAATGGTCGCACCAATGTACTCAAAGATTTATCATTGCATATTCCAAGCGGAGCAAATATTGGCATTGTTGGTGCAACTGGTTCTGGTAAAAGTACCCTAGTCAAACTGCTGCTACGTTTTTACGAAATCCAAGGCGGACAAATCCTGGTTGATGATATCGATATTCGGGAATTACAACTCTTAGAACTGCGGCGCTGTATCGGTTGGGTGAGTCAGGATGTGTTTTTATTTCACGGTACGGTAGCGGAAAATATTGCTTATGGAAGTTTTGATGCTACTGAGTCAGAAATTATTCATGCTGCTAAGTTAGGCCAAGCACATGAATTCATCATGCAACTACCCCTCCAGTACGATACTATCGTTGGCGAAAGAGGTCAGAAACTTTCTGGTGGTCAACGGCAGCGAATTGCGATCGCCCGTGCTATTCTCAAAGACCCACCAATCTTGATTTTGGATGAGGCGACCTCTGCGGTGGATAATGAAACGGAAGCGGCGATTCAGAAGTCGTTGGCGATGATTACTCAAAATCGGACAACTATAGCGATCGCTCACCGTCTTTCTACAATTCGTCACAGTCATTGTATTTATGTGATGGATCATGGTCAAATTGTCGAGCAGGGTCAGCATGAGGAATTACTAGCACTGGATGGAATTTATGCCAGTCTGTGGCGCGTACAGTCTGGGATTCATTAACGTGACTTAAACATTTTTGAGGGAAAAACAAGCCTCAAACCCATGCAGCGTAAGAAAAATACACCTTATGCTCAAAAATAGCCCAAACCTCACATATATTAAGAAACTAAGCAAAACGATATTAAAGTCTTTCTGTATATAGATTTGAGGTTCTTTTTTGGTTGTTTTTGTCTCAATCCCACTAAAAAATGGTAGCTATTACAACCAGTCAGTTTAAGTATGATTAAATTCATAATCATGCTATTGTTATAAAAGTATCAACTCGGTTCTGGTGGGAGTCAGCCATCAGACGCAAGGGGGAAAGTCCGGTGTAAATCCGGCGCTGTCCCGCAGCTGTAATCAAGGTTCACCTTGTGAGTCAGAATGCCCGCCGAAAGTAACAGACAAACTCATACCCATCTGCGAGGTACAGGTGAATATTGCCATAAATATTTTAACGATACATCAGTTTCACGTTCTCATAGTGCCAGAGATACGCCACAGACTACTCATGGCTGTGAAATTATAGCCAGTTTATTGATGATTACAATTATGCTTTGGTGTAACTGTCATTTGCGCTAGCTTTTTGCTGGCGTGAAAGCTTTTGCAACATCATTTTTGCCAAATTGACACGTTATGTTGCAGTTGTACGACTGCAAAAAGTTGTCATATCTGCGATTCAGACTTCTTTCTACAAACTTCAAAATTAATGCTCGACAAACAACATACTTTATTTGTTTGCACGACTTGCGCCAGCGTTTGGCAAAACGGTAAAAGAGTTGGTGAAAGTAAAGGTGAACAACTACTAAAGCAACTTCAACAACTTGCACAAAACTGGGAATTGCGAAATAAATTCCACATTCAGGGAGTTGAATGCATGAGTGCTTGTAACCATTCTTGCGTCATTGCCTTTACAGCAGAAGGTAAATCAACCTATCTCTTTGGCGATTTACCAGTTGACGGCTGTGCATCTGCTGTATTGAAATGTGCAACTCAATATTATACTAAGCCTGATGGTTTATTACCTTGGTCAGAACGACCTGAACCTTTGAAAAAAGGGATTTTAGCAAAGATTCCACCACTAAATAAGTGGGCAAAATTAAACATAAGTTGTTGTTAATTGATGATTGGATAAAATTTCTCAGTTTCCAATCTCTAGTACCTAAATCATTAATCTTAAAAGGAACAGAAAGTAATGCAGATTCAAACAGCAACATTAGGCTATCCCCGCATTGGTAAAAACCGGGAAGTAAAGAAAGCGCTAGAAGCATTTTGGAGTGGTAATATAGAGTCCGAATCATTACTGCAAACCATACAAAAAGTTGAGGAATCTAACTGGAAAACCCAACTTGAAGCCGGAATTGATTATATTGGAATTGGAGACACAACTCTCTACGATCATGTACTTGACTGGACATTTCGTTTTGGGCTAATTCCTGAAAGATTTCAACAGCTTTCTGGCTTAGAACGCTACTTTACAATGGCACGAGGTAAAGAAGGAATTCCCGCCTTGGAAATGACCAAGTGGTTTGATACTAACTATCACTATCTTGTCCCGGAAATTGCTGAATCAACATTACCATCTGATTTCAGTGACTTTTTAGAACGAGTTAGCTGCGCTCAAAAAATATTAGGTAAACGAGCAATTCCGATTGTACTTGGCCCCTGTACTCTGCTGCGCTTAAGCAAACTATCACTAAATATTCAGCAAGCAGTATCAAAGTTAATTCCGCTATACATAAACCTACTCACTGAATTAAAAAATCTGGGAGTAGAAGAAGTACAAATACATGAAACTGCACTTGTTTTAGGTGATGCTAATTCTTGGAAAGAACACTTTCATAAAGTTTATCAATCACTTTCGTTAGTTGGAATACCCCTACACTTGGTTACTTATTTTGATGATTTGGGTGAAACTTACCCTTGGGTGATAGATTTACCCGTTGCTGCTATTAGCTTAGACTTGACACGCGGACGCAACTTAGAGTTAATCAAAACCTACGGTTTCCCACCAAATAAGCGACTAGGTGCAGGAATTATAGACGCAAGAAATATTTGGCAAATTCGTTCCGAGAAAGTTATTCCCATTTTACAAGAGATTGTAGAGACTTTACATGGAACATCTATACATATTCAACCATCTGCTTCCTTACAATTTGTTCCCTACGATGCCAAACGAGAAAAACGATTACCATCACCACTACGTAATGTCTTGAGTTTTGCTGAACAGAAACTTCAAGAAGTGGTTTTCTTAGCTCGGACAATAATAGGAAAAAACACTAAAACAGAGCAAGAAATCATCGAGACTAGCTGGAATAAGTTCGAGGAGTTTAATCCAGCAAATCAGTCAGTTGAAGAAAGACTGAAAACTCTGAAGACTGATGATTTTCAGCGCTCCTTATCCTATGGATTGCGGCTTGATTCCCAAATTTCGCTTCCTCTGTTCCCGACAACTACAATTGGTTCTTTTCCCCAAACCTCTGAAGTTCGCCAACTCCGAATGCGTTACAAACGGGGTGAATTGAGTCAGTCAAAATACGAAGCTGCAATTGATATTCAAATTGCCGATAGCATTAAACTACAGGAGGAATTAGGGTTAGATGTTTTAGTACACGGTGAATTTGAACGCACCGATATGGTGGAATTTTTTGGACAGCAGTTATCGGGCTTCGCTTTCACTGAAAATGGTTGGGTGCAAAGCTACGGTAGCCGTTATGTTCGTCCGCCAATAATTTGTGGTGATGTGGTTCGGACTGCGCCAATGACGGTACGTGAGTTTAAAGTAGCTCAATCTTTAACTGAAAAACCTGTCAAAGGGATGTTGACGGCTCCTGTAACTATCTTAAATTGGTCTTATCCCCGTACTGATATTTCCAAGTCAGAACAGGCTTTCCAAATTGCTTTGGCGTTGCGGGATGAGGTGGCGGATTTGGAAGCGGCTGGTGCAAAGGTAATTCAAGTAGATGAACCAGCGCTGCGTGAGGGTTTACCTCTAAAGGTTGAGCGCTGGAATGAATATCTTTCTTGGGCTGTAGATGCATTTCGTTTGGCGACAGCAATAGCCCAACCCCAAACGCAAATTCATACCCACATGTGCTACTGCGAATTTGGTGACATCATCAAGGATATTGAACGGTTAGATGCCGATGTGATTTCGATTGAAAATAGTCGCAGCAACAATCAAACTTTGCGAGAAATCACAGAGGGTGGTTACTCACATCAAGTTGGTAATGGAGTCTACGATATCCATAGTCCTGTTGTCCCAACAACTGAGCAGATTTTACAACAATTGCGGACTGGAATTGCTAATTTACCGGTAAAACAAATTTGGGTAAATCCTGATTGTGGTTTGAAAACTCGGCGTTGGTCAGAGGTGATTCCGGCTTTAAAGAACATGGTGGAAGCGACGAAAGTTTTGCGGGAGGAAGCAAATGTGACTGTGAAATAACAGTAAAAGTAGCTACAGGCGTTACTTTGAGGGTGCTTTAAGATTTTTGCTCTCTTGCTTATTGTTGAACTCAACAGTAATGCCCAATTATCTACAGTATTCTTCTCTGCATTCACTGAAGATAGTGAAGCTCAGACTTCTTTTGAGGTTTGGAGCGGTACTTTTTGTTTTGGAGTTTAAAAATGATGATAACGACAGTGGAAACGATCGCAGCAATTGACTACAAACTATCCAAGCGATTTTTAGAACTCGATCCAGCCGGTTATTTTATCATTTA
The DNA here is from genome assembly GCF_034530995.1 of Nostoc sp. DedQUE04. Taxonomy (NCBI): domain Bacteria; kingdom Bacillati; phylum Cyanobacteriota; class Cyanophyceae; order Nostocales; family Nostocaceae; genus Nostoc; species Nostoc sp. DedQUE04. The sequence goes on along the minus strand of NZ_JAVRCA010000018.1, from coordinate 49,560 downwards.
CTTAGATCGGGGAGCAGGCTTGATCTGTGCGAAACACTTTACCAATGAAGTTAATGAGCAAGGATTAGCTGTCGATCCAGAAACCGGAAAGCCTATTCCTGCAACCGTCAAAGTGGAACGACAACCTACTGTCCTATTTACTGGAAGAACTGCTAAAGAAATTTGCATTCAACTGTTTGAGTCAACAAAACCTTTTCCAGTCAGCCGATTGGATCATGCGGCTTACTTGGGGCGTGAGTTTATGCGAGCAGAATTAGCATTGGTGACAGGACAAGATTACGTACAGGATTAAATAGGCTTTTGATGATTTAACGTTCCCCTTCACCCGCCGCTAACAACCTTTCGGATTCACCAAGCAACTTCATACGGTCGGTGTGCAACGGGTTTGTTAGCTGACATCTGCCAACTATAACTTAGAACATTAGAGGTAGTTTAATGCTTTTCTCCCTATGGAGTTTGATATGTCAGAAAATGATAAGGCGAGTTTTTAAGTATATCTGCTATTTTTGAATGCTCAGTAACAATCTTCTCAAAGTGACCGTTAGCTAAATCATTTCCCATTGATGAGGAATTCGAGAACCATCTTTTTACAGGCTCATAAATATCTGCAATATACTTCAAGTCAATTAAAACATCGTTAAATGCTGCTTTCCATTGAGGTTTTAATTCTGGATAAAGTTCATCTAATGTGGTGTCTACAGTCGAATAGAGAGTTAAAAATCTCCAATATGAGTGTGGATGAGTTTTACACTTATACATATCTGTTGCATATTGGGACAAATCACCAGAAAACATGACTAACGCAACGGCAAGAACAAGTGTTCTTAATAGAAACCTTGGAGTCTCAGCAAGACCAGCTAATTTAGATGAAAGCAATTCATTTCGTATTCCAAAATCAATTAAATACTTTATAGAAAACCAATCTGCATCATATTCTAAAGCATGATTAATGAGACAGAAATACTCAGTGTCTGTTATGTCGTCAAACGCCATTAGTGGGTCAAAACATTTAAGTATCTTTCCGCGCATGGGAAGATGTCCATGCAGTAAATGACCTGTCTCATGCAGGAACAGAAAGTCATTTGCTATGTTAGTTAGCATGGCAGCATAACTATTCCTCAAAAGCGTTTCAGGTCGCCATCTAGGTGATCTAATGACTTTAGTACCATTTTCTTCAGATTCTAATTCATTTAGAGACTTTGGAATAGAATAGCTTGAGAATTTTTTCACTTCTGATTGGTTGTCTAAATCTCGCAAAATTGAAGGATGAGAAAGAAGTCCATAAAACAAATCAGAAAAAATTAAGGGTGCATAAATTGTGGTAGCTATGACAGCGCGATCATCTATTACATTTGTTAATGCATTTATAGAGAAGTTATTAAGATAGCAGAATGAAATATTTTGGATGTATGGCAAAGCTATTCGTAGCCCACTCAAATAATCTGTGTAGGTTTCTTGAAGATTAATAAGGGCTTCATCAACTAGGGCAACATCATAAACGTCTTTATAGCCGACTAAAATCGGGTCTAAGTTCGCCATAACTCAAAATTATTGGCAATGCTAATGATTATTCCACATGCTCCCACATGCTTTTTCAAGACCTAACTTTACAATTAAAACTGCTACTGTAGTTGCAGATATACCTGTCACTATTCCACTTATTAAATCAAGAATGGCTACTATTAAAGCTAGTTCATCGCCTGATTCAAAGACGTTTTTTATGGCTTCAGAGCTACATATACTAGTAAATAAACGTTCTCTGTTATGAGTCCACCAACGCTTCCCCATTCTTACAAACTCTTCCTTATTTGGTGGAAAAGCACCCTGACCATAAGAGAGTTCAGCCCCAATTTTCTCAAACACTTCTTCCTCAGTGAAAGATAGAGTAGAGAGGATTTGTTGTGAAAGGATTTGATCCATAGATTTTTCGAGGTATTACATCATATTTTTAGCTAGAAAAAGCCAGCTAACTATTTATTATACGAAAAAAATTCCGTATAATCTTTTTCCCAATCCTAATATACCAAGCATTACAAAGAACTCCTGTCTGAATATGACGCGATATATCGCGTCTGAATATCCAAACCAATATTTTATAAACCCCTTTTAGAAATCATCCCAGCCTTCAATGCTAGAGGACATGACGTAACTGGTGACACTCGCCTCAAAGAAGTTTGCCTTCGTGTGAGCTTCTTTCTTAGTATCTGAAAAACGCTCCAAGTGAGCATAGGGGCTTTTCTTGTAGATAGCTTCTGTCCATAATGGATCTAAACCGATCGCCTTCAAGCGAGCATTTGCCAGATATTTTGTGTAATGTTCTGTACTGTTTGCCGTAATCCCCAGAATATCATCTCCAACAATATGTCCTGTCCACTTGCATTCATACTCAACAGCAAGAGCAAACATTTCATAAATTTGTTCGCGGCTGTGGGGGAAAACTTGCATCGCTTCTGGAATCAATTTTTGATACAGCCGCACATGGGAGAGTTCATCCCGGTTAATCATTCTAAAGATATCGGCACTCCCAGACATGAGCATTCGTGATGACAGATTGTAGAAAAATATAAACCCATTGTAGAAATACAACCCTTCCAACAAGTAATCTGCTAACAACGATATGAAATAATTCTCTGGTGTGGGGTTATCGACATACTTTTGGTATAGTCCAGCGATGAATTCGCATCGTTGTTTGAGAATGCGATCGCTCCGCCAAAAATCATAGACGTGTCTACGGCGATCGCTGGGAATCACCGTCTCAATGATGTATTGATAAGATTGATTGTGCATTGCTTCTTGGGAAATTTGTTCTGCCATGCATAGCGCGATTTCTGGTGCAGTCACGCTGTTTTTGATGTGAGGCACATTACAGGTTTGTACTGAATCAAGAAATGTCAGGTAGCTAAGGATGCCATCAAATGCACGTCGTTCTCCAGGCGTGAGATTGACGTAATCTGTCACATCTTGAGTAATGTCTATTTTTTCGGGAACCCAGAAGTTCTCTCGCATTTGACGGTAGAGAGACACAGCCCACGAATAACGAACGTCGTTTAATTGCATTAAGTTCGTAGTCTCCCCGAACCATATCAAACGGTTTCCTGTATCATCATTCCCGTTCGGATTGAAAACGGGATTAATCGGCATTAATAATTGTCTTGGTTGGTACACTTTAATTCTGTTTTGATTAGTTTTCACTCTTAATTGGGCAATGGGTAATGCCCATTGCCTATGCTTGATAACTGATAACTGTTTACTGATGACTAATGTTCAGCTTGCACAAGCAACACATTGCTCGTTCGATTCTTTGAAACTATCTTTTTGGACAGTGCGAATATAGTAGATTGCTTTACAACCCAATTCCCAAGCCAGCATTAGGGTTTCAAAAATATCAAAAGCGGTGAGAGAACGCTCAGGTTCGTCGGGGAAATAAACTCCAGCGTTCAGATTAAACAGTAGTTCCATCGAAATTCCTGTATCAATCCATTGTTGGATTGTGGCGATCGCCCGCACTACTTTTTTCTGATCCAGTGTCTTATTTTCGACATAGAACCATAGATTATCCCGAATGTAAGGCGGTGCGATGGGTACTGAACCCTTGGCCCACTTTTCATAAAAGAATTTGCTGTAAACGGGTAAAACACTGGCTGTACAACCCTGAACTAAAGATGAAGAAGTATTGGGTGCGATCGCTGTAATGTGTGAATTGCGAATACCATGTTGTTTGATATCCTGACTCAATTTTGCGAAGCGTTCTGGAAGACTAGCGTGTTGCAAAAACCATTCCACAGGTTTTGCTCCTATTAAGTGTCCTTTGCTCCATTCACTACCCGCAAAAGCAGGATACGCGCCTCGTTCCTTAGCAAGGAACATTGATGCAGATGTGCAATAGTAACCGATATCTTCAAATAAATCACTGATTTCCTGAAGATGGGTGTAGGTAAGATGACGTTTTGCTAACCAATCGGCTAATCCCATACAGCCCACTCCAATTGTGCGATATTTGGCATTGTGGGTGGCACTAGCATAAAAGGGTGGTGAAGTAAGTTCAATGGTGTTATCTAATATACGTACTGCGATTTGACAAATCTCTGTTCGTTGCTCATCCTCAAGATTTGCCAGATTGATACTTACGAGATTACACGTATGTGCTTCTTCACCAGGTTTCACATTTGACCAAGATTCCTGGCATAAATTCCCACCTGGAATATAGCCCTCATGCTGATTGGGATTAGCTCGGTTCGCGGTATCTTTAAACCACAGGTAAGGCATCCCGGTTTCTAACTGGGTTCGCATCATCTGTTTGAGTAAAAGACGAGCATTCACCCGTTTGTAAAGTGTAATCTCACTTTCTAAACTGGCTTCGATTTGAAGATAAGCCCTTTCAAATGCTTCACCCCAAACTTTTGCCAATTCAATGCCTAAACGAGTTCGCACCTCATAAGGATCAACTAACGTCCATTCTTCATCGGCTGCTACTCGCCGCATAAATTCGTCACTGACAACCAATTGCGGGAACACGTCATAAGCTTTGCGTCGCCCGTCCCCATTCTCTGTTTGCATTTCCAAAAATTCGGGCAAGTCCAAATGCCAAACATCCAGACTGACAGTGACAGCACCTGCTCTGCGTCCACCTTGATTAACTGCTACTGCTGTATCATTCAATAACTTAATCCAGGGAACCACGCCACCAGAGGCATTCTTCTTCCCCATCACCCAACTACCAGTAGCCCGAATGCGAGACAGATTTACGCCCACGCCGCCACCATTTTTAGAAATCCGAGCCGCATCATGAATACCATCAAAAATGCTTTCTAAATTGTCGTCCATCGCCGTAATGAAACAACTGGCAAGAGAACCATTAGGAATCCGCAAGTTCGCTAAAATTGGGGTTGCTAAGGATATTTGACGACGGGCGATCACTTCATAAAATTGCTTTGCCCAGGTTAATCGGTTCTCTGGTGTTTCCACGGAGGCAATCAATAACGCACAAGTTAAAAATGCTTCCTGTGGTAGCTCATTCGCCAGAAGATATCGCTTCGTCAGTAATACTGCTCCGGCATAATCATAGTCGGCATCCCAGTCGGGATTGATCCAAGTGTTAGCAATCTCTAATTCTGCGTCCGTGTAGCTTAAAATGCGGCGATCGTATTGTTCTGATAAAACTTTTGTTTGTACAGTCCGAGCATAATAACCGTACTGATAACCACGGCTAACTGTTATTTCTTTCCACAAACTCCAAATGTGTAATCGCCCTGCTACATAGCGCCAATCGGGTTCTTCAGGACTACACAAATCTAAAGCACAGCGAATTAAATTATCTTGAATTTCTCTTGTGGTAATTCCAGGACGCAATCGAGTTGTCAGATGTGCTTCTAGAGCAATAGAATTTGCTGAAAGTCCGCAACAAGCCCAATTAACCACTGTGCGAATTTTATTAATTTCTAACGGTGTTGTCGAACCATCGCGACGAACAACATAGATATCCGTTGTGGAGTCCTCAAAAAGTGTGGATGAAGCTTGCATACAAGATGTGTTGATGAATTGTAGAAAAATAATTGCAAAAATGGAAAAGAATTGTTCACTAGGTTTGGCAATGTAAATAATTGTTGACGGTGAGCGGAGTCGAACCGTCAGCGCTATGTCAGCAAACGCTGGCAACCCGAAAAAGTTTGTTGGGTTGAAAATTTCTAGAAGAATTGTCCAATAAAAATCCAGAGCAAGCTTTGGTAAAGAATGAGACTTGCCCCGATTAATGACGAATGCCAGTATAGATCGACCATTGATTTTTATGCAAGCAAATCACAGTTGTGTTAGTATTCAGATGAATCTCGGTTCTAGTGGGAAACAGCCGCTAGAGGAAACGGGGAAAGTCCGGTGTAAATCCGGCGCTGTCCCGCAGCTGTAATCAAGGCTTGCCTTGTGAGTCAGAATGCCCGCCGAAGTGAACTTGTAAATTTTGTACATCTGCGAGGCACAGATAAGTATTCTTATGAAGATTTCTACAACTACTCAGCTTTACGTTCTCATAGCCCCACATATCAAAACGCTACAGATTACGACTTTCTATGAGAGGGTAAGCGATTAATTTCCGGTACAAGTTGTGTCTTGAGATGCAGCGCTTCGCTATCGCTGCTGCAAGCAGATCGCAATTACTACTCCAGATGATAGTATCGCTTGCAAATAGTCACAGCAACAAAAAAACTCTGTATTAACTAACAGATGGAAGTTGTTCAAAACAGGTAATAAATGGCGTGTATGACGTACATAGTCCTGTTCCATATTACCCATAGAAATTGCTAATTTACTAGCCTAATACTTCAGTTAATCATCATGCCGAAATTCTATCTTCACCGAGTTGGTCAGATTCCTACTGCTATTCATCCCTTTGTCAAACAAACGGCTCTCCCTCAAGGCAAATACAAGCCCAGTCTACTTCAAGGGAAAATTATTCAAGATGTTCAAAACTTTGCAACGTCGATGTATCGAATGATGTATATTGCAATCGCCTCTGTCGGGCGGTTACGACATCGCTCGTCTAATTCGGGACAAGCAGCAATAAGTAAACCGTTAGATCGACTCAAATAGGTGTACAAGAGCGTTCAAAAAAATGTCAACTTTATTATATTCTGTAATTGGTTTTCTTCTGCTTTTAGTAATTGGAATTGCGGCTTATTTCCTAACTGCCCGCAAGTATCAATCTTCATCCACAGTCGCCAATTCCTATGATCAATGGACGCTTGACGGTATCCTAGAGTTTTATTGGGGGGAACACATTCACCTTGGTCATTACGGTTCGCCGCCACGAAGTAAGGATTTTTTGGCTGCTAAATCTGACTTTGTACATGAAATGGTGAAATGGGGTGGAATAGAAAAATTATCTCCTGGTACTACTGTCTTAGATGTTGGCTGTGGGATTGGGGGTAGCAGCCGGATTTTAGCGCAGGATTATGGATTTGCTGTCACAGGGATTACCATCAGCCCACAGCAGGTGAAACGCGCCCAGGAGTTAACACCCCTTGGGCTAAACGCCCAGTTTGCGGTTGATGATGCAATGGCATTGTCGTTTCCAGATGCCAGTTTTGATGTGGTCTGGTCAATCGAAGCAGGCCCTCACATGCCAGATAAAACTGTTTTTGCTAGAGAATTAATGCGGGTGCTAAAGCCTGGTGGAGTGCTGGTTGTAGCTGACTGGAATCAGAGGGATGACCGCCAAAAGCCGCTAAATTTTTGGGAAAAACCGGTAATGCGGCAACTTCTCGATCAGTGGTCTCATCCAGCTTTTTCCAGTATTGAAGGCTTTTCCGAGCTTTTGGCGGGGACAGAATTAGTTGAGGGGGAGGTAATTACGGCAGACTGGACGCAAGAAACCCTTCCTTCTTGGTTCGATTCGATTTGGCAAGGGATAGCTCGACCAGAGGGATTGGTGCGTTTTGGGCTGTCTGGTTTCATCAAGTCTGTGCGGGAAGTACCGACACTTTTACTGATGCGTTTGGCGTTTGGTGCAGGGCTGTGCCGATTTGGAATGTTCCGCGCTGTGCGGGCAAACTCACGCACAGAATTGATGGACAGAAACTTTGCCAACCAAAATTCCTCAAGCTTGGTTCGGTAGCGATCGCAGCTAGTGATAAATATTTGGATTTTAAGACCTGCTGACTGGGTGATATCTGCGGTTAGAACTTCTTTCTGCACATCGCAAGATTAATCAACAAACGACACACTTTATATGCAAAAAATTCCCGTCACAGTAATTACAGGATTTCTAGGCGCAGGCAAAACGACGTTAATTCGCCATTTACTGCAAAACAATGAGGGACGACGCATTGCTGTTTTGGTGAATGAATTTGGAGAAATCGGAATTGATGGCGAACTTTTGCGTGATTGCCGAGTTTGTGACGATGAAGAAGATTCCAACAGTAATATTGTTGAACTCACCAACGGTTGTCTGTGCTGTACGGTGCAAGAAGAATTCCTCCCCGCGATGCAAGAATTACTTCAGCGACGCGCCAACCTTGACTGTATGTTAATTGAAACCTCTGGACTAGCACTCCCAAAACCATTGGTGCAAGCATTTCGCTGGCCCGAAATTCGCACAGGCGCTACAGTTGACAGCGTAATTACTGTAGTGGACTGTGAAGCGTTGGCAACTAATCAATATGTAGGCGATTTAGCAGCCCTCTTAGCACAGCGACAAGCCGACTCTAGTCTAGAACACGAAACACCCATTGAGGAACTGTTTGAAGATCAACTGGCTTGTGCTGATTTAGTGTTGCTTACTAAGAGCGATCGCGTTGACGAACAAACGCAAGTTAGGGTGCAGGATTGGCTAAAGCAGAACTTATCGCCTGGTGTAAAAGTCATTCCTTGTCAGGATGGTAAAATCAGTGGCGATTTGTTACTTGGTTTCAATGCTGCGGTAGAAGACAACTTAGAAAGTCGTCCCAGTCACCACGATACTGAAGAAGAACACGAACATGATGAAGGGATTAATGCAGTACAACTACTGCTAGACCAAGCATTTGAGCCGACTGTTCTAGTCAAACGCTTGCAAACATTGGTGCAACAGCAAGAAATTTATCGAATTAAGGGATTTGTAGCAGTTCCGAACAAAGCCATGCGTCTGGTACTACAGGGTGTCGGCAATCGATTTGACTATTTTTACGATCGGACTTGGCAACCCCACGAACCCCGTCAAACGCGATTAGTGTTGATTGGTCGGGAGCTTGAGCAGGTTCGCATTGAGTCATTAGTGTTGGGGGAGGAAGTCAATGCGACCATCCAATAGTGTTTGGCAAGGAAATTTCGGCTACTGGCAAAACAGCTTTATCCATAACAATATACTGGTAATCGGTTATACAGGATGGAAAGGATTTCAATTATTTGGGCGGGGAGTTGTTATTTGTGATGTGGATACTAAAGTTGCTCACCCGACAAATACAAGTCTTGATACAGTTCCCTTCACCCTGCAATTTCTTCCTTCCGATCTGATTAGGTTTTACTTGCGTTCGTTTCAGGATGGCGGATTTATATCACAATCAATCTGTTCATCCATGATTTCATCAATTTTACCCGCGATCGCAACATACAATCCCCACCAAGATATTCTTCTGGTGCTAAAGGCTGAACCTCAGATTGAGGTGAATTTTTTACATCAACTAAAAATTACTCCACCCGATTGCTACGAACAAGTTTGCAAGCGATGGTCAGAATTTAATCCAAGCCTAATACCCTAAAACTTACTTTATTGATGAATGCTCAAGCCAAAATCAAGCAAAATTCCCAAAGCAACTCGTTACCAAAATGCAGCGATAGATTATTACATGGGACTTACAAATTCCGACTATCTCCATTACGGGTATTGGGAACCACTACCTACTGTGGGTGAAGAATTAACTCTAACTCGCCTGCGTGCGGCGCAAGCTGCATATACAGCCAAACTTTTGAGTTTTATCCCAGAAGGTATAAAAACTGTGCTTGACGTAGGCTGCGGGATTGGTGGTAATGCGGCATATTTATGCTCACGCGGTTTCAGCGTTGAGGGATTAGCACCCGACGCACTCCAGCAAGAGAGATTTATTCACAATACCAACTCTCAAGTACCTTTCTACTTAACGAGATTTGAAGATTTTCACAAATCATACTCCTACGATTTAGTTCTGTTCAGCGAAAGCAGTCAATATATTGCTGTTGACGATTTGGCTCAGGGTGCGGCTCGTTTACTAAGTAGTGGTGGCTACTTGCTGCTTGCCGATATGATGCGTTCTGATGCCGAATACCGAGAAGGTATTTTTTCTAATTGTCATGTCGCCAGTGAGCTTCAAACAGCGTTGATACAAACTGGATTCAAGTTAATTAAGACTGAGGACATCTCCACTCAAGTTGCACCAACGATTGACTTGTGTGTTGATAACTTCCGTACTTTTGGGCTGACTACAGTTAAATATATTGCTGATATTGTGGCGATCGCACTCCCACCATTATACTCACTCGGTCGTTGGGCATTTAAGCGCTGGCTAGAAAAGTTAGTTGTCGAGGGATTAGCAGCACGTGCAATTTTTGAGAGCCATTTATGTTATTCCATCCAACTCTGGCAGTTATCACAAGGAGTTTAATTAAAATGACCCCAGAAATAAACACCCAAGATTGGCAACAAGCTTTTATCGCCACCAATATATTAGCAATTGGTTACAACGCTTGGATAGGTTATTTAGGAGGAGAACGTGGTGTCGTGATTTGCAGCACCAATTCTCCGCATTTAAGTATGGCTGGCGAAACATTTAAAGCGCATTTTATCGGGCGTAAAAATCTTGCAGCTTTCTTAAATGCTTGGTTAGCAGCACCCGATACCGTACTGTTACAAAGACACTTCATGAATGCTCATATTATCGAAGCTGTAGATAAGTATAATCCCCAAAAAGATGTTGTATTTTTATTGGAGTACGGTCATCAAGCTGGGTTTTTCTATTTAACTAAATTACCAATCACACCACCCCAATGTTACCAAACTGTATGCAAAGAATGGGCAGAATTCCAACCTCAGCACACCCTCTCAATAGGAGTAAAAACACAATGATACTCATCTAAAAAAAAAAGCTTTCTGTAAATTGCGATTTATAGAGCTTTCATAGCAAAGTTCAAGCTTCAAAAACCCCAATCTTAAAAACTTCAAAATTATTGTTCCCAATACTGGGTAATTAGATTTTATCTATTTACCCAATTTCCATGTATTTATAATTAATGAATGCTCTTGATTAAATGTAAAAAATCATTAATAATTTCTCATGATTACTGCTGGATATATTGATATTTATTGATAAAATAATTAAAATTTAATTTTGATGGTAAAAATAGACTGACATTGAAATTTTCAGGTGTTAAGGTTATGCAGTCCAATAGCATATTATGGAGAAAGTAGTGAAAAAACTACCTCTAATATTATTTGCAAGCTCAACATTTGTTAGCTCGTTGCTACTGAATTTATTCTTAGAAAAATCCGCCAAAGCAGATAATCCCAATCAGCAAAAATCACCTGAGAATGTTTCGACAAATAATGCTCATACAGCCACTTTAAATTGTCAACGTCAAAACTGTAGTGGAAATGCTCATCTGGCAACTTTCAACCGCCTTTTTATGGCAAAAGCCGATAATCTTCAGGCTGATAATCAAAAAGTGATAGAACTAAATATGACAGATGAAGAAAGTGATGCTGCGATACCTTCGGTAAGCTATCGCTAACGCCAAATTTGGCTGTGATTGTCCAAGAGCTATAAATGCACTACGTCAGACGCGAGGAATCACTATCGGAGTTGAAGGTGAGTATCTTTCACCAGCAGAGAAAATCACACCCTGTACAGATAAAAAGACACAGAATGATTCTCAATCAACTAATACTCAATAGTAAAATACTAAGTTATTGGGTGCTTCTAGAGTAATTTGTGAAAGCTTTGTCCACCCGTTTTTTTTAACGGGTGTAAATTTAATTATACCGACTTTCATAAAGCCGAATCAATATTCACTGTATCAGCTTTCATTTACTATCTAAAATCCTTGACATTTTATATTTTCTTGCTTATGATTTTCAATCAGTTCTGACCTGATTTACTTCCCTGAAAATCTCTGTAAGTAAATTCAATATTCTCCTCACTATACTGTATGAAATTACGCTGGTTATTGTTGAGCTTAATTAGTATTTTACTGCTATCTTCTCCTGCAAGAGCAACTCGATTAGAATCCTGGCACTTTGACCCCAATCAGAATCAGCTTGACCTAACCACTGACTCAGGTATTCAACCGAGAGTTTTTTTAATTGATAACCCTAAAAGGCTTGTCATTGACTTATCAGGAACTACTTTGAGCTACCCGACAACCAAACAAAACTTTGGCTCAAAGATTCAAGAAATTCGGGTAGCACAGCTTGACCCCCAGACAACCCGACTCGTAATTGAATTAGCACCTGGTTATACTGTCTCTTTGCAAAGTGTAATAGTCAGAATCTCTTCTGACTCTCATTGGGTCGTTAAATTATCATCAATTGAAAAGATAGCTGCGACGGGAGTTGTGGAGTGGGGAATAGAGGCTGACGAACAATCCTCCCAAACACCAATTTCCATTACCCCTAATCTCCAGCAAAAACGCCAAGTTCTCTTATTCCAAAATAAAGCGCCTTTACAAAATATTGCAACTATTAATAAACTGAATCCACCAGATATACTCACTAAACCAATCAATGCTTCTATGTTTGCTGGAGTAGTTCCTTTAGGTGAGGAAATACTACAACTAAAATCTCAAATTAATGCATTGATGGCTCGTTACAGTTTCCTCAAGCCAGGGATGTTTTTTGTGGATTTAGAGACGGGTAACTATTTGGATATTAGTGGCAACAAAGTATTTCCCGCCGCGAGTACGATTAAGTTTCCAATTTTGATTGCTTTATTTGAGAGAATAGATGCGGGTAATATCAAACTAAATGACACTCTGGTAATGCGGCGAGACTTGGTTGCAAGTGGCTCTGGAGACTTGCAGTATCAACATGTGGGAACCAAGTTGACTGTGCTGCAAACCATAAACAAAATGATTAGCATCAGCGATAATACCGCCACAAACATGATTATTGACCGTTTGGGTGGTAAGGTAAAATTAAATCAACGGTTTCACAGTTGGGGATTGAAAAATACTGTAATTCGTCATTTATTGGGAGATTTTAAGGGAACTAATACCACCAGTCCCGCCGACTTAGTAAAATTATCAGCATTGATTTAGTATCATAAGTTAATTTCAGATGCGAGTCGCTCCCAGGCATTAGACATTTTAAATCATTGCCATAACAAAAAGTTGCTGGCAGCCGGTTTGGGTTCGGGAGCAATAATTGCTCATAAAACAGGTGATATTGGGTTTGTTATTGGGGATGCAGGTATTATTGAGATGCCTAATGGCAAGCGTTACTTAGCAGGGATTTTTGTGAGAAGACCTTACAATGACACTAAAGGTAGGGATTTTGTTCGTCAAGTTTCTCAGTTGGTATATAAATATTTAGACCAACCAAAATTAACTCAGTTACCTTAAGGAATGTAGATTAAAGTAAATGCAAAACTCTGTTTTATAACCTCCCCAAAAATACGTTAGGAATGTAATACACCTGACGAAATTAAATCTACAATGTCCGCAAAGTCCCCTTTACTATCAGTTAGGGGATTTACTTTATGCGTGTTATCTGTAGCACAAGTCTAATTTCATATCTAGTCAGTGATATAGAGAATCAAAATTGTTATCGACTGAATTTACATATACACAATAACTATGGTAATGTGACACATAACTGTCGGTTCTGATGGTGAGCAGCCATCAGGCGCAAGGGGGAAAGTTCGGTGTAAATCCGGCGCTGTCCCGCAGCTGTAATGAGACGAATAGAACGTGTCTCAAAGTCAGAATGCCCGCCGACTCACTCTAGACACAAAACATTTATCTGCGAGGCACAGATGATACATTTGATTAATAAATTTCATGGGTATAGATACTGTTTTAAGACAGTACCCTCTGCAAGTTTTACTAATTCGCTTCGCTGTTGGTAACGATACTCAATTTTGGGTTGTTCTATAGTAATTTGGGTATCCATAAGGAATACCACAAAGTATTTTTTGCTATCCAAATAGTATCCACCATGATTTAGGTTTAGTAATGCATTGCAGCAAGCTAGTTAAAACCTAAATCCCAAAAACTCATAGCACAAATAAATACCTGTTTTTACTGAAAACGAGGAGTTTCATGTCCACTTCCCGTGTCGTTACTTATTGTGAATTTTTCTCAAAAATCTTCGTTTTTACCACAATCTATGCGATGGTATGTGGGGGATACATAGCCATCGCTAATCAAGTTCCACAAATATCTGAGTTTCCCAAGTATGAAGGTACTGCAAGAGACTTACAACCAGTTGCACAAGTAACACCTGAAAATACTCCAGCATCCACGGAAGAACCAGATATTGAATTAACAGTCATCGACAAGCTATTGAATGAACCCGTTTACTCACCCTTTCGCCGCGAGGGGACAGTGAAAGATTCCACCCGTCCAGTTTATGTGATTACGGGTGAAGAAATGGAAGCGCAGGGTGCTAGAACTGTCAGAGAAGCACTAAAATTTCTGACAGGTATCTTACCTGATGGTACAGTTGGCACAGAAGTGAATGCCTTAAGCGGTCAATTTATCCGAGGTTCTAACTCTGCACAAGTCTTAATTTTGCTTGATGGTAGACCAATTAACGATTTAGGTTCTGGTGGTTTTGACCTTTCAGAATTTACTACCAATATCGTTGAAAGAGTCGAAGTGTTACCAGGTGGTGGTTCTACTCTTTATGGTTCCGATGCAATTGGGGGAGTGATTAACATCATCACTCGTCGTCCCACAGAAAAAGTGACGACACAAGCGGGAGTCACCCTTGGCGCGTATGGGTTAAATCAGCAGACTATCAGTAATAGTGGGAAAGTCGGCAATATTGGTTGGGTTGTAGGTTACAACCGTACCGAAGCCGAAAATAACTATCCTTTTTCTATCCCAGAAGCTAATTTCAAGGGAACTAGGGAAAATAATGATGTTCTCTACAATAACTTTAATGTCAAGCTAGAGGCGGATTTAGGAAAGCGTAACACCCTAACCTTGTCAACTCTATATTTAGGTAAAGACCAAGGAGTTCCAGGAGGAGTCCCCATTCCTGAACCATTGTATGGTCAAGGTTATTTTAACTCATTGACTGATAGCGATCGCAAATACACAGACCAAGTTCTCACCGATTTAACCTGGAACTCAAAATTAGGAGGTGGGGATGATTCACTACTAACAGCAAGAGTTTACGCAGATTTCCTTAACACTCGTTATGATAGTCGCAATTCATCCCAAGCACGGTATGATAATGGGCAGACTTCTTATGGATTGCAAACACAACACAGTTGGAAATTTGCTCATAATCAAACCTTAGTTTATGGCTTTGATTATCGCAATGTATCAGCTACTAATAGTACATTCGACTTTTCTGCTAATACAAAAACAGTCACTTACGACGATAGTATTAGTCAAGGGGCGCTATTTGCTAGATATGAAATTAACTTTACCCCTGGTTTCACTGCCAACTTAGGTTTACGCCAAGATTTTAGCAGCTTGACAAATGGCTCTTTTACATCACCGAGTGTAGGAGCAAAATTTGCACTTACAGATACTACCACTCTCAGAGCTAATTATATCAAGAATTTCCGTGCGCCGAATCTTTTCAGCTTATATGCCAATGGTGGTAGTTACGTTGGTAATCCTAATCTTCGTCCAGAGAAAGGCGATAGTTATGATATTGGAATTGACCAGAAGCTAGGCAATTTTGGTTTATTGCGCTTGACCTATTTTAACAATACAATATCAGATTTAATCGCCTATAACTTTGCTGTTCCGGTAGCTACTTACGAAAATATTGGTAAGGTTCGGACTACGGGAATCGAAGCGGTTTTAAATTTGCAGCTAGCGAAGAATATCTACGCTTTTGTTAGTTATACAGCAAATGATCCCCGGATTTTGAAAAGTACAAATTCTGTTGAAGTTGATAAAGAATTACGATTCGCAGGTGCAGATAGTTTAAATGCAGGACTTTCTTATGAAACTTCTCAAGGTTTATATGCTGGAATACTGATGCATTCTTTGGGTGCATATCCCATAAACAATACTAATACAGAATTTTTGTCTGGTTATACTACTTTTGATTTCAAAATGCGGGTTTCTCTCAGTGATAACTTAATATTAACAGGCAGTCTGGATAATATCTTTAACCAGAGATACCAATTATTTCCTGGTTATCCTGATGGGGGGAGGGTTTTTCAAGTTGGGTTGAGTTCTACGTTTTGAAGTCAAGAGTTTTTTCACGCAGAGAGGAGTTTTGAATGACTGAATTTAATTGTTGGGTAACTCCAGTAAATAAGGTTGTGATTGAGGCTTTATCTACGGGGGGGTCTATTGAATATGAATATTTTGATTCTAGTACCGATGTTTTGTCGTCGCTACTTTACACTTTATTTCAGCAAAATTGGCAGCAGGTAGGGGTAGGACATATTGTTCAAGGAGGTGTATTAGAATTAGAATTTAATGCTCCACCCAAAATTTGTATTCTCTATGATGGATATCTCACAGTAGTCACAGAAGGCTGGCATTTGCATCTATGTATAGAGGCAAATTTAGGTGGCCCTCATTGTAAGACTCCTTTGGAATTAAGGCAACAACGTCAAGTAAATCGTGCTGCATTTTATCGACGGTTTAATGCAGAAGGTATCCCTAGAAGTTGGGGAATAGATTTTTGGAATGGTGCAGATGAAAACCTCATGACTATTTTCTTGCCAAATCCGTATGTAGAAGGTGAGAATTTATTACCAGAAGGTAAGCCGAATTTATCAAAGTTAGCTTTTTATGAGGAACTACGAGATATTTATGTATTGGGAAACCAGCCTATACCGTTTACTAAAAACCCCCTCAAACATTCTTATATCTCAGTTTGTACCTCTACTCGCTGTCTTCCTTCACGCAAATGGCAACCCACATTTGATGCTTTAAAATCCGCAGTTGAAAATGCAGGTTTAGACATAGAAGTAAGAACATCTGGCTGTTTGGAAGTTTGCCAACAAGGGCCAGTAGTATTTTATTCTGATGATAGGACTTGGTACACTCGCGTTAACTCAAATATAGCGGAAACTATTGTGAATGAACATTTGGTAAAAGGTAACAAAGTTATTGAACATTGCTATCCACCAAATTCCGTATAACTTCTATTTTTAAGAATCTCACGCGAAGACATAAAACAGATTTTATTTAGTTCATTTTCTTTTCTCTTCTGTCACTCTCTGCGCCTCTCTGCGTGAGAAAAATTCTATTTACTCAAACCCCATGAAATTGGTAAAATATCATCACTTAAAACCCATTATTTTTTTATGCCAATTTTTCTTAATTGCCACTTTAATTATTGCTTGCCATAGTACAGCAATTAACACATATACAAATACCAATAATAACGGCTGTATTCAAAAATATGACCCCAATACTGATTACTTCCCTAATAAAATTAAGATTACTCATGCAACAGGCTTCGCAGTAGAGTATCATAAACACTACAAAATTGTCACTATAAAAAATCCTTGGCAGAATGCCAACACAAAGTTTCAATATGTTTTAGTCCAATGTGGAACTCCCACACCAAAAGAATTTAATCAAGCACGGGTAATTACAGTTCCCATTAATTCCATAGTCTCTCTATCTACTACTCATTTACCTCACCTAGCGAAATTAGGTGTAGTTGAGAAACTGATTGGTATTAGTAATAGTAAACAAGTCAATACTCCTGATGTAGTCGAGAGAATCAAAGCCGGGAAATTAGCACAGGTAGGTGATAATTCCAATGTGGATATAGAGAAAGTACTAGAATTAAATCCTGACTTGGTAACAACTTTTGGTACTGGAAATTCCCAAACTGATAGTTATACTAAACTTACAGAGGCGGGTTTGAAAGTGGGGATAAATTCTGAATATATGGAAGACACGCCACTGGGAAAAAGCGAATGGTTAAAATTTACTGCTTCGTTTTTTAATAAAGACGAGCTAGCAGAAAAAATATTTAGTGAAATTGCTAATAAATATGAACGAGTAGCTCAAAAAGCTAAAGCTGTAAAAAATCGTCCAGCTATATTTGTTGGGTTCAATTTTAAAGGAACTTGGTATATGCCTGGGGGTAAAAGTTACGTAGCTAAATATCTGGCTGACGCAGGAGCAAATTATCTCTGGAGTGATGATAAATCCTCTGGTAGTTTACCTTTATCTTTTGAAGTTGTTTTGGAACGTGCAGCCAATTCTGACTACTGGTTGAATTTTAGTCAATCTTGGAAGAAATTAAAGGATTTAGTCGCAGAAGATAATCGCTATGCTGATTTTAAGGCTGTGAAAACAGGCAATCTTTACAATAATAATGCCCGTGTGAATGAAAGTGGAGGTAATGATTACTGGGAAAGCGGAATTAGTAACCCAGATATGGTTTTATCTGATTTGATTAAAATACTGCATCCAGAGATATTACCTAACCATAAACTATTTTATTATCACAAACTTAATTAATAATGTTAAACGAAAAATATAAATTGAAACTTACCTTATTAACCCAAAAATCTCCGGTTTTTAAAACCATTATTTTCTTAATTATACTTATAAGTTTAATCTTGGCTTTTTTATTAGACTTGGCTTTAGGTTCAGTTGATATTCCTCTTAATGAAGTAATAAAAATTTTGCTAGGACTTGAACCAGAGAAGGTAACATGGACTCATATTATTCTCAAATTTCGCCTACCTAAAGCTTTAACTGCAACTTTAGCAGGTGCGGCTTTAGGTGTGAGTGGGTTACAAATGCAAACCCTATTTAAAAACCCTTTAGCGGGGCCTTTTGTATTGGGAATTAGTTCTGGTGCAAGTTTAGGTGTAGCGTTAGTTGTGCTGACAGCAAGTGCTACAACACCAACATTATTAGTAGATTTGGGGATAATTAGTGATTTTGGTTTAGTCATAGCCGCAAGTCTCGGCGCAGCATCGGTTTTAGGGATGATGTTAGTTGTTTATCGCCGAGTGCAAGATACGATGACACTATTAATTTTAGGTTTATTGTTTGGTTATGCTACTAGTGCAATTGTTAGTATTTTGTTGCAGTTTAGCTCAAAAGAACGTATCCAAAGTTATATTATGTGGACTTTTGGTAGTTTTGCTGGGGTGACTTGGAGACAGTTAGTTGTTTTAATTCCTGTGATAATTTTGAGTTTATTAGGAGCAGTGTTGCAATCAAAATCTTTGAATGCACTTTTGCTCGGTGAATCTTATGCACGTAGTCTAGGTTTAACTATGCAAAAAACTAGATTTTCAATTATTACTAGTGCATCTATATTAGCTGGAGCAATTACCGCTTTTTGTGGTCCTATAGCGTTTCTAGGTGTGGCTATTCCCCATTTATGTCGTAGTCTGTTCAATACTTCCGACCATCGAATATTAATCCCTAGTGTAACAATGATGGGTGCAATCTTAGCATTGTTTGCAGATTTGTTTTCTCAACTTGCGGTAAGTCAGATGGTTTTACCTTTAAATGCTGTCACCGCTTTAATTGGAACTCCTGTTGTGACTTGGGTAATTCTGCGGCGTAATTCCCAAAAATCTTTTCCGTCATGAATGATGCAATTTTAACTACTCACAATTTGACTATTGGTTATAAAACATCCCGAAAAACTGTTCGGTGTGTTGCATCGGATATTTCGGTATCTCTGCAAGCTGGGGAACTTGTATGCTTACTTGGCCCTAATGGTGCGGGTAAATCTACATTACTGCGATCGCTCGCCGGAATGCAACCCCCAATATCAGGTGAAGTGCGACTCTTAGGAGAAAATATTTACAAGTTAGCACCACAAGAATTAGCCAAACGCCTGAGTTTGGTACTCACCGAGAAAGTTGATGTCGGAATGCTATCAGCCTACACCTTGGTAACTCTGGGGCGATATCCTTACACTGATTGGTGGGGAAATTTGACACCCGAAGATGAAGCAATAGTACATTGGGCAATAAAATCTGTAGGAGCAGTACACTTAGCACAACGCCAAGTTAGCGAATTAAGTGATGGTGAACGCCAAAAAATTATGATTGCGCGTGCGTTGGCTCAGTCGCCTATTGTTATGTTACTTGATGAGCCAACAGTATTTCTAGATTTACCGCGACGGGTGGAAATTATGCAGTTGTTGCGTCAGTTAGCACGGGAAACTAATCAGGCTATTCTCCTTTCAACTCACGATTTAAATTTAGCTTTGCGTCTTGCTGATAAAATTTGGCTATTATCAACTAGTGGAATTTTACACGTTGGTGCACCAGA
This sequence comes from Nostoc sp. DedQUE04, assembly GCF_034530995.1. NCBI lineage: Bacteria > Bacillati > Cyanobacteriota > Cyanophyceae > Nostocales > Nostocaceae > Nostoc > Nostoc sp. DedQUE04. The sequence goes on along the minus strand of NZ_JAVRCA010000018.1, from coordinate 29,661 downwards.
AGATTTAGTGTTGAGTGGTGCATTTGCTGATACTTTTAAGAGTGAAGGTGTGGAGTTCAATGTTGCTTCTGGAGAATTTCATCTCCATACGTCCCATAAGGGAGAAATTAATGTGATAGGTGAGGGAATTGCAACTGTATGGACTATTCGTGCTTTACAAAGAGTGGGATTCTTGGTTACTCGAAGTGCAAAGTCTTTTACTGTAGAAGATACGACGCAAACACAAATCTCAGTAGAAGTTATATCAAACTCTGCACAAGTTTTGTGGCGAATCGCAAACAATAACACTGTGTACACTCATCATTCATTGTATGAAATGATTAAATTTTTGGATTGTTTATAAAAGCATTGTTCCTAATTTATTGAGATTCTCTAACTGTACAGTCAGAAAAAATTACGAAATAGCTCTAATATTCGTTGTCGCACTCGTTCTATAACTACTCCCTCCTCAGCAAATAGCCCATCAAATAGCATCTCATATATCAATGGTACGCCCAACTCTAACTCTGATAAAAGTGTACGTTGGCTAAATACATCTTGTGGTTTACCTTCTAGCATCAGCCGCCCTTTATCCATGACAAAAACCCAATCTGCCCACCGATAAACTAAATCTAAATCATGGGTTGCCATTAATAAAGTGGTTTTATCTCCATGAATTTTTTTCATGGTTGCTATCAAGTTACGAGTATGTTTTATATCTAAATATGCAGTTGGCTCATCTAACACTAACAATTCCGGTTGCAACACCATCACATCTGCTATAGAAACTCGCTTTTTTTGTCCTAAACTCAGATGATGCACTGGTCTTTCTGCTAAAGCAGTCAGTTCAAATTCAACTAATGCTTGTTCTACTCGGACTTTAATTTCTGGTTCTGGTAAACCTAAATTACATAAACCATAAGATATATCTTCTTCAACAGTAGAAGCTACTAATTGTTGTTCTGGATCTTGAAATACTAGTCCAACTTTTTGCCGTAATTTAGCCAGATAATTACGATTATAACTTAATGGTTCACCACGCCAACGGACAACTCCAGAATCAGGTTTATATAGACCATTTGCTAAGAGAAACAGTGTCGTTTTACCACAACCATTCTGACCAATTAATGCACACTTTTTACCAGATGGAATCTTCAGTGTTAGACCATTCAAAGCTGATTCCTGTGCGCCTGAATAGGTGTAATATACTTGTTCAAATTCTAGTAAATATTCCTGCATTTCGCCAAAACTCTAATCCTATTAATCCTATACAACCGCAAATCGCTTCGATGATATATCGTACTTGAGGACGATAGCGACGAGGATGCCAAACTCGAAATTCACTTACAAAACCCCGTGATTGTAGTCCAAGAGAGAACTGACTATATTTTTGTAAGGTTCGCTGTAATAGTTGTCCGATTAGTAGTGCTAAACTTTTCATCCCACTAGCAAGAGTGCGGTAGCCACCACGGGAATTTTGTGCTGTCCACAATTCATTAGCTGTATTCAGCAGGATGAAAATAAACCGATACATTAATAATAATAAATCGGTTAAAAGCACTGGAAATCCTAAGTAACGCAGAGTTTGTAAGATTTCCGTGAAAGGGACAGTTAGCATGAGAAAATATAAGCAAGAAACAGAGGCTAATGCTCTAGTTAAAATTCTCAATGCTTGGATAGTTCCAATATGGCTGATATAAAGATAGAAGTGTCCGAAAGTTAGTCCATACCATGAGTCTGATTGTACCCTTGGCAAATCATTAATCGCAATTCCATTCACCATCAAGGCTGGTAAACTTGTCAAACAAAAAACTATGGTGAACATTAATAACCGAAAATAAACACCAGCCGGAATTCTTGCATAAATAACTGTCCAAATACCCATCCAAAGCGCTATTAAAATTTGCACTAGCGGATGGGCAGCAAGGGAAATAGCAAGAGTAGTAAATGCAAAAATTAGTTTATGTTCTGGTGGCAATCTTCGGAGTCGATTGGTATAAGCTAAAGTGTCTATTTGCAGGCTCATTCTTCACGTTTTTGTTGTTGAGAACGTCCTTTATACAACCCAATTGCATAACCGACTACTCCAGCACCCAAAGCTGCTTGCGAAGCAAATAATAAACTTTCTATTTCACCACTAGCCGGTTCAAAAAATGATTTGAACCAGGGTTTATATCCAGGTTGTATTTCAGTAATAGCTTTTTCTGCTTTGTCATCGGAACCAGCAAATTCACCATCGCGCACAAATATTAACGGTGCAACTGCTAAGGCTAATACAGCTACTACCAACAGCCAGTTACTCAACCCTTTTTTAGATTGACTCATTTCCTTGGGGTTCCCGTTTGATTAATTTCAGCAATTCTAATTCTTGAGGATTATAAGATTGCAGCCAGTTCCACACCAATACAGTTAGCAATCCTTCACTAATTGCTAAGGGGACTTGAGTTATAGCAAAAATTCCGGCGAACTTGGTAAATGAAGCAATAAACCCGCCAACAGGTGCAGGAAAAGCTAGGGCGAGTTGGATAGAAGTGATAATGTAGGTGAGTAAATCTGCGATCGCAGCTGCTAGAAAAATGGCGATTTTTTGTTTACCACCCAACTTTATTGTCAGATTATATATCCAGTAAGCCGCAAATGGCCCTGCGATCGCCATCGAAAAAGCATTTGCCCCCAGCGTTGTCAAGCCACCATGCGCCAGTAACAAAGCTTGAAACAACAATACTAAGCTACCCAAAACCGTCATGGTGAGTGGCCCAAATAGCACCGCACCTAATCCCGTCCCTGTTGGGTGAGAACAGCTACCTGTTACAGAAGGGATTTTCAACGCTGACAGCACGAAAGTAAAGGCACCAGCCAAGCCCAGCAGTAGTTTCAATTCCGGGTTAGCTTGGGTAATGCGAGTTAGACTACGCAATCCTAGTAGAAAAAATGGTAATGCCACAATCCACCAAAAAATTGCCCACTGCACAGGTAAAAAACCTTCCATAATGTGCATGGCGTAGGCGGGTTTGGGTAAACCAACTACTAGATAAAAACTGATAACTGCCATCAGGGTTAGACTGACTAACGCCTGTTTTTTTCTGTTCATAATCTGTACCTCGCAGATTTATGTAAACGAGTTGATTCTAACCGGCGGGCATCCTGACTCACCTAATTTTGGTTCACAGTTGCGGGACAGCGCCGGATTTACACCGGACTTTCCCCCTTGCGTCCAATGGCTGCTACCCATCAGAACCGATTGGAGTAACTATATCACCATTACTAATTTTGAACAGCGATTTTTTACCAGGTATTCACAAAGCGTAGTTTATTGAGACAGTTTAGCTCTAAACAGCCGCATTCCATTCGCCGTTACCAACAAGGAACTTCCGGTATCAGCTAAAACTGCAACTGCTAACCCGACAAACCCGAATGTCCCCAAAAGTAAAAACAGTGCTTTTCTTACCAGCGAAAAGACAATATTTTGCTGAATTCCCTTTACGGTACGGCGACTCAAATCAACAGCCGTAGCGAGTTATTTAATGTCAATGTTTAAAGCAAAATCTGATGTTTCCCCAGATAAACCTCGTCCATTTTGAAACCTAGAGTTTTTAAGGAAAGTATATTATTCGGTCGTGGCTTGAGTTCTGGGCTTTACCCTAATTCCAAAAAAACTACGGTTTTCAAGGTAGACGCGGTTTAAAATACAAAAATACACTGATTTGAACAACTTTTTTAACTTTGCTTGCTAGCCCATCTGCTGCTCACAATATTCAGGTAACTAAATCGTGTGAATCAGGTACAATCCAGCAATCTAGCTTTCTTTTAATAAGGATTTAACTCAAATTATAAAGATATTAAAAACTAGTTTATATAAACATATAAAGCTTATTAAATAAATATACGAGTACACCTGTTTAAAGCAAACTATATGAAATTTGTTACTAATTTATATATCAACAGATGTTGATTAAATATTGAAGGTTTGTTGATTGGCTTTTTGAGCTAGAGGTTACATACTAAAAGCAATCTATGTAAAACAGAGTAGTCAGGTTTCATTGAATAATGGGTATTCATCGGTTTCCTCATATAGCTAATTTTAAGGACAACTATATGAGCATTTTAAAATTGATCCAGGCATTGATATTTTTGGAATTCTAATTAGTTATTCTGGGAGGATTGATGGAGAGATGCAGTCATTTTAAGTGGTTTGCTGGGAACCTGTATAATCAACTAATTTTATCATTAAATGTTGCTTATGTCAAATACTTATCAAGTATTATAAATGAATTATCTTGAAGAAGATAATGTTTAAAAGTTTCGATTTATATCAACAAAGTGTATTTGCTTCGTAGAGGATTGTTATGTCTAAAAATAGAAGTAATAAGGGTAAAACAGTCATGTCTGATGATAATACAACCAATAATAATATTTCGTTAAACACTGATAGTAAACCTAAAAAGCGGCTAATAATTGTTACAGGTGATAAAGGTGGCGTGGGAAAAAGCACCTTTGCACGAGCGCTATTCCAACTTTATATTAATAAAAATTTACCCTGTGTTACTTATGAAGCTGACTTAAGAAATCCTCAATTAGAAAGATATTTCAAAAAAGACTACCGACCGATAATACGTTACATTGATATTTTCCATAGAGGTGGTGCTGACGATTTATTAATTAATTTAGATGAGAGTGATTATCCTATTACACTATTAGACTTGCCAGCACAATCTGGAGGTTTTTTTGAAAGTTATGTCAAAGAGTTATCATTTTTTGAAGTGCTTAAAACCGATATTAATTGCCAAGTTACAATGGTTTCAGTGATTAGTAGAGTTCTTGATTCCATAAATGTTTTAGAAAAACTGCGTGAACTTTGTAAAGATCAAGTAGATTATGTTGTTGTCAAGAACTTATTTCATGGTGAAGAAGAAAAATTTGAGCGATATAATGACTCTTCTCTGCGTCAAAATATGCTTGCAGAAGGTCTGGTAGAACTTGTGATGCCAGATTTATTCTACAAATCCTACGACTTTATTGACCGCCATGCTCTGACATTTAATGAAGGTCAGACTCATAAAGAAACAAATATTGTGATTAAGTCAAGAATTAAATCTTGGCTTGCTGAGTTTGAAGCGCAAATTAAGCCAGCATTTAATTTATTTGGCTTTGATATACAACCAGATGATTGTTACTATCCAGCAGTTGTTGAAAAGTCTAAAGAGCTTAGAGAAAATGAAGAAAAAGAAAAAGCTAGAAATCAAGATTCAAATTTACAAGAAAATATAGCTGCTTAATTTAGTAGTTTGCTTAGTTTATTATGTTTAGAAAGCGTTTTGTGATTACATCGGGTGATGCTCGTGTAGGTAAGTCTACAGCTTCTAGGCTATTGCTAGAGTTGTACTTGAAAAATAAACTCAATGTGCGTGTTTTCTACCACGGACATCGGAATAAGCTATCGATGTATCAAACACAACGCTTTGAGATAAACCATTTGGGATTCTCTAGAGGTGATTCTGATAGGTTATTACTCGACTTAGAAATGTTTCCGAACATTGAAGTGATTTTGACTGATATGCCAGGTCAAAACCTCCGAGAATTCAAGTTTTTTGAGAGGGATGTTTCACTGATAGAAAATCTTAATTGTCTGGGATATCGTGTTACTTTCTTGCACCCGATATCACACCGTAAAGACTGTGTTGAAGATTATCTTCAGGATTTATATCAGCATTTTGGTAGTCAGGTTGATTATGTTGTTATCCAAAATCATTACTTTGGCAAGCAATTTAGACACTATGAGGGGAGTCAATTCAAAGCTGATATTAAAAAATTAAACGGCTTGGAACTAGTTTTAGGTGGATTGCATAATGACTTTTACCAGTTGCTTGAGGATGCTAGTTTACCTTATACTCAACTGATTGAAACTAACTCTCCTCTTAATACTATCCAGCGTTCGATAGTATTCAACTGGATGGAGAATTTTCATAACTCTATTGTTTCTAATGGAATAGCTTCTAATTATCTAGGGTTGAGTAAGAACTTTACAGAACTAGCTTCTGTAGGTGCAAATCAACAAAATCCTTCCAATTTTGATGTAACTGAAGATGTTGAATCTGAGAAATGGTAATTATTTGCTTTACCAAATTAACAGTGAGATTTCAAATTGACTATTTAAACAACCTATGACCAATATTGCAAAAGTTGTTGAAAAAGTTGTTGCAGAATATTCTGAAGAAAAAAAAGCAGAGGTTACTGATTGGATACTTAAATTGGGTATTCGGCCTGATGACCCCTTGTTTAATCTATATGCGGAACTGGGTACAACTCAGTTTGCGTTGCAGCAACTACCAGGTAGGCTTGACTCCCTTGTGGTGGGTTGGACTGACATGGTAGACGATAAGCTTAATAGTGCTTCTAAAGTAGCAATACAACAACAAAAGAGTGCGATCGCAGAAGCGGCGAAGGATTTAGTTAAGATGACTAAGCAAGCTGGTGGGGTTTTGCCTCACTTGGGTGTAAGTAATTGGCGATTGGCACAAGTGGCAGGGGTATTGGGTTTTGTACTAGCTTTAGGGACTGCAATTGGTGTTTTTACACACAAGACCATTGCTGGAAGTGTAACTTTTCAGCAGCAGGCGGCTTCTGGATCTGCTATCTTACAACCCGAAGATAAAAAGCTTCTGGATTGGGCTAAATCCAATGAAGGTAAGGTAGCGCGTAGTATTTATGTGAAAAACGCCGCTATCATTAAAACTTGCCGCCAGCATAAAAAGTATTCAGGTGGCTGCATAATTGCAGTTGATTAATTTTCTAGGCAACCCAGCCTTTGTATCCCTTATTACTCGTTTTAGTTGTATCTTTTTGACTATTTTGGTTGTTTTTGACTCTTGTGTGGGTTTCTTGAGTAACTTCTTCGATTTTCATGTCTGTAAAGCTGAGGATTCCCAGGCGGATTGCTTCGCGGATAGCGTTTAACCTATCTTTGACTCCTAGCTTGATAAATGAATTATGTAGATATGACCTTACTGTACCTTCGGAAACATACATTACATTGGCAATTTCATTATTTTTCATGCCTCCGGCAGCTAATTGAAGAACTGTGATTTCTTTATTAGAGAAATCACTTAACAAATCTAGTGCATTTCTATCGGGTGTGTCATTTGACCTGAGACTATCAATCAGAATACGATTAATAGTTGGGTCAATCCATGATTCATTATTGTACGCAGCCATTACTGCCTCAATGAATCTTTCTCCTACTTCTTCTCTAAGGCTATTTTTACAGTAGTAGCAGTCTGCGCCATTACTAACTGCCGCGTTAATGGTATCTCGGCTGCTATTTGCAGTCATAACCACAATTCTAATTGATGCGTGTTTGGATTTAATTGTGCTTATTACATCAATGCCATCGATATCCGGTAAATCAATATTTATAATTACGATATCTGGCTTTTCTTTGTCAACAATTTCTATTCCTTGTTTTCCGTATTTGGCAACGCCACATACTTGGATTGCACCAGTTTCAGATAATATTGCTGCCGCGCCAATCCTAGATATGTTCTCATTTTCAATGATGACAACATTAATAGGTTTCATATTATATGCTTTTTTGGTTTGGTGTTGTCCCTGATAATAATACTTATAACACTTAGTTTTTTTAGATTTTTTAATCTTTACAATTACTATAAAATAATTATCTTATTTAAAAATTTTATTATTTTTTGTAAAAACTTTACAAAGTAATTGGGTGGTTTATGTAGTTTTCATTAAGCAATCTGTTTACTAGATGATTTTATTTATCAGTACTGGTTTTGATAGTTATCAGCGAATTGATGGAGGAATAGATAATTTTTTATGAATAGCGATAAACTTTTAGGATGGATAGAAAAGATTGTTGTTTGGTCTTTGATAGGAATGCTATGTTTGGTCGGGTTAGGCAGATTGCCTGTTAACCCGACGAGTTTGTTTGACTTTACAGCGTCTTTTTACTATTTTGCTGTTGCGGTTGTTATTTGTCCCAAGACTCCACTGAGTTTTAATAAAAAGCTGATTTTTGGATTTATAGCTTTTATGTATGGTGTGTGGTTTGGGTTGATTTAATCTAGTTCTTTAGCAGAATCCTGGTTTTTGAATTGTTGTTGACTCTGTTCACGGCGTGCTTGTTGCTCATTGAACAGAGTCTTGAAACGTTCAAATTCCTCTTTGGTGAGATTATTAACGGTGATAGAGTACTCTTCTGAGTTATTGTCGCGAGATGCCAAGAGTGCTTCTCGACTTTGTTCTGAATCAGGCAAATTTCTATCAAGGCTAAGAGTTTGCGAATCTTCTTCTAATTTTAGACTTGCAGTATATGCTTCACCTTTATAAATGATACCTTGTGTCTCTTTATCTGATTTTCCAGATATATCTAAGCGGTCTAAAATTACAGGAATAACAAACTGTTTAATTTGGGAATCGGCGGTAAGAGATTGTACTCTATCTTCTGGACTCTCTTCTACTGGGTTGCCATTATTGTCGTCATTTTTATTTGTGGGTTTTTTTAGAACCTCTGGTTCAATTGTCGTTCCTATAAACTGGCTTGCTTCGGCTTGTGAAGATGACTCTTGATTAACAAAAGTGATAGGTTCAAGTTCTGTAGAGTTTGCTTTTGCTTCATCTTGCACTATTTCACTGATTCTGTTAATTTCCGAATTCAACCTTAGCACAGCCTCTTTTCGTTCCTCAGCAGTTGGAGGCTTTTTTGCAGATTCTTCAAATTTATCATCAGGGATGTTAAGCTGTTTGATCAATTCTCTGAGGAGACTGACTTGCATCGCTGGAGTTAAACCTTCTACTGGAAGTTCGATTAGTTGTTTCATACTAAAATTACCTCTCCACTAAATCTTTTTTGACATCTTTGAGAGCCTTATCGATACGAGAATTCATGAGTTGAAAATCCTGTAATGTTTCATCATTGATGTTACTTACTTGGGTTTTTCCTTCTTTGACATATAATAATATGTTGTCATTTTTATCTTTAACTAAGTAAATTTTGTCTTGGGATTTTGTAGCAATTTGGTATTTTTCTGTTTGTACTGACATAATGCCATTGATATCTTCCTGTCCAATAACTTTAACTATATTTTGGGCAAGACTTGTCATTTCATTAATTTTTTCTAGCTCCTTAATATCTCGCTCCATTGCTTTAAAAGTGTTCTCAAGACTGATATTTTCTTTGATGTATAAATCAGTTACCTCCTGAATTCTATTGAGATATGTTTCTGATTTACCGAGCTTTTCAGCTGCTACATACCAGTCTTGAAGATTTTGCACTGTATTAGCTTTCATCCGCTCGATAATGTTATCCATTGCTCCAACCTGCTGTATTCTTGGTTGAGAAAGTGATGCGAGTGCTTGGTCAATATTTGGTTGTTGACTTTGTTGTGGAGGGAAAATGCTCTTGTCTTTAGCAATAAACGAGTTATGTAATATTTGTGTATTAGAAGAAATAGTGTTGGTATTAATTTTGATATTTTCTACAGAATTAAATACAGCGTATCCTTGGGAAGTTTTTTCTACCTTGTACCCTTTTTCTTGAAGATAATTTTGAACTAATTGATCAGTTCCTTGTGCGTTTCCGACTATGAAAGAGCTTTTGGCTTCTATGGCTTTATTAAGTAACGGTTTGTAGTGATTTTCAAAAGTTTGGGCAATTTGCTTGCTTGTCACTCCGCGCCACAGGCCAGACCCGGATACCATAATGATGTCGTCTTTTGAGTAATTTCCTGTGTTGGCGCGTTCTCCCCATGCTTGCTCGTAATTACGGGTGCTTGAAGGTGTTTCAGGGGGCGCAGCTGATTTACCGATAAACTGGGTAGCTATTTGTGCCATCGCAATATCTTTTTTCATGTGTTCAGCGACGGCGGCGTTTATCGGTTCGAGTTGGGATAGTGGATTTGTCAGCGGCCGATCAGTCTGTTCGGACTTTTCCTGCTGGGTTTGCACTGTAGTTTGTTGTGACTTTTCAACTACATTGATATATGCTTCGCTGAGGGCTTGAATAAATGCGGATTCTTTACCCTTACCCTCCCACTGTTTATCCTGGGCGTTAGTTATGTTGGTGAGGCAGTGCGTTGTAAGGGTTCCCCCCGTTGTAGCAATTGCCGTACAGTTTTCTAGCCACTCACTTCCTCCGCGTTTGGCGATCGCCTCAGTTAGTCGGGGATGTTGTTCGAGTTTAGCTTGAAGTACTTCTACCATTAGCTTGTATTCATCAGCTGATGGATGCAACTGCTTTTGGTGATTAAATGCGTGTTCGGCGGATGCGTATGCTACTCCTTCAGGTTTTTGGACATGGTTCTCTACTCCATACTGTCCGGCGGGGGCTTCTGGATTATTATTGACTGAAACTTGGTAATCGTTTTGCAGCTTCCCTTGTTCTTTTGCGAGTGCAGTGGCAAGACTGAGTGCGACTCCAAGTCCATCTTTGGAGTCGGGGCTGATATTTATCGGGGTGAGAGTTTGTTTTTGGATGGCTGGGAATGGAATAATTTTGCCATTGACATAATCCCCTAGTGGCTCCATGAATAAGCCATATACCTGACTCTTACTCGCCTGGGTTTGGGTAAGTTCTTTCGGTGAATGCTTTTCCCATTTCGCCCAGGCTTGTTGGTAACTTGGATCTTGAATCATTTCGGGGGTAATTTTGTACTGCTCACCCACTCGGAAAGCAACTTGCTCGCCGTTTTTACCAAGGGCGATCGCAATATCTCCCTCTTTGACACCATAAGTTTTTTGGTAATCTACACCTCTAGTGGTGTGTATCCTACCGTATCCGCGCATGGCATCGATAGTTGTATCAGCTGGTACTTTGGAAGGTTCGCCGTGCAGATGCAGCGAATAAACCATTGGTACTGGTTTTCCAGATATAGTCGGGTTGTCTGGAATCTGAGGGTTAGCAGCGCGTGCCGCAGTGGAATTCCCGATGGCGATAATTTCTTCTACAGTTGTTTGGTTTGAAGAGTGTGAGGCAGTATTTTGAGTGACTTCTCTGAGGCTTGTATAGCTACGTTCTACTTTAATTTCTCCCCCTGGTGTCCACTCGTTAGTTTTGATGGTAAGGTCGCTGTTGCTTTGGACTATCGCACGAGGAGGTTGGTTTGAGGCGAGGAAGTTCTCAAATTTTTGGCGAACGCTGTTTTCTCTGCCCCAGTCATTTTTAATTGACCAGATGTTGATAGACCATCTGCCTGCTTCAGTATTGAGGGCAGCGTGTTCATTCTTGCAGTTAAAGCGGGTTACTGTACCCGACTCAAGTTTAAATTCTTGGTATGGTGCGTCCTGATTCTCCTCCCTAGTCCATGCCATTCGTTCCTTAGCAGCGCGATATCCCCAGTCAGAATTTCCGATATTAATGCTGCGGGCTTCCGTTGCGGCATAGGAGTCATCGCGGTGGTAGTTGATGCCAGCGCCGGGGTTTTTGGAATAAGTTACCAGCACAATATCAGCGTCAGGATATACTTGTTTGACAAGTTTCATTAACTTGTCGTCCTGTACCCCTGGCTTGAAGTCTTTATCCTTCAAATCCCATTTTGCACCGACCCATGCGACTTGTCTTAGTAGTGCGTAGTTGGATTTATCGTTTTGAAGTATAGGTTTGAGGTGGGTTTCAAGGTGCGATCGCAATTGTTCTACTTTTTCCTCGCTTACCTTACCCAATATTTCAATAGCTTTAGTCTGATCCGCTTGGCGCGAGTTGGGTAGTAATATTGCTTGGTTCTTAGTTTCTGATTGTGTGCCTGTTAATACTTGTATTTCAACTGCGTTTTTGTAAACCTGTGAAATTCCTGCAACTGTAGCGTTAGTATTTGATTGAATGTTAGTTGTATTCTTTTCTGGTACAGCGTTCGCAGGAATAATTGGTACTGGAGAATCCTCTTGATTAAGCTCTCTGGGACGGTTAGGTAGTGCTTGTAAAGCTTTTTTGTACTCGCTATTTTCTGGAATTTGGTTTAATTCTAAACGACTACCTTCAGCCGCAACTTTTTGATTTAACTCTGCACTAAGTTGTTCGTAACGGTCAAATCCATCAACTTTACCGATATTAATCGGTTCTCCAAGTAAACTATTTAATTCTTCGTTTATTTTTTCACTAATTTTATTTTTATTAAAAATAAATGTAGCTGTGTTACTCTCAATAAAATAATGATTTTTAGTAGATTTTGATTCTAGCCAAGTAGCTACAGCGATCGCGTCTTGTGCGGGAACAACTAATCCGAGAGCTTCTTTAGTTTCTATCTGCGATCCATCTGGAGAACTATATTCTTGGTTTGGGTTATAAAAATATACAGTTTGTTCTGGAACGACTAGAGTGGGTTGTGATGATGTATTTGCATTCTTGATATTACCACCAGCCCGGTCAATAAAGGTTTGTTTTAGTTCGTCACTAATAGTAGTTTCATCGAGTACGAATACAGTCATACCTTTTTTGGTTTCTAACCGAGCTTGTGAACTGGGAAACAGTTCGTATGATATTCCTACTTTTTCTAGATACTTTTTGGTTTTTTTGGCTATATTTTCATCAACTGCTAATCCTAAAAGTCCTACTAATTTTTGTTCTTTATCTTGGAATATGATTGTCGGACGTTCGTTAATTTTACCGAGTATTTGGTTCCGTTTTTCTTGCTGTTCGTTTCTTACAGGCTTTTCATTACTTATAAGCTGACTGCGTTTAACCCATTTGTCGGGATACTGTACTGTTTCTGGATTAATAATTATTTTACAGGTACTTTCATTACTGGTAATCTGTACAGGTATAGTAGTTCGTTGTTGGTTTAAGCGAATAATACCCGTATCAATTAATTTTTGTACAGTGCTACTTTCTTTCCTTTGCCACTGTTTTTGTATATTCCCTTTATTTAAATCAGCTTCGAGGCGTTCAGTATGCTGACCAATAATACCGAAGGATTGATCGCCAATTTTAGCAATATAAACGTGCTTTTTATCAAATGCTCTAACTAAACTTTCTTTAAATGCTTGGTTGCTAATCTCCTGTTTTTTGTACTTTGGATTAGTAATATTAATTCGTAAAAGATTTCCCTTAGAAGTCTCTGCTATTGCATAGGCATTTTGTCCGGTGATGATGGTTTGAATTTTAAGCTGTAACTGTTGCCCATTACCGGGTTTTTCTGCTAGCCAACCTTGAGCAATACCCTCTTTGATTGATTCCTTATCAATGTTGCCTAGTTTCTCAGGTTTATTACCATTTTGAAGATAAATGCTATAGTCTTCACGAATCAGGTCAACCTTTTCAATTGTTAACATTACAGGTTCATTATTGAACCTCTGGGAATTTCCAAACTTATTAACTTCACCTACTTTAAAGGTAAGTTCTGGTAGTCCGGGTACTTTGGTTGTAACAGAGGTGGTATATACTTCACCTTTTTCAATGCTGGCAATAGCAACACTACCAATTGGTAGTCGGGCGTTACTTTGTTCTATATTGCCAAATGTTTTGTAATTACCTTCCTGATTTTGGAGTTCAATGACACTTTTTCCATCTTCAGCTAGATTAAATCGAATATTTTGAGGTTTATTTTCATGAAATAATTCACTACTCCTGTCGAAGCCAGTGATACTAAACTCGTTAAATCTGAGTGTATCTAGCTGATTAATAATCTCTTGAGGAAAGGCAGCAAAGGCGAAATTAGAAACTTTCTTTTGGTAATCGCTACCTTTATCATTACTACTCTCACGAGTAGTTGATACTGCCCAGGTAGCAGCTGCCATTGCTAACTTTTGTCCTTCTGGAATTGAATTGTAAAATTCTTCTGCTATCTGGTAGGCTTTTTGGTAAAGAAGCTTAATTTGACCTTCGCTTAGTTCAGCTTGAAAGGCTATTTTGTTAGACGTTACTTCCTGTCCAAGTCCAATTCCTATCTCTTCGGGTTTGTTTTCTTGCTCCTTAGCAAGTGTTCCTAATGCCCTAAACTTGGGTTTACCGTTCTCAGTCTCATCGTTAATTTGGGCATAAACTACATATTTATGCGGGCGGTTACTGTTGCGCTTGTCTTCAGATATTTCTGAGAGCTTGATTGTAACTTTATTCGCTTTCCAGATAAATTCGTTGTCATACTGTAAAAGATTAGTTACACTTACTTGATTACCGTTAGTAAGGGTAATATTTGCAGACGGCCCTTTTTCAGTTTCTTTTTGTCTAGATAGCTGACTCGCTTGGTTAAAGGATTTGTCGAATTCTTTTTTGACAAGAGTAGTTCTTAATCGTTGTTCGTTAGAAAACTCGACACCTTTAAATAAAGCTTGAAATTGGGCGATTTCACGCGATTCGAGACGAGCTTTTTCAAAATACTGGTTGGTTTGAGCAATTAGTAATTCAACAGGCGAGTACCCTGTCGGTTGAATTGTATTATCAATATAGACATCTTTCTTCTTATCCTTAATATAGTTAACTTCCCGGTGAAGAATCCGACTGTTGTTGCGGATAATTTCCATTTCGGGTTTTTTGGCACTTTTGAACAGGTCAACTGCAATTTGGTTTTGAAATGCTGCCTCGGCAATCATTTCGCGGTATATCTTGATGTTAGTATTCATTGCCATTAGTGCATTGACCTGGTTTAGGGGTTCTTGCCGAACAGTTTTGATAAACTCTTCCATGTAACCGTGATACTTGGTCGGAACCTCCTTCCCTTCAATACCCTTGGATTTTGCCCAGGCTTCTGTTTTAAATAAATCTTCGTAGTGTTTGGCTACCTGCTGTACGTACTCAATTTGGTCTTTTTCACTACCAAAGTTTATTAGGATAGTAATTTCTGACTCTAAGGCCTCGATTGAGGTAAGGTGATTGTTGATAACACCGACACTAATGCCATCGCTCATGTGGATGGCGATTTCCTCAAATTCCGGCTGACTGCCATCTTCCTGGTAAAAAGATTGCTTTTTGAGTTTAACAGTTGGATCGTAAGCGTTTTCAGGCAGGTTGCGCTCCCTTGCCTCGGCGGTGAGGTTTGGATACCTGCTTGCCCGCTCAAAGCCAATACAATCACCATCGTAGTCGCGTGCCTGACGCTCTTGTTCGGACTCTTGAGGAAGAATTTCTAGCTCGTAACCAGCTGACTTTAGTTCTGAAATATACTCATTAAATTTGTTGGTAAACTCAATTTTGTCTTTAGTTTCGAGCTTGCTGATATTTTGATCTAAGTAATTTTCAATACCTTCTAATTGGAGATTTTTACTTCGGGCTTCGGGTAGGACAGATTTAATTTGCTCGTTTAAACGGTTATAAATGCGATCGCTTGTTTCGTCCGAGACAGCGATCGCACCTGCCAGAGATTGACCATCAGGCCCAAGGATATCTTCTACAATTTTGTTAGTTGAGACGCACAGACCATTTGAGTTGAGGAAAGGGGAGCGGAAGTTGAGAACTTCTTCCCCATCTTGATAGTGTAGTATAGAAATTTCCCCATTTTGCAGGTCTTTGGAGGGAATGACCATTGCTCGCTCAAACGTTAACGTCTTGCCGATGGCGATTTCTTTCCACTCGTTTTGGACGAACCGGGCGAGTTCGCGCTGTACTTTCTCAGTTTCAAGAAGTTGACTTTCTCCTTGCAGGTCAGCTTTGATAAGTTTGTAAATGAAAGAGTCAGTAGCTATGCGATCGCCTACGGCGGGCGCTCCCGCGCCATCGCGCAAAGTTTCTAAATCTTCTACTACTGTTGGATCTTCTGCTGCTTGTTCTTCAAGAAAAGCTTTCCGTTTCTCGTACTTTTGGCAGTAAAGTTGTGCAAGTTGCCGGGGGTCGTCCTGTACAACATTCAGCTTTTTGGCTTCAAGTTCTAGCTGTTCGGTAAAGTCTTTCAGTCCGTTAGGGAATGAAGCGAGTAACTGCGAGATAGCTGTTTTACCGAGTTCAGATTGTGATTTTTCACCTAGCCAGATATTTTGTCGGTACAATCCAGGTTGAATTTGGGGCTTGCTTGGCCCATTAGGGTTGTCTTTATCAGTTCCTTTGAATGCAGATAAGGGAAGAATTAAGTCAATTTTAGTTGAGTTGTTGGAATCTGAATAATTGAGGATTTGGTCAAGGTTTGCAGGTCGTAAAGTACCTTTGCCAAAGCGATATTTGTTATCGTCTCCGTCTTGCTCAGTCCAGCCGAAACGGTGCTGAATTACTCGATATTCATCACCTTTTTGATGTTTTGTTAATTCGTGATATAGGTCTGTGGATATTTGCCCGTAACAGTCTCCGGTTAGCCGATATGCTTGGTCATTACTAATAACGCCACCATTTTCACCATTACTGTCATCAACAATTAGAATATTTAACTTTTTATTGACGCTATTTTTACACGAACCGAGAAAAATAGATCCGTAAGCACCTCTATCTTTGTTATCAGGGCATAATTGTTTAATTCTATCTAGACATTCTTCCGGCCCATATAACAACCGTGTTTTTGATGATAATAATAATTTGTGACCTTCAGGATGATTAATTAATTGTTCCACAGTAGACTTTTCGTCCATATGCCCGAACGAAAAGTTAACCCCAGGAAAGAAATGTTCTATTAGGGTATTATTAAGTTCTTCTTTTAACAGTGAATCTGGATTAACCGTATTACCATCTGTATGAATCCACTGATTTAACCTAGTGTCAAAATGTTTAGCTTGAATTGTCATATATAAACAATTAAACTTATAAATTTAAATATAAATTTTTACTTTTTGGCACTAAAATACCCTTAGAGTTTGATTTTACTTTCTCTATATCGGTAATTTATTAAACAATTTTCTAATTTCTATTTCCAAAATAAATGTAATTGTTAATACAAATTAATGTAAGTATTACTTATATCTAGTCTCCTGAAGACCTATTCGGCGTGATCTCAAAATTTAAGTATGAAAAAAATATACAAACTTCTCAATTACTTCTTGCTTAATGCTAAATCAGTAGTAACATTCTTAATGTTTGCCATTGTACCGATGTTTGTAGTTTGAGAGAGAAAGCTAAATTAGTGTGGCAGCAGGTGTGGGTTCGCGCATAAAGTGAAATTTTGAGAACGATTTACAGGGTTTTCAGCCTCTATAATTCGCGCATAAGGTGAAATCGATTATGGAGTAAGCGTTTGAGCCAGGTAACGAATTCGCATATAAATTGAAATTTTGCATTTAATCACAGAAATTCACAGTATTTTTGACAAAAAGATAGCATTTTATACCTAAAGACATAGCGTTACGCACAAAAGCTACTTGACTACCTTCTTATCAAGAATGTATTGGTAATTCCATAAAGCGGGCGATCGCACTTGAAAAGTACACTTTTAAAAGCATTTGGGCTTTCGTTAAATCAAAGTCAGAAAATTTCACTTTATCGGCGAATTCACTATGTGGCTCAAACGCTTATGCCACAATCGATTTCACTTTATGTGCGAATGAGGGTGTCTGAGATCCCTAGAACTGCGTTGTTCAAATTTCATCTTATGTGCGAACCCACACAGGTTGATAATTTTATGTCTTTGGATCTGTACTTTGTTCTAGCTATTACTTTTATTTAAAGTAACTAGAACAAAATGGCTTGACTTCTCAGTATACTGAGCAAGATTCAAGTAGGATTCCTATATAAAATACATAATTTTGTATAGTGTTGTAGACGTTCTGCGTAATATTTAGCTTTAAGTTGGTTCTCTAACTCTTCCAATTTAGATGATTTTATAGGTTCTAAACCTAAATAATTATGATACGCCTCATTAGCTTCATTAAGAACACTATGAGATTGATATGATGCTTCGTTTTTAACCATAAACTCTATCAAGCTTTCTATAGTGTCACCCTGCCAAGAGTCTGAAATCCTATCTTGAAATCTTCCTCTTTTAGTCGATGTGGCATCACTCCATAAATCACCAAAGGGTGCATCTTGATTTTTAAATTGTTTGAGCCATTCTCTAAAACTTATGGTCATTTTTCATTTCTCCCTAGTCGGTTTTTAGCCTGTTGGCATACCTATCAGAGCAATTCGATCGTAACCGTCACAGCGTACTGGTAGATAAAGCAGCTTTACCAGATAAAATAATCCTGTATTTCAGTATCTATATTTTGTGGCAGTAATGAAGTAAATTTTCCCTTTTTGCTGGTTTTATGAGTCGATGGGTATAATTTCATCAGTGTTAAAAACTTCAACTGTAGCATTTGGACTGTTCATACCTGTGGTTTGTTCGAGTAGGCGTGTTGCTTCCTCAAGCAATGTGCTTGCTTTGTGAAGCAGTGTTCGCACTTGGGTTAACTTGTTCCGCCGTTCAATACCAAGTTGTGCTTCTATATACCGCGCATCATGCTGATGGCTGAGGTGAATTACCCGTACTTCTTGTTCTTTCTCTGAAGGTGCAAACATTGCGTTTTCGGCGGTTAGTTTATAGTACGAGTACGTACCACTGGATCGTTTGACATTGTAGATGTGGAGTTCGCAACCAGGTGGCGCAATGTACTGTCCGTCGAAGTTGGTAAGCCCAGTACGAATATTATCCAATGTGGTGGCGATCGCCTCAATGGCCGGGATAACACTTAACGATTCTGGTGATTGTGGGCAACCGCGCCTCATCAGCATCATGATAGCGGCAGAACGACGGGTCAGGCGAATTTGTTCTTGATACTGGCGCATTTGTTCTTCCCGAATACGAACAAGTTCGAGTTCTTCATCGGGGCTTAGTTGAACTGCACTCCCACAGGTTTTGTAATTTAAGCAGTCGCCAGAGTCTATGCCTGGGTATTGCATCATACTGGCACAGTCAAATCCAAGTCCGCATTTTTTCTTAGGCATAGCTTACATCCTTTAGTTCTAGTTACTTTTATAATTTAATATAGCTAGAACAAGGCAGAGTTATTTCCTATGGGGTTATGTGCAAACCCACAGAGATAAACGATATTAGGATTTTTTCACCTGAGTAGGATATCGTTTGTACGAAGTATTCAAATTTGAACACTTCGTAAAGACGATAGTAATTTCCAACAGCTTTTTACCCACAGTCATAGAGGCACTGTGGATTAAGTTTTCTCTACCAACAGATTTACTATTGCTCAATACCTCTTTGCGATAGCGAAGCGCTGCTGCGAAGCGCAGATCGCAACTTACCCATTAATGCTTGTTGGGTAAAGACACGCAAGCTTTCAATTTGCTCGATTTCGTTTGTTGTTAGTCGAGTTGGTATCTCTTCGTACCAGTTTCCCTGACTATAGCAGGTTTGCATCACAGGAGTATTATCCCCATGACGGTAAACAATCAGAATATTGGTATCTAAACTCGCACTCAATTCCCGTCCTTTGATACGGAAATTATTGGTAACAAGCATATAGTCAGTGATTGTAGAAGGCAGATGTTTGAGGTTAGAAGGGAGAAGGTTAGGAAAAAAGGGAGTAGGGGAAGATTGCTCTTGCAGGATTTGTTGAGCAGTGGATAGACGGTTTTCTTCTGAAATATCCTGTTGTGGGTGCTGTTCCTTCAGATACGGCTGTACTTTTTTCTTAACCTTATTTGCTTCCGACGTGGGTTTATTTTCTAATTTTGGTTGTATTATCGAAATTTTATCTGGATAATTATTGTTTAGTGCATTTGTACTCCCAAGTGTTTTTGAGTTACTATCGGTATCGCCATTACTATCACTTGTACTGGTGCTAGTAGGTTGCTCAATATACAAGTACTCATTGTTACTTATAATATTAATATTTATGCGGTTAATTGCTCTGGCTTTAGCTTGTTGAATTAGTTCCTTATCTTTCTCTTGGTCGTATGTTATTCCGTATTCAGACAGCAGTTTGTTCCAACTATAGGGTTTGTATACTTGATAACCAGCGATTTTCACATCATTATGGATGTAGGTAAAGCCCAGTAGTTCCTCACCCCGCATTTTAGACAATACCCCAATGTTGTTTTCCTCCAAGCGTTGGATGAACGTAGAGACAGTGGGACTATCCTTGATGGCTTCCCCTATTGCTTGGCGAATAATTTCCTTACTTGTTGGGGTTTTGTGCTTACTGTTGACTGCTCTAATACTTTTCGAGCGGTTGGGGCTGGTGAGTGCAGTTATGCCATACTCTTGCTGTAACTTAGAGGCGACGGCTTCATTCGTTGTCGGTGTCACCTCTAACCCTAGTTCCGCCGCGATGCGTCTAGTTGAGACTTGGGAGTTGAAATAATCATAGGAATCATTAACTAAACTGCCATCTAACCGAATTCGGGAGGCGATTATATGCAGGTGTTCGTGGTCGCGATCGTGGTGGCGTACTGCAACGAACTGACTCGTAGCTGCTACTGACGATTCTTCTTTGGGTAAGTATCCCATATCCTTGAGATATTCCCTTGTTACATAGCTGTACTGACTGTCAGATAAATGCTCATGATAGTTGGGGCGGTGTGCGATTGAGATAATGAGGTGGGCACACTGCCGTTTAACTGCTTTTTTGGTGTATTTGGTACTGAGAAACTGCTGGTTGAATTCATCTGGGTTTGTTCCCATCATATTAGTATCAACAATCGCAGCATCATCTTTCCCCAAGACATACTTGAGCGTGTCGAGAAAATTGGGTTTTTTATAGATGACGGGAATCAAATTGAAGGAGTTGAAAGTGGGGGATATAGAACCTGTAATGCCTTATTTATCTTGGCTTGAGGGTGATTTATCTAGAACGTCTAGGTTAAATGCCGCTGCGATAGTCTGATCTACGAGTGCGATCGCATTATTGACAGTATCCAAAATTTGCTGGTTATTTGTTTCCTTAGCCAAGTGAGATAACATTATCAGTTCGCTTTTGAGGTTTCCAGCAGTAGCACGGATAGTTATCAAGTCGGCAGACGGTTTTGCCGTTAGTACCCGCCTTAACCCACAGGAACGTAAATATTCAGATGCAGTTACCCCTGTGGCGATCGCTTTTTCCTCAATGGTAGTTTTCTCTTCCTCAAAGAGGTATACCTTGATGGATTTAGTTCGCTTTATGGAGTTACTTACCATACCTTGTTTCACTGCGGGACTAAGTGGCATAGTTGGAGACTGCACTGGGGAAGGTGGGGATAACCGGAAATCTGACAACAGGTGCGGTATCAATTGCGGACAATATCGCTGCTATTTTTGGTATAAACTATACTGTATCTAGATGCCGACAGTGAGAGTACTGTAACTATTGTGATATAAATACCATGAGATTAATATCTTGTGGTTCATCTTGTAACTGACACTGAAGCCCTAAACCTTATTGTTAATTCTGCAATTGCTGGGATGTAGTGATTGTAGGGATTATATGGCTATGTCGCCAGTGTGCGAACCGACAGGTCGGCGCTTCTGGAGCAGACGCTCCGCGAACGCTATTGCGTAGGCATCATGTAAAAATAAATTGAACAATTTACCGGATTGCTAGACATTTAACCCTGTAATTTGATTACAGGGTTAAATGTCTAATAGCCAGGAAGTCAAAAGCATTCAAGACAAGTACGATTCGTTATCGCCTTATTTGAACGAGAAAACACGGCGTATCTGGGCAGCAATTGAAGCCCGAAGCTTGGGGTGGGGAGGTATTAGTCAGGTTGCGATCGCAACTGGACTATCCCGGACTACAATCCATGCTGGGATACGGTTATTGTTAAACGCTTCTGGGGAAGAAACCTCGAATGACGATAGTAATCGAATTCGTTCCTCAGGTGCTGGACGTAAACTACTTGAAGAAAAAGACGCGATGCTGCTATCAGATTTAGAATCGCTGATTGAACCAATGACGCTGGGAGACCCAGAATCTCCTCTCAAATGGACTTCTAAAAGTGTGGTGAAACTGGCTGCGGCATTAAACCTTGGGGGACATAGGACTAGTCCTAAAAGTGTTTACAACTTATTGGAATCACTTGGCTACAGCTTACAATCAAATCGTAAAACCCGTGATGGCTCATCTCATCCAGATAGGGACGACCAGTTTTTACATATTTCCAACCAAGTCTTGCACTTTCAATCCCAGAACGAACCCGTAATTTCAGTTGATACAAAAAAAAAGAATTAATTGGAGATTTTAAAAATTCTGGAACCGAGTGGTGTGAAAAGGAACAGCCAATTGAGGTGAAAATGCATGATTTTGTTGACCCCAAATTGGGCAAGGCAATTCCCTACGGAATTTATGACTTAACCTCAAATCAAGGATGGGTGAATGTTGGCATTGACCACGATACCGCAGAGTTTGCAGTCGAGTCTATTCGTCATTGGTGGTACTCAATGGAAAAACAAGTTTATCCAAAAAGCCAGCATATAATGATTACGGCTGATTGCGGTGGTAGCAATAGTTATCGCTCACGATTGTGGAAATTGAAGTTACAAGAATTAGCAACCCAGACTGGTAAAACTATTCATGTGTGCCATTTTCCTCCAGGCACAAGTAAATGGAATAAGATTGAGCATCGCTTGTTTTGTCACATTACCCAAAACTGGCGAGGCAGGCCATTGACTAGCTTGCAAGTTGTGATTAATCTAATTCGTAATACTACCACCACACAAGGATTAGAAGTTGAGGCTAGATTAGATCCAAATCTCTACAAAACGGGAATCAAAGTTACAGACCAAGAGCTTGATACTATCGCAATCGAACGAAATTCTTTTCATGGTGAGTGGAACTATATTATCAAACCCAAAGTAGTCATTTAATTGTTTAAGTTATTTTTACATGATGCCTAGTGGGTACTATCCATCATTGTGGATTCAATTATACGTAATTACAATTATTTGTAGGTATTATTTTTTAATCTTTTTATTTGTCAAACAGTAAATATATGACACAGGTAGTATTTTATGCTACAAGGTAAGACGATTGGTATTAAAGGACTGTCAATTAATCTAGTTTATTGATAATAACTTTAGTAATAAAATGACCCTACTAAACATACCTTGTCTTAGTTACAGGAGTGTACAACGACAGCAATAGTCTGTTGTGTAGTGCAACTCTAGTAAATTAGATGCAGAGCGGATTGTGGGGTTATTCCCTAAGTTGATTAACTTCGACGTAATGCTGAAATAATTGGGTTAATTTGCCCTCAGAATACCTCAATTATGGGGATTGTTAGAGTTTATTTTTCAGTTAATTATTTATTTTGATTGACAAAAATCAAACCAAATTTCACTTAATTGGGGTAATTAGTGTGTGAATTGGGGTAGTTCGGAGTAAATACGGGGGTGAGTTCTCCCACTGTATGGTTAAAGTAAGAGTATTGACAAATAGCTTACTGAGAAGCTTGATTTGCACGTTATATAGAAGAGAAGTTATGGCAAGAGCGAGTAAGCCAGCTGATTCGGTTGAGTTGGCGCGTATCATGCGGAATAAAGATATGGAGGACGGTATAGTAATTAGTTATCTCCAGTCGAAGAAGCGAGGGCAAACTGAGTTAGTATGTGAGGCGCTGCGGGCGTATTACCTACCATTTGCGCTATCTGCTGCGGGGGTATCTGGTGTTGAATTGCAGTCAGCCCTCCATGATGCGATCGCGCAACTTGAAGTTCAGATAATTAAGATGAAACGGACGTTTGGGATGGAGGGGTTGCCCCAGATAGTTCTTGTTAATCCTCATAGTGGAGTTTTCTCGCAAGGTGCAATTGGCTTACAACCAACAATTGGAACTAACGGAGTAGGAATAACTCCTGTTTCAGCTAATTTGGTTCCCCCTTCGGTTTCTTTTTTTGATTCCACTGGGCCAAGTCCTGTGTCGTTAGCTGTTGCGACAGAACCAGTCGGATCAGATGTTTTGGGAGAAGATTCCGAGGATGATGGGTTCTTTAATGATGACGAGGATGACCCAATTGCTAAGGCAGAAATAGAAGTTGATGCAGGATTTCGTCTGGAGTGAGGGGATTATGAGGATATAGGTGGTTAGGTGTTGGAGAAAAGCATACTCTCTGCCTTGGCTTGTGATACTTGCGTAAGTCCAGTCCTTGTCCTGTTTGTCGTTGTGGGCAATATCTCCTGAAGTGCTTTGCACCACTACACTGGGCGCATTTAGAAGAAGTTTTCGCTCAAGCACCTGCACTGCATTCCTCAAAGGTTCTATGAAACCATTTCAGTCATACATTTGGTCAAAACCTTTGGTCGAGGGCATCAACAGTATTTGACCGAACTGGAAAGGCGATCGCATTCTAGTTTTAGAGGTGCGATCGCCTAGAATAATCACTTCATATATCTCATCTGTAAAAGCTGCGATCAAAAATTTGACAGCAAAGCAAAAGTGTAATTGACCCCATCTGGCATACCTTGTTATTGCCCAAGACTGCACAATAACGATACTTTTTAGTGGGGTAATTGTGGGGATAGTTGAGGTAATACGGGGTGTGATGATGACAATCGCATTATTTGAATTACAGGCAAAAAGCTAATTTTGTTTAATAATTCAACTTTTAGTTGATACAGAATTTGGGTGTGATTGGGGTAATTTAGTCATAATTTAGGAGGTGATTTGAGCATCGGGTATTAAAGCAATATTTAGTACTTTCATGTACTTAGGATTTACGATTTTGATTCGTATTAGTGCTATGGAGTTACTTCAGTTAGCCCCGTGGCAATTTGAACTTGCTTGCTGGCAGTTTGCAGTGGACTCTCTACTCAATGGAGTTGAGTATGAATGCTGTAGCGCCATCGAAGAACATCGCCGTAATAGTTTTTTCTCTACGCACTTTGTATGTAAAAAAGCTGTTAAACCCTGTAAAGAAAGTGTTTGACACCACAGTATTTTTCCCATTTCGGTTAAATTGGGAACGATAGTAAAAGGTAATAAAAGATAAAGATATGTCCAAAACTAAGGAGAAAACAGACGTAAAAAAGGTAGTAATTACGATTGACATGGGTGCAAGTAAAACCAAGGCGATCGCTCAAGAGTATCCAGAGGGAAAGCCTGTTGTTTTACTTTTCGACTCAGAAGTAGCGGACGTTGCTAAAGCTTCGATTGAGAGCATTCAACAAGAAGGTAATCCTGAATCTCGTACTTGGGTAGGAATAGGTGATGAATATTTCGCCTTGGGAGAGCTTGCCCGTCGTCGATTTGGGGGTATATCGCAGCTGAAGGAGTTAAAGTACGAACTAGCAGTCCCTAAAATTTGTGGTGCATTTTGGCTGGCTAAGGAGAAGTTGAACCTGGGTAATGATGTTGCAGCTTACTTGAGCATTCTGCTACCGCCTGGTGAAGTGCAAGACAAAGAACAGTTACAAGTTCGGTTGAAGGATGCGTTTCGAGGATTTGATACACCAGCAGGTAAGATGCGGGTGAAAATGCTTCGTTATGATGCAGCTTCTGAGGGTAGTGGGATATTTTTTCACCGTAGGCGATCGCTTGGCAATAATATGCCTGCTTCGATGTATGTGATGCTTGGTTATCGCAACGCAAGTATTTTCACCTTCCGCAGTGGTTCAATTGGTGCGGGAATAACCAGTAATTTTGGTATGTCGTGGCTGGTGAATAATTTTACTTCCAAGACATCAGGACTAAGCCCTGATAATCCCAATATTATCGAGGTGTTGGTAGAAGCTGGAGTTAGTTGTGACTCCCAGGTGATGCAGAAACTCTCACGTAAGCGCAAAGGTGATGAAATTCAACTTGATGGCGAGTCGATGTCCAAGGCTTTATTGCTTGCTAAAGATGAATATTGGCGTGCGATCGCCAGGTGGTTGCGCTCAAAGATGGATGAGGATATTGAAGAACTGGTGTTTTGCGGAGGGACTGCGGATTACATTCGTCCAGAAATAGACACTTACTTCCAGAAAGAGGGAATTAAGGTATCCTGGCACGGTAATATTTTTATACCTGATGAGATATCTTCCGGTATTGGCAATCGGATGGCGGATGTCTGGGCGCTCTACCAGTATATGATTACTCAGTTTGATGAGTTAACTGGTTATACCCGCTCTGAGGTTGTACCGCTAACTAAATCCGCTGAAGATAGTACAAATAATGCAGATGAAGAGGTTAAACCTAAGTATAATTTTACGCCTTGTGAGCGACCTAGTACCTTTATTGCTGTGAACGAGAATGTTTGATTAGCTGAGAAAAAAGTAGTGTAGTTACAAGGACTGCAACTACACTTCTGGGATGCTTTTTACGTAACTTCTCAATAACCACTGCAAGAATGAGCCGATTACTCGTGGTTAGGTGAGAATAGCTAGTTCTAGGGGGATTGAAAATACTTCCTTGTTGGCAGCGCCCCTTTCTGTAATGACGTTAGATAGAGAATATTGTTATCCCGCTTCAATCGAGTAAACTTTGAACAAAGACTGTTGTTCAGCGTAGAATCTTCTTGGCAGGGTGGTCATATTACGTCAACAGAAGATTTCTATTCTCAATAAGCTCAAAAAGTCGCATTAATAGCTGCTTATTGACACAGCTTTAAAAGTGCAATAGCACTAAAATTATGATGTTAGTTTTTATACTCAATAACCAGCTTGCATAAAGGCAATAATGCTTTCCTACGGAACTGTTTGATTGAGCAAGTACTGAGTGAATATCTCTTTTACGGTGTATATTTCTTTTGGTGTACAATTCCACGCTTAGGCAATCTGTGTAGCTAGGTCGATGATTACTTGCAATAAACATCTGTTTTGATAGCAATCCTTGTTAGAGAAATCAGAAAAATGATATAACATTATCTCAAAATTATTCGCCCAAACTGATATAACGTTATCTCATGACTGGAGTTGGAAATATAGTAATCAAAAAAGAGAAAAAATTATGCCTGCCAATTTGACCCTTTCGATTGAGACAAACGCTGGAGGAGTAGCGAAAAGTACTATTTCATACAATCTTGCGTATGAATTGGGTGTTCGTGGCTATTCAGTAGCACTATTAGACATCGATCCTAACGAATCATTGACATTATTTTGCGGATTAGGAGAATTTAAAACTCAGGGAACAATGGCTAATGTTTACCATCCAGACTTCAATGGAAACTGGCCTTTAGTTACAGCTTGGCAAGGTAAGATTGATAAAATTCAAGTTTGTAAAGGCGGAAAAGAATTACACGAAACAATTCGGGAAGTTTCAAAGGATCTGCGTGGAGCTTATACTCTTGCGGATCGGTTGAGTGATTACCCCTTATCTCACGATTTTGTAATTATCGATTGTCCTGCGACATTGGAGCCTTTACCACTGACTGCTCTTGCAGCTTCTAGCCACGTGTTAATTCCCATTCAACCTGAATACAAGGCTTCTCAAAGTGCTGCGGCGATGATTGAGTGGTACTATTTCAACTGCAAGCGGCTGAGATTGAAACCGACTCCGAAAATATTAGGTATAGTTCCCACTCGTTGGAAAAGTGATTGGGGAGCGCATAGAAGTATTGTCGAGGAACTTCCCCTAGTCTGTAAGAATTTGGGAATTCAGTATTTTAGCCCAATTCGAGAATCAGCGGATATTCTTAATGCTTCTGGTAGAGGGCTACCTCTGGGAATTTACAGACCGGGTAAAGAGGCAAGAGGAGATTTTCTGCCAATTGTTGATGCACTAGTTAACGAACTTAAGCTAATAAGAGGTTAATCGATGACAAAATTAAACAAACCGAGTGTACTTGGAATGTTTGCTTCTGCTGCTGATTCACAACAAATATTTGAGCTTGAAGAACGAGTAGAAGATTTACAGGCAGAGATTACAAGATTAAAAGATGAAGAGGCACAGGGAAAGCTTGCTGAAGAAGAACGTACACTTCTCAATCAAACTATTGAAGACCTACGAGAACATTTGAAAGCATCTGGAATTTTTAAAATTCACTATAGTGAAGTAAGACCCAATCCCAAACAAGCAAGGCAAACATTTACTTCCGATAGCATTCGGAGTATGGCTGTTTCAATTAGAGAGGAAGGGCAACAACAGCCGATTATTTTACTACCGGGAAATCTCATTTTTGATGGAGAACGGAGATGGAGATCGGTTGCAGAAGAGTTACAGCCAGAAATTGAAACACTTGATGCAGTGATGCTTCTGAAAGAACTTTCGGAAGATGAATTACATGCACGCACCTTATTAACTAGTCTTCACCGAGAAGGTTTGAATGAGCTAGATTTAGCCGAAGGTTTGATTCAACAGGCTAAGTTAGCTCTGGAAATTGAACAAGAAGAAGTAGTTAAAGCACTTAGGAGAGTAATAGCTAGATTAAACGCAAAAAAACTTTTGCCCCAATTAACTGAATTAGTTATTTTAACTAGAAAAGAGCAGTCAGAAGGCATTAAAGAATTTAATTTAGACGAAATAGAACAAAGTATTCTTCTGTTGTTACTACGTTTTCAACAAAATCCAGCATCAGTGGATGCAAATGTCTTTCCTTGCTTACGGCTTTCAGGAGACTTAAAAATTGCGATTCGAGAATCAGGACTTGGTGCAAACCATGCCCGATCGCTCCAAAAACTAAATTCTAAAAATTTAAAAATTGAGGAAACTAAAGCTCTTAAAATCCGACAAGATGCTACATCACAAGTTTTGCAAGAAAGGCTAACAGTCGCTCAAACTCGTTTTCTAGTTGCCCAAACTATTGCTGAATATGCTCCTGAAACAAAGCCTAAACCAAGTCACCAAATCAGTTCTCTAATTCGAGATGTCTCAGCAACTAAGATCGAAGATATCCAGCAAGAGCAACTGAGAGATTTATTGGCTGTATTAGAAGCTAAGGCAAAAGAGATTCGGAAAAAATTGGACTAATACTATCTAGTCAGACTTAGTTCACTGAACCGGAGATGTCAATGAAATCTACCCAACGCCCATCTAAACCACTTAAACAACAACCACAATCCAATGCTACTGTACCGCAACCTAACCCGAATCCTACTAATGAACCAGTAGAGCAAACTCCGGTAAAATCTCAGCCCCACTCTACTTGTTGTTGCAAATCAGCCATCGCCGCAACAACAAGTAGAATCACTTGCGATATCACTCGATTTGCCGCAAAGCGTCTACACTGACCCCGATGATGAATCAGTACAACAATCGAAACCACAGCGATCGCCTGAATCTCACAGAGTCAAACAAGAATTATCAGCAGAACGGTTTCAGTATATGAGATTTTAGACTGCGACCAAGCACTGAGCCGGATTATATTCGAGTGTTACCACTGTCAGCAGGGAATACTCAGCGAGTACACTGGTGAACCTGTAATGGGAGAGTACAAAGGCCGTCCTTTACTAATTCAAGTAAAAATCCAATGCCCTAATTGTGAGCAGACGGCTATCAGATTAACAACTGGGGAGGTGCTTTCAACAACAGCGATTCTTTCACCTTGGCAGCAATGATGACAGACACCCTCTTTAAGAGTGACTGGTAAGAGATATTAACGATTGATAATGCAAATGAGATTTTTAACTCCAATAATTACTGCACTAACGATGCTTACACTCACGAGTTGCAGCACCGCTACTACTGAACAGTATGAAGCTACAGCACTCACCAGTTATACCTGGCAAGTTAAATATGCCAATAACCTAACTAGTGAACCACGACCCCGCATTGAAACCTTCGCTACTACCTCAGTCTTGAATCGGAATGGATTGAAACCACTAGAAGCAGTTGTTGGCCCAGATGATCGGGGGTTATGGTGGCCTACTTTACCGCCACGACCAAGTGTTGATGAAGTTGAACAACGCAAAAAATCTCAAGAAGAGGCAGGCAAACCTGAATTGCTGAAGGGGTGACAAAGAAGCTGAAGCCAAGGAAATACAAGAATGTGACCGTTT
>NZ_JAVRCA010000017.1:0-144085 GCF_034530995.1 Nostoc sp. DedQUE04 | reverse complement strand
GATAATTTCAGTTATTTACTACTTGCTTATGTCGGAAAGTGACAGAAGAGGGTTAAACAAGCGTGAAATCAAGGCTTTTAGCAATCAACATTTTCCTAACCTATGTAGCTACGGTTATATTATCTTTTTTGATGATATCTGCATATTTTTGGGGTAATTTACTTATAGTAAGTGCCTAAACGCCTACTACAAGTAAATTAATCTTAAATACCTAATCGTTGGTAAACTTCTTCTAAATGCCGCAGATGTTGCTGGGGATCAAAACAAACCTCTAGTTCTGCTGGAGACAACTTTTGGGTAACACGCGGATCTTTGCTAATCAAGTCTTGGAAGTTTCCTTCTGGCTGATTCCAAGCGGCGTGGGCGCTTTCTTGAACGATCGCATAAGCTTCTTCTCGGCTGCTTCCCTTGTCTATCAAAGCCAGTAACACTTTTTGGCTGAACACAACGCCGCCGTAGCAGTTGAGATTGCGTTTCATGTTCTCAGGATAAACCAACAAGTTTTTCACCAAATCAGTTATTTCTGACAACATAAAATGCGTCAAAGTACAAGCATCTGGCAAAATTACCCGTTCTACAGAACTGTGAGAAATGTCTCGTTCATGCCATAAAGCAACGTTTTCTAAAGCTGCACCGGCATGACTTCTGACGAGTCGTGCCATTCCCGTCAATCGTTCCGAACGGATGGGGTTGCGCTTGTGTGGCATGGCTGAGGAGCCTTTTTGACCTTTGGCGAAAAATTCTTCAACTTCTAAAACGTCTGTTTTTTGGAGATTGCGAATTTCTACAGCAAAGCGTTCAATGGTTGCGGCTACTAAAGCTAATTGTTGCACGTAGTCGGCGTGGCGATCGCGGGAAATAACTTGGGTTGAGGCTGTATCGGGTTCGAGTCCGAGTTTTTCACAAGCGATCGCTTCTACGCGCGGTTCAATATTGGCATAGGTTCCGACTGCACCGGAAATCTTACCGACAGCGATCGTTTGGCGAAGAATTCTCAAGCGTTCTTGGTGTCGCAACACTTCTGCTAACCAACCAGCTAGTTTAAAACCAAAAGTAATCGGTTCAGCGTGAATACCGTGCGATCGGCCAGCCATTACTGTATGACGATGTTCCCGTGCTTTTTGGCGAATTACCTCAATCAAATCTTCCAGACGTTGCAACAATATATCCAGACTGGCAACTAATTGCAGTGCTAAAGCTGTATCCAAAACATCCGAACTAGTTAAACCCAGGTGAATGTAGCGTCCGGCATCACCAACATATTCATTGACATTTGTCAAGAAAGCAATGACATCATGGCGGACTACAGCCTCAATTTCTAAAACCCGCTTTGGATCAAAATCTGCCTTGGCCTTAATTTCCTCAACGGCTTCAGATGGAATGTAACCAAGTTCAGCTTGAGCCTCACAAACAGCAATTTCGACTTGCAGCCAAGTTTTTAGTTTATAGGCTTCACTCCACAGATTAGCCATTTCGGGCAAAGTATAACGCTCAATCACAGTTCGGCACAGAATACAACCGTCATATTTTACAGTCTAATTAATGTCTAATTAATGTAGATCGCTTTTTAACGCGACTTTTTCCTCAGGGACAGCAGTAGTTTTTGAATCCGACGTGATAATACTAATCCTGCCATCAGCCTCCATATATGCGAACTTCACATCAGCTAAAAATTCTACACCTTGCTGACGTAACTTGCTCATCAACTCATCATCTGTAATTAACTCTCGTTGCAGATGGCGCTCAATCATCCGACCGTTTTTTACTAGTAGCAACGGTGGCGGATTCAGGAAACGTTGAAACTGGGGTAGTTTGTAACCCAACCAGTTCAGCAAGTAACTCCAAAAAATCACTGTTCCGACCAGAATAGCGCCTTCAGTAATTGATGTGTAATTACTTGCCATAGCATTTTGAGCAGCTTCCGCAAATAGCACAACTACGAGTAAATCAGTAATTCCTAGTGTTCCTAGTTGTCGGCTAGGAAGCAGGCGTAGCACTGAGAACAGCGCTAAGTAAACTAGCGATCCGCGGATAATCAACTCAAAAATGCTGATACTAGGAATAAAAATTGCTTGCCAATTGATAAAAAACCATTTTTCCATTAGCACTGATTTTCTTCCTTGTTCAATAGACTTCTGGAAAAAATCCAGTATAAAAAAGAGTCAGAATTCAGAATTGCTGAATACTCTACTCATCAACTGTAGCAATAAAAACTAATTCACTGGACTGGATATTAGGTACTTTCATATCTATCAGATTTACAAATATAAATCTCCAGCAATCAAGCATTAAAATCGCTGATTTTTTCTTCTCTGTTTTAAGCGTTTGGGCTTCCTAAAATACTGGAATAAGCGATTAATCAAGCGAGAAGATGGCTTCTTCTTATTCGATACTTGTTCTGTTGGCGCCTTGCCATTATAGTTTGTGTTATCAGATACATGTATAGCATTT
Organism: Nostoc sp. DedQUE04; assembly: GCF_034530995.1. Taxonomy (NCBI): domain Bacteria; kingdom Bacillati; phylum Cyanobacteriota; class Cyanophyceae; order Nostocales; family Nostocaceae; genus Nostoc; species Nostoc sp. DedQUE04. The sequence continues at coordinate 141,634 of NZ_JAVRCA010000017.1, read as the reverse complement.
TTAGTCGGGACTATGCCGCTGCCATGCCTTCGGGAATAAACTTGAGTAAATTCTGCACCGAAGAAAAGAATTTGTGCGGCATAGTTAACCCAAGCTAAAATTACCACCAGTGAACCAGCTGCACCATAGGTCGATCCAAAACTACCATTACCTAAATATTGTCCTAATAAAAATCTCCCAATAGAGAACAAAATTGAGGTGATAGACGCTCCAATTAAAACATCACTCCATGCAATTTTGACATCTGGTAGAACTTTAAAAATTAGTCCAAACAGTACTGTAGTTATTGCAAAAGAGATGACTAAATTAGCAATCTGCCAGATGAAATCAAAACCTGGCAATAAATTACTAAAGTATGTTACTAAGGTTGCTAATATCGTACTAATTACTAGAGAAACTAAAAGTAAAAAGCCAATTCCAATCACCATTGCAAAGGACAAAACGCGGAGGCGAATCATGTTATTTATGCCACGTCCAGGTTTGGGTTTCACTTCCCAAATCGTGTTCATGGCATCTTGCAACTCAGTAAATAAGCCTGTAGCACCCAATAGCAAAACTAGGACACTAATAGTCGAAGCGATCGCTCCTGTCTTTGGTTGGTTAGCATTTTGGATGGCTGTTTCGAGAAACTTTGCGCCATCTACCCCGACTAAACCTTGAATTTGTCCGACAATTTGACCTCTTGCCGCTTCCTCTCCAAATACTGCACCTGCGATCGCAATTACAATAATTAGCAATGGTGCAATGGAAAAAATCGTGTAATAAGCTAACGCCGCCGCTAACCGCGAGGCTTTATCGTCACTCCATTCTTTGAATGTCTCTTGTAATAACTTCCAAATTTCTTGCAAATTCATCCAATCAGTCTCCTTGTAAGGGATGTTGCTTAGTCCCTGATATATTGGATACTGATTTGTTGAGTTGCGGCATCCTCCCAAGGGTGTTTGTGAAGCGTTCTTGGGGAGTAATTTAGAATTTTATAGTCACATGACAATGCGATCGCGCTAATTGGCGATAATAAAGATGCGCTGATATCGATCCTATAGCAAAGTAATTTTTACCTAGAAGCAATGACACAGACCGCAGCAATTACAGAAGCGATTACTACTCTTCAGGATGTAGAAAATCGATTTGGTTTTGTCCGTGTTGAAAACGAGCAATTTTTCCCAGAGTGGTATGAGGGATTGTCTGAAATTACGGAAGCGGAAAAAGCCTCTGTGGATGTTGTGCGGCGCAGGTATCTTTATCACCGTGCTGGAGGTGATTTACTAGAAGGGACAGTCATATTGTTGTTGGTGTCACCAATACTTGCACTCTCTGGATTTTACGATCCTCCTTTCATAATTAAGGCTGAATCATCTGTGGAACTAATGCTGAATGATGACGAGGAAATACTGCGCGGACGAATTGATGTTTTAGTGTTACAAGATCGGTTGTGGGTGATGGTGTTGGAGTCGAAAAAAACCACACTCTCAGTTTGGTCGGCTGTACCGCAAGCTCTAGCTTATATGATGGCTAACCCCAATCCCAGTAAACCTGTGTTTGGGATGGTGACGAATGGAGACGATATTTTATTTGTCAAAGTGATGCAAACAAATACACCACAGTACGATTTGTCAAGAGTTTTTGCTCCGTTTGCATCCGCGAGGGAACTGTACGCAGTTTTGCAAATTCTCAAACGTATTGGTGAGTTAATTTCTCCTACGTCTTAGCGTTCCCTTTTCCCTTTTATTGCATTCTATCAATTGTGCGATACTGAATTGCTTCCGCCACATGATTAGTTTTTAGCTCATCTTCTCCTGCTAAATCTGCAATAGTGCGTGCTACTTTGAGAATGCGATCGCTTGCTCTTGCCGATAAGCCTAATTTTCTAATTGCTGCTTCTAATAAATTGCGGCTAGCATCATCTAACTTACACCATTTCTGGAGATGACTACTTTGCAAATGGGCATTGCAACGCAGATTTGTTTCTCCTTGAAAACGGGTAATTGCACGATCGCTTGCTTGTTGCACTCGTTCGCGTACTGATGCTGATGTTTCTCCCGTCGGTTGTTGGGTAATTTCTTCTGGTTTCAAGCGATTCACTGCAACTTGTAAATCAATTCGATCCATCAACGGCCCAGAAAGTTTTGCCCAATATTGCTCGCGTTGGCGGGGAGAACAAGTACATTGTTGGATAGTATCGCCATAGTAACCGCAAGGACAAGGATTCGTACTCGCCACCAAAGTAAACTGCGCGGGAAACATTACCGATAGTTTGGTGCGGGAAATTGTCACATAGCCATCTTCTAGAGGTTGACGCAAAAATTCTAAAACATCTCGTTTAAATTCTGTCAGTTCATCCAAAAAAAGTACACCTCTGTGAGATAATGAGATTTCTCCAGGACGAGGGAAGCTACCGCCACCCACAAGAGAAGGCCCGGATGCCGAATGGTGGGGACTGCGAAAAGGGCGATCGCGTACCAATGAACCACGATTTTTCAATAAACCAGCTACCGAATGAATGCGAGTCACTTCCAAAGATTCGGCAAAGCTCAACGGCGGTAAAATTCCTGGTAAGCGCCTTGCTAGCATGGTTTTCCCACTACCAGGCGGCCCGACAAAAATGAGATTATGCCCGCCAGCCGCAGCAATTTCTAAAGCACGACGCCCATGAGCTTGTCCTTTCACATCATGTAAATCTGCGCCAGGGTAGGATACTGTTGTTGTCTGTATTGTACTATCTATCTGCACAGGTTTGTAACGCCCCGGATTATTTAAAAAATCCACCACCTCAGACAAATGCTTGCAGCCGTAAACAGCCAAATCTTCAACCACTGCCGCTTCTTGGGCATTATCAGCAGGGAGAACTAAACCTGCAATTCCCATCTTTTGGGCTGCTGCTGCGATCGGTAATACACCAGCCACCGGACGTAAACTGCCATCCAAAGAGACTTCGCCCAAAAATAGATAATCCCCCAACAAATCAGCGCTAACTTGCTCAGAAGCCGCCAAAATTCCCACACTAATAGGCAAATCAAAACAGGGGCCTTCTTTGCGCAAATCTGCCGGAGTTAAATTAATTACTATCTTTCGCATCGGAAAGGCAAAGCCAGTATTTTTCAAAGTTGCTTTGACTCTTTCTCTTGACTCTTGAATCGCTGAATCTGGAAGTCCCAAGACAACAATTCCCGGTAATCCCCCTGACACATCGACTTCCACGCCGACTTTGACGGCATCGATGCCCACAATTGATGCACTCCAGACTCTAGCAAGCATTGCTTATATAATAGTAAACCTTTAGGATCTCTAGCAGATGAGTTGGTAAATTGGCATTAGTGAAACCACATAGACGATTTTTCTCAATTACAGCAATTTTCATCCACATTTGATTGTGGTGGTGCGATCGCACTGGCGGCTGCTAATCGTAAACTTACCTTAGAATATCTGCGTCAAGTTTGTGATACTACTTTGCGAATCACCAGCATGGTAGTTTTTATCCTATTTGGTTCCACAGCTTTTAGTTTAGTCTGTCGAGGGTTAAATAGCGATCGCTTTATGTTCGATGTTCTCGCCAATCTCCCCGGTGGTAAAACTGGCTTTTTGGTTGTCAGCATGGCAGTAGTATTTATCCTCGGCTTTTTCGAGATCGCCTAATTATTGTATCATTGTTTACACTAGTTGCCCAAAACTTAGGTATTGACTTGATTTGGTATGGTGTAGTTTTGGGAGCAAATTTGCAAGCATCTTTCCTCACACCTCTTTTTGGCTTTGCGCTGTTTTACCTGCGTGGTGTCACCCCACCAGAAGTTACGACAAAGGATATCTATCGCGGTGTAATACCGTTTATTTTGTTGCAACTATTGGTGGTGTTAATTATTGTTTTCCCAGGATTGGTATCAGCTCTAATGCCTTGGTGAATTATCTAAAATATACTGCTCCTGGTTTTGTTTACAGCAAGGAAAAGGTCATATTGTCTTGCTCTCATAGTACAATGGTATTTTGACCGTGTTGTGTGGCGGTCGCGCAATATCAAGAAACGCGATAATAATGTTTAAAAAGTCAGACCCCCCAGTAGTATCAAAGCTGAACTGACTCGCACAAAGATGCACTACGCTAAAGTAGACACGCTCTCAGTTTGCGTCGGGTGCAGTGATTTGTTAGACCGACGTTTGATCGGAAGTTTTACAACTTTACGCCCATGAGCAATCTGTTTCTTTCGTAGATCGTTAAAGATTGCGTTCAGGTCATAGTTAAATGAGCTAGCGTATTCCTCTCTGTACTTGTGAATTTCCTCTAAAATTTCGTTTTTATACATAGATTATTCTTCTGTAAAATCGTATCCCATTAACTCATAGGGTGTACAGATGACTGGTAATTCATATCCAAGTTCAGAGCTAATTTGTGATAGCTTTCTCTGGATTTGGGCGTTTGCCATATGCTTACAGTTCCATGTTAACAGGTAGTCTAAACCGTAAACTGTTGCTAATAAGATATGCAAAGCATCATTAGAGGCTTTTGGTGGTAGGTTGCTTTGTTGCAAAAACTCTTGTGCAAGCTCTATCGCTTCTTCTGTGAGATCGAGAAACGTTAAAGACTCTAACAAATTCAGCCTTTGATCCGCGATCGCTGCATCTCCCCTAGCCGCTTCATCTTCTACAATCTCAGAAGCATAAAGGACAAAAGAACCGCGACGAATATTCCACCAATCTTGCGTGATTTTCATGTTTGCTGCCAGAATCAAGTTATCTGTCGATCTGGCAGTCAAGTATCCCAAAATACTAGTTTCAATATAGACGGTTTCGCTCACAGAAATCTCTAGAATTTATTTATCCCTCATCCTACAGCGTTTAATTCTCCTTCTGAGGGTCTTGGATTTTCTTCTGTCAACCCAATCTATAAGATCAGCGATCGCTCAGTTGCAAAACTACCATAACCTTATAATAAAGAGGGGATTTACCAGCTTGGCTACAGGAAACTAGACTAGCAGCAGTTACAGTGGCGATCGCAGCTGTGTTAAAAACCTCTCGCCGTTTCATAATTGTTTGTGATTTAAATTGCGAAAAATTTAGGCTGATAGAGAATATTTATCAGGTTTTTAGCAATTTTTTAGCTTTGGGTACTAAATTAAACACGATAGGGACGCATAGTTATGCGTCCCTATCTTGTAATCTAGTTTTAGATGGTGAAACTTTAGGTTGTTATTACCACCAATGTTGGGGTATTTTCAAGTTTTCCGGTAAGATTGTTGTGCGATCGCCAATTGCTTGTTCAATCTGCTGTGATTCTACATTTTCCGAGCCGCTCAAGTTGGCTCCACAGAGGTTAGCTTCTTGAAAATTAGCTTCTTGGAGGTTAGCTGTACTAAGTAATGCACTTTCTAGATTAGCGCCAGCAAGTTTTGCCCCTTGCAAGTTACTGCCAATCAAGTTTGTATCTTGGAGATTGCTACCCTCAAAGTTAACTTCTTCTAAGTTGGCATCACAAAGGATTGCTCCTTCCAAGTTGGCATCACAAAGGATTGCTCCTTCCAAGTTGGCATCACAAAGAACTGCCCCTTCCAAGTTGGCATCGTAAAGGATGGCTTGGGAAAGGTTCGCTTTTCTAAGAACTGCGCCTTGGAGATTGGCTTCTGGGAGGATTGCTTTTTGCAGGTTGGCTTCATAAAAGATTGAGCCACAAAGACAGGTAACAGATAAGTCTGCTTCAGAAAGGTTTACTTTGGTAAAATTGACCCATTGCAAGTTAGCTCCAACAAAAATTGCTCTAGAGAGGTTAGCATCTGTTAAGTCTGCATTGCTAAGGTCTGTATTGCGTAAATCAAGTTTCTGATTGACTGGATCTTTAGATGAATCGCGTCTGCCAATGACAGTTAAGGCTGTTTGAATATCTGTAGGAAGTTTTGATGATTGTAGTGATTCATCCTCATATTCCCTATTTACTGGGGCATTCTCGCGGATAAAAGCAGCGAGGATTTCCATAATTGTCCAATGATCTTTCGAGGAATCTTTGGCAATTCGTTCTAAAGCATAAATTGCCGCAAATCGCGTTTCAATCTTTTCATTTCCCAGTTGTTCAATCGCTTTAGAAAAGCGTTCGGAAACAATTTCTTGGGGAGTTAGTGGTGTCTGATTGATACAATTTACAATATTGTTATCCCAAGCTACTGTTCCAGTTAGTAGTTGCGTTAACAAGCTGTGATTCTCATCTAGAGAGAGTTTAGAGGTATAGTAAGCATTAAGAATTAATGCCAATCCCCCAATAATTATGGCAATTGTTGTTAATGCTTGAGAGATGTATTCAATTTTTTCTTGATTTGAAAATCCTTGAATACTTTCAAAAAATAATATAATTAGAGTGAATGATAAAATAAATATAACCGAGACAAATGCCAACAAAGTCGTGAGTCCATTGGTCTTTATGAAAGACATGTCATAAGTCTTCATATCCGACTCCTTACGGAAATAAATTTAGGTTGATTCTAAGAGTATCCGTAAAGTTATGATAGAGTACAAACACGGATAAAATTGGCGAACTATTAAATCCACTATATAAAAATTATCTATATAACAATCCCGAATCATTTGTGAGGAACAAGACCCTTGACTTTCTAGAGAAGCCAGGGAGCTGATTATTTACGAATGATTAGATATCTGATGAAATTAAATATGCTGTATCCAGAAACCTTGTAGAGACTTAGTACTGCTACATCTCTACACTCTTTTTCACTCAGATTTATTTGATAAAATTTTCAGGTATTTAGCCCACGATCCAGACAGGGAATGAAAAGTAGTGTAATTCAATTACTTGAAAAATACTGTCAATAGGGTGATATAAATTTTTGACAAGAGAATAAACTTTTTATATCAACACGCTGTTGGGGCACAACATTTTTCTGTATTACCCGGAGTATTCCAGACAATTAAAAAGACCATATTACTTGTGAAGAATAGTTTAAAATCTGTAACCTGAAGCCAGTTCAATTACTCAGATCGATCGCCAACCCTAACTAGATTGGACTAAGTTAGAAATCGCCACGAGCAATTCCTCTGGTGCTACAGGCTTAACGATATGCTGTTGAAATCCTGCTCTTAGTGCGTACTGCTGATTGATTTCGCCTGCATAAGCAGTCAGAGCGATCGCAGGTATCTTTTTTCCCCCGACTTTTGCTTCTAGAGTTCGCACCTGTTGCATCAGCATATAGCCGTTCATTTCTGGCATTCCAATATCGCTGAGTAAGATATCTGGCTTTGACTGGGTTAGCGCTTGTAATGCTTCATCTCCTGATGCTACTGCGGTGACGATCGCGCCAAACTGTTCCAGTACAAAGCTGAAAAAGTCGCGGGTATCATCATTGTCATCCACAACCAGCACTTGTAAACCCATCAGGGGAGAGTAGGGAAAAGCGGTAGTTGAGGAATCAGTATTTGTGTCATCTTCGCTCGTCGCACTGTCCTTAATTAGCGGCAACCTGACTGTGAAAATCGCTCCTTTGTCCTCACCAAGACTTTCTGCCCCAACCGTTCCGCCGTGCATCTCGATTAAGTGACGAGCGATCGCTAAACCTAACCCTAATCCACCAAACCTTCTAGTTGTTGTACTGTCACCCTGACGGAAATAGTCAAATACATGAGGTAAAAAATTAGGATCAATGCCCTTACCTGTATCGCTGACGGTAATCTGCGCTTGAGCGTCGATGCGCTCCAATCGCACATTTACTTTTCCCTTAGTCTCAGTAAACTTGACGGCATTCGATAAAAGATTCCAGAAAACTTGCTGTAAGCGGGCTGGATCGCCCAAAACTTTCCCCACATTTGGATCGAGCTTCGTCTCAATCTCAATATTTTTAGCCTCTACTGCTAAATGCACTGTTTCCATTGCGGCTTCAATGGTGGATACCAGATCGACTGGGATCGTGTTGAGGCTGAGTTTGCCTTGGAGGATGCGAGAAACATCTAGTAAGTCTTCAATTAGTTGAGCTTGTAATTTGGCATTGCGCTCAATAGTTTTCAGTGCTTTGTTGAGTCCTGCCTCATCAAATTTCCGGCTCTGCAACAGTTTTGCCCAACCGAGAATCGGATTCAAGGGCGATCGCAATTCATGAGAAAGTACCGCCAAAAACTCATCTTTGATTCGGTTAGCAGCCTCAGCTTCCGCCCTAGCTGTTTGCTCAAGTTGCAAAAGGCGATCGCGTTCTGATTCGCTGCGTTTGCGATCGGTGATATCAGTTAGCATGGCGATCGCACCCAAGCACTCACCTCGTTCGTTCAAAATCGCTCTGGCAGAAATCAGTGTCCAGATGTACGAACCATCTTGGCAACGCAATCGCCCTTCTTTGAGATCGCTCCCTTCTCCTTTGAACCACTCCAGTTTTGCTTCATCGGCGATATCATCAGCCAGATCCATAAAATCAAATATAGAACGACCGAGTATTTCTGCTGCCGGATAACCCAACATCTGAGATATCCGCTGATTCACAAACTCTGTTCGAGTTTTGGAGTCAATCATCCAGATTCCTTCATAAGAGGTATCAACAATTTGGCGATACTTGGCTTCACTCTTTTGTAAAGACTCCTCTGCTTGCTTCCGCTTACGCCGCTCCTTAGCTTCCCGCAATGCGCGTTGCACCGAGGGAACTAACCGCCCTATGCGTTGCTTTAATACATAATCGGTTGCACCGTTCTTCAAAGCTTCGATCGCTAATTCTTCACCCAGTACGGCAGAGACAAAGATAAAAGGAATCTCAGGATAACGATTCCGGGCAATTTCCAAGGCAGAAATTCCATCAAAAGACGGCAAGGCATAATCGGCAAGAATTAAATCGAAAGCGTCTGTTTCTAAAGCAGCTAGGAAATCAGCACCGGTTTCGACTCGGATCAGTTCGCAATTAATTCCCCCTTCGGTTAGTACCGCTTGGGCTAGCTCTGCATCTAACACGCTGTCTTCCAAAAGGAGAAAACGCAGGACATTCATTAGTTGCTCTCCTTTTGAGGATGAGGTGCTGGAGGTAAAGCACCAACCGGAGGCTGATTGATCACTGCCCAAAACAAGCCAACACTTTTAATCGAATCGACAAAATCATGGTAATCTACTGGCTTAACAACATAAGCATTCACCCCTAACTCATAGCAACGAACTAGGTCAGGCTCCTCGCGGGAAGAGGTCAATACCACCACTGGAATTACTCGCATTACTGGGTCAGATTTGAGTTGTGTCAGCACTTCTAACCCATCGATTTTAGGCAGTTTCAAATCGAGCAAGACCACAACAGGATACCCTTCCATTCGCAACCGGAACAACCCGCGGCGATAAAGATAATCTAATGCTTCTTCGCCATCACGTACCACCACTACTTCATTGGCGAGATGATTTTCTGACAAGGCAGCTAGGATTAACTCTGCATCGTTGGCACTGTCTTCAATTAGCAGAATTCGCTTCAGTTCTTTCATTCACTCTCCTTGTTGGACAATTTAGGCAGCGAGAAATAAAAAGTGGCGCCACTGTCAACTACAGCCTCTGCCCAAACTCGACCATTATGCCGATGAATAATGCGTTGCACGTTTGCCAATCCAACACCAGTGCCTTCAAATTGTGGGTCGCTATGCAGGCGTTGAAATACTCCGAATAGCTTGTGGACATATTGCATATTAAAGCCTACGCCGTTATCTTGTACAAAAAAGATAACTTCGTTTTCGTTGTCAATACTGCCAACAGTAATTTCTGCTGGGTTTCGAGTCTGGCTATATTTTACGGCATTGCCTATCAAGTTGCGAAGCACCAGTCGCAGCATGGAGGGATCGCCCTGCGCTTCTGGTAATGGGTCTATGTGCCAATGGATTGTCCGTCCTGAAGTTTCTGCAATTAAATCGCGTTTTACCTCATGTACCAATTCCTCCATATTTAAGTTGATGTAGCGCATTTCGGTGCGCCCCATCCGAGAAAATGTCAGCAATTCATCGATCAGTATCCCTGCCTGTTTGGCAGTGTCGGCAATTATTTTTAAATAGCGCTGACTTGTTTGATCTAGGCTTGTTGAGCTATGGCGCTTCTGAAGCAATTCGACAAATCCGGCGATGTGGCGCAGTGGTGCCCGTAAGTCGTGAGAGACTGAGTAAGAGAAGGATTCGAGTTCTTTATTAGCGGCTTCGAGTTGGGCAGTGCGCTCTTGAATTCGCTGCTCTAGCATTTCGTTGAGTTGTTGCAGGGAGGCTTCGGCAACTTTGCGATCGTGAATGTCGCTGGCGATGCCCACCCATTTGATAATCTGTCCGCTTGGATCTCGAAATGGTAAACCCCGGACAATATGCCAACGATAGCTACCATCAGAAACTTGACGAAAGCGAATTTCTATTTCGTAGCTGGTGGCGTTAGCAACAGCCTGCATCGAACTTTTAAAGACGCGATCGCGGTCATCGGCGTGAATGGCATAAATCCAGCCATAGCCTGTAGTCTGCTCCATTGTCAGTCCGGTGAAATCCAACCAGTGTTGATTGCAATAGGTAATACCACCATCGCGATCGCCCATCCAAATAGCTTGCGGTGACACCTCCGTTAAAATTCGGTATCGCTCCTCGCTGTCACGTAGTGCTTCTTCTGCCAACTTGCGATCGTGAATATCAACACAGGAGCCGATATAGCCGAGAAATTCCCCGGTTGGGGCAAACCGAGGCACACCAGTATCAAAAACCCAACGATATTGGCCATCACAATGTCTGAGGCGATATTCGATTTGAAAATTTTGTCGGGCATCAAAAGCATGGGTGTATGTATCTAAGCAACGTTGAAAATCATCAGGATGAATGCCTTCAGTCCACCCTTTGCCCATCTCTTGCTCCAGAGTCCGCCCGGTAAAATCTAGCCAGGGTTTATTAAAGTAGTTACAAAGTTTGTCAGTGCCGGACATCCAAATCAGTACGGGAGCAGTGTCTGCCATTTGGCGAAAGCGGGCTTCACTTTCGCGCAACGCAGCTTCTGCTTGGTTGCGTTCGCGTAGTGCAGCTTGCTGTTCGCTGATGTCAGTGACCAACGCCGCATACCCTTCAACAATTCCCTGTCTATTAAACTGGGGAACGTAAATGGCATTAACGTAACGTGTGCCACCATCTTTGTAAGGAACTTGACTTTCAAATGTTACCTGCTCTCCTGCCAATACTTGTTCCACATAAGGACGAAGCACTTCATAAGCGGATTCACCCAATACTTCCCAAAGATGCTTTCCATAAACTTCTACCGTCGAATGCCCAAACCAATCTTGATAGGCTCGATTGTTGAAGCGATAGCGTTGTTCTGAATCTACAAAGGTAATCAGAACTGGCAGCGCATCTGTAATTAAACGAAGTTCTGTTTCTCGTTGCCGCAGTGCTTCTTCTATGAGCTTACGGTTGGTGATATCGCGCCAGCAATCTATTGCACCAATAATCTCACCTTGGGAATCTCGAATTGGTACGACATTGGCGATCGCTGTAATTGTAGTACCATCTGGACGTTCAATGATACATTCTTCATCGCGGATCGTTTCACCATAGCGCGTTGCACGATATAAAGGTAGTTGCTCTAAGGTGAGGGGCGTTACACCATCAGCCAAGAACAGACTGTAAAGCTGAACATAAGATTCAGAAGACATACCAACGAGAGATTCATTCGGTCTGCCCAAAAGTTTTTGCGCGAGTTTGCTGTTAGCAATAATTGGAAAATCAGGGGGGCCACCAGCGATCGTAATTCCCTCTGGGACGTGTTCTAGAAGCATTTGCAAAATGCTCTGGGCTTCTTCTGCTTGGCGGGAGCGATGCTGGGCTTCTGCTTGGGCTTGTTTGCGTTCGCTTAAGTCAAGTACAAAACCAATGATTGTCCGATCTCCCTGTTTAGCAAAACCAACTAGAACGGGAACTAAAGAGCCGTCTTTGCGGATGTATTCCTGCTCAAAGGGCTTACAACTCCCAGTCATTGTTAGTTCTTGAATCGCTTGCTCGCTTACCTCAATATATTGGAGTGGAACGATCTCGCCCCAGCGGATACGACCAGAGCGCAAATCCTCATGGGTATAATTGAGCATTTTGAGAAAGGCATCATTGGCTTCAACGATTAAGCCGTTCAGATTAGCCACAATCATCCCAATAATATTGGACTCGGTTAAGCGACTAAACCGAGCTTCACTTTCGTATAGTGACTTCAGGCTTGCCTCTACTTGCCGTTGGGCTGCGCGGCGTGATTCGTTAAGCCAGCTGATTAATCCTGCTGTCAGGATGAACACTATCAAGGGAACTAGAATATTCAGATTTGTAATGTTCTGCGCATCGAGTGGCTTAAAAAAGAAGTAATTGACTGCAAAAGTAGACAAAAGGGTAGCAAGTAACCCTGGCCCCAAGCCACCGTACCAGGCACTCACCATCACCGCAGCAAAAAATAGTGCCGCAGGCGTTGGCATGAGATATGGATGGAGTAGCAGAGTTGCCAATAGTGCTAAGGCAACGGATAGGGAAGCAACACCATAATGCAGCAGTTTCTCCCGGATGAATGCGCCCTTGTCTCTACCGCCAGCAAAGATTGTTTGAGATTCAGATGCCCTTGCCTTACGACTCATAACCCTACTCTGCTTCTGGAAAATACTGAGTTAGCAGTCTTTTGCCAGGTTCACCCATCTTCCGTAACATTTCTTCTATTAGTTTTAGCGCTATCAGTGAAGGGACTGTATGCCCATTCTCCCAACGGTTGACTGTTTTGAAAGAAACTCCGACTTTAGCAGCAAACTGTTTCTGAGAAAGATTGAGCTGCTGACGAAGTTCCCGAATTAAATCTAAAATTTCCAGCTGCTTTGTTAGAGACATCTCTGTGTTTTATCCCCATAGGATAATTAGCGTAGGACAGATGTCTTATTCATTGTCTCTTACTCAGGGAATATTTTCTCTGTTTCCGTCTCTAACTGAACCGTTTGAGTTCAAAGGTTCAACGGTGAAGCTCAGAGGTTCGGCGATGAAGCTCAAAGGCTCAACGATGAAGCTCAAAGGTTCAACGATGAAGCTAAAAGGTTCAACGATGAAGCTCAAAGGCTCAACGATGAAGCTCAAAGGCTCAACGATGAAGCTTAAAGGTTCAGCGATGAAGCTCAAAGGTTCAAGTTTCAGTATCTAAGGGTGAGAGGATGAATGAACAAGTATTTTTCATCACATCAAAGCCTCGGAAACCTAACCCCCCTAGCCCCTCTTCCCTACTCTACGGTGTACACACAAGTCGAATTACCCCCCTCAATCCCCCCGATGCATTGGGGGGAAGCCGGAAATCTAATTCCCTCCCCTTTGCAAGGGGAGGGTTAGGGTGGGGTATAACCCTGGTTAATCAGCTATTTCAGACTTGTGTGTACACCGTAGCTTCCCTACTAGGGAATGGGGGTTTCAAAGCCTCTCTTTGCTTGCCTAATGGCAGGTTGACGCCAACGGGGAGAGGAATGGAAGTAGGGTTTATAGTATACTTTACGACTTTTCAAACATCCTCTGAAACTTGAGCTTTCCAATGTTCGGGTAGTTGAAGATTTTTCGGTGATTTTTACGGAGAATTTTGGTAAAAACTATGGCACTAAGTGAAAACGGTAGAATACGCCCAAATAACTAATGATGCTGCGATCGCTTAACCCAATTGCCGCCAATGTGCTGGTGCTTCGATATAATCAGGTAAGCGAGTGGTGCGATCGCCAACTGCCTCTCTAATCTGATGCAACTCTAAATTTTTCGCTCCTGTCAAAATTGTCCCTTCCAGTTTGACATCATTGAGATTAGCTTGTGAAAAGTTAGCTCCCATGAGGTTTGCCTGAGTCAGGTTAGCTTGATAAAAGGTTGCCCTATAGAGGTTTGCTCCAATTAGATTAGCCTGATATAAGTCAGCTTCCGTTAAGCTAGCTTCTGAGAGGTTGGCAAAATAGACTTCTGTTTGGTGGAGTTTGGCTGCATTCAAATTAGCCCCAGAAAGGTTAGCTCCATTCAGATTTGCCCCACAAAGATTAGCACCAATCAAACCCGTTTGCTGCAAGTTGGCTTTACCCAATTTTGCTCCTTGTAAATTAGCTAAAAACAACTTTGCTCCAGAGAGATTAGCAGCTTTTAAGGTCGCTTGTTGCAAATTAGCTTTATAAAGGTTCGCCCCTTGTAAATTAGCTGCACGCAGACTTGCACCAGAGAGGTTGGCTGAACGCAGGTTAGCTCCAGAGAGGTTAGTACGATTCAGGTTAGCCCAACAAAGGTTGGCTCCATATAAACTAGCTTTTATTAATTTTGTTTCATAGAGAATCGACCTAATGAGTTTAGCGCCGCTAAGGTCACATCCACTCAAGTCAGCCCCACGTAAATCAGCCCCACTCAAGTCAGCCCCACGCAGGTCAGCTTGTTGCAGGTTGGTTTTTAGTAGGTCTGCTTGTCTAATGTCGGTGTTACGTAAATCAAGTTTTTGATCTTTTGGGTCTTCGAGTAAATTACGCCTGCCGATAACAGTTAGAGCTGCTTGAATATCGGTGCGTATTTTGGGGAATTCTTCATGGAGATTTTGCTCTAACTGCGGCGTTGGACGCGACCCACTTCTACGCCGACTTGAGTAAATTGCTCCTTGATATTCCGGCTTTTGTTGCTCGCCTTTTAGGTGTTGGATGGGTGCATTCTCTCGCACAAAGGCAGTGAGAATTTCCATAATTGTCCAGTGTTCTTGAGGAAAATCCTGAGCAACCCTTTCTAAAGCATAAATTGCACCTGTTCGAGTTTCCACCTTTTCATGGCCAAGCTGGGCAATTGCACCCATAAAGCGCTCTGCAATCAATCTGTCTTGATTGAGTTTGGCATTTTGCAAGCCAATTTCTAAGTTTTTCTCAGATGCGATCGCACTCTTGTGCATCGCTTGGGCACGTCTTGCTGCATAATAAGTATTAAACATTGCTGTCGATGCCAGAAAAACTATTGCAGTAGTTGTTAAAGCTTGGTTTCTAAACTGGATTTTTTCTTGAATTGACAATTCTTTAATATTGGACAAGGCAAAGAAAATTACAGTCAACGAACAGCCAAATATAGCTGTTAAAGTTATCAACCAATTCAAAAGAGCGTCTGTCTTTTTAGAAGACATGGTAAAAATTTTCCTTACAACCTAGAATTATTACTTAGATGTTGAGGAAAAATAGTATAGCATTTAGCAGAAATTTATAATAGGTGTCAAAACACTTATTGAACTAGGGAATTATATCTAATATAATTTTACGTCACACATCAAGAAACGCTTGCGCTACAAAAATTACGAATTACGCTGAAAATAGAGAATGAGGAGAGAGGCAATTAATCACGGCTCTACTAAAGAGTAGGGAAAAATTTTTCATTGACTTGCATTCTTCTCTTTAATCCCCTCTTTAATAAGGGTAGGGAAGACAAAGCGTGGTTTTGCTGGGGTGGAGTTTTTAGC
This sequence comes from Nostoc sp. DedQUE04, assembly GCF_034530995.1. Taxonomy (NCBI): domain Bacteria; kingdom Bacillati; phylum Cyanobacteriota; class Cyanophyceae; order Nostocales; family Nostocaceae; genus Nostoc; species Nostoc sp. DedQUE04. Next base: position 126,232 of record NZ_JAVRCA010000017.1, on the reverse strand, counting down.
GTTTAATAAGCAATCAAGCGGATATGATATTACTCAGAAAATTTGGTTTCTCTGAGGTTTGCTTCATCAAGTATGGTGTCATAAAGAATTGCTCCATGCAAGCTAGCTAGATATAAACTGGCACGATGCAGGTTAGCTTTCTCTAGATTAGCTTTCTCTAGATTAGCTGCACTGAGGATTGCTCCTTCTAAGTTCGCTAGATATAAATTAGCTCCTTCTAGATTAGCTGCACTAAGTATTGCCCCCGCTAGATTTGCTTTTCTAAGATTAGCCCCAGCTAGATTAGCTTGATAGAGATTTATCTGTTGGAGATTCGCCCCTTTCAAGTTTGCTCCTCTGATATCCGTGAAGCTCAAATCGAGTTGCTCATTTACTGGGTCTTTGTTTGCATCTCTTCTGGCGATAACAGTCAGCGCGGCTTGAATATCTAAACGAATTTTTGTTGACACGTGGCTCGTTACTTCCTCTTGGGGTATATAAGGAGCATTTTTTCGTACAAAACTAGTAAGAATATCTACGATCGTCCAATGGTACTGTGGATAGGTATTAGCAATTTGTTCTAAATCATTGATTACAGCTAGACTGATTTCTAGAGTGTTATTTTCTAGCTGTTGGCTTGCTATTCTGAAGCGTTGTTTTAGCGACTGATGCTGATTTTGTTTAACTTGTTTCTGGAAAACAGGTATCCGCAGGAATATTTGGGATAGCTGGATGTGACTTTTTGATAAAATGTTTTTCATGGCATGAAAGGCATTAATAATTAATGAAAATAAATTTCAATTTCTAATTTTGTTGAATAAATTATTTACGTCTGCTATTGTTTCATACATAGTTAATACTAAAATTTATTTATGGAAACTACAAAATGGAAAATATAACTTCTTCCTTAAGTAGACATTCCCAATAATCAGTTGTATTCACTAGTCTTTAGTCTTCACGGACAATTAACTCTCGTCATGATAATTTTGATTTATTTATAATCATTGATTAACTAAAAATGACTATTAAACCTCAGCAAAATATACAATCAATAGTTAAAAATTTGGTGTTCATTGGTGGCGGTCACAGCCATGCTATTGTTATAAAAATGTTCGGTATCAAACCGTTAACAGGAGTACGCTTGATACTGATTACCACAGCATCAGAGACAGCCTACTCTGGGATGTTACCAGGACATATTGCCGGATTTTACAGCCACAATGAATGCCATATTGACTTGCAACCCTTGGCGAACTTTGCTCAAGTACAATTGTATATTGACACAGTAGTTGCCCTTGACTTAAAAAACAACAAAGTTCTTTGTGATAACGGACTTGCGGTAGATTTTGATGTGCTGTCTATTGATATTGGCAGCACTCCAGCCATACTGTCTGTATCAGGTGCGGCAAAATATGCGATCGCAGCTAAACCAGTATCGCAGTTATTAGAGCATTGGTATGAACTAATTGAAGCTGTAGGTAAAAATCCTCAAGAACCAATTAGGATTGCGATCGTCGGTGGTGGCGCTGGCGGTGTAGAATTAGCGCTATCGATGCAATCTCGTTTACATCGGATTTTGGACGATCGACAACTTATTCAAAACCTAGAAATTCATTTATTCCAGCGCGGACAAGAACTGATGCCCAATTATCATCAATCAGTACGGCATCAACTTCAGCAAATTTTAACTGACCGAGGTATTAAGTTACATCTGGGAGAATCTGTGTGTAAAATTGCACCTAAAACCCATAATGAAGCTAAAGAAATATTTGAAATTAAATGTGAATCTGGTTTGACAGTAGAGTGCAACAAGATTTTCTGGGTAACACAAGCATCAGCACCCGAATGGTTAAAAAATGCTGGACTAGCAACTGATGAGCAAGGTTTTATTTTGGTAGAAGACACGTTGCAATCTCAAACGCACCCGCAGGTATTTGCTGCTGGTGACATTGCCACAATGGTAAATCATCCGCGTCCGAAAGCTGGGGTATTTGCTGTTAGACAAGGTAAACCTTTGTTTGAGAATTTGCAGCGAATTTTATTAGGCAAGCCACTCAAACCTTATAAGCCACAGAAACAATATTTGAGTTTAATTGGTACAGGAGACAAACGAGCGATCGCTACCAAAGGCATCTTTACTTTACCACCTCACAAACTCTTGTGGCATTACAAAGATTGGATTGACCGCCGCTTTATGGAACGCTTTCGCTTTGAAGAAACAAAGGAGTAGAAAGTGGGTAAGAAGCAGGGGGCTGGAGGGAGAATAAAATTACCTCTTTCCCCTCTGCCTCTTTCTAATGACTAATGATATCATGTCCGCCAAATTACCCATAATAAAAGAACCCCACCCCCAACCCCTCCCCGCAGGCGGGGAGGGGAGACGAAGCGTAGCTTTGGCGGGGTGGGGTTCTTCGGATTTAATAAGTAATCAAGCGAACATGATATGACAAATGACAAATGACAAATCCCCTCATCTAAGCTGTTCAATTAGCTCAATAATTTGTTGGTAATACTGAATATTCCCTTCTTGGTAATATAAGTCTGCGGATTTCTGAAAATCTTTAATTGCTCCCTGAGAGTCTCCCAAATTCCGGTAGACATCTGCTCGCAGGATGTAAGCTGAAGCCCAATTAGGCTGACGCTGTAAAGCTTGATTTAAGTCTGCAAGCGCTCCTGGTAAATCTCCCAATAGAGAACGACTACGACCCCGATTGTACCAGTCTTCGGCAAAGCTGGGGTCGATCGCGATCGCTCGACTGTAATCTTCTATTGCCCCTTGATAATCTTCTAGGGCATAGCGAGCATTAGCGCGATCGCTGTAAAATGCAGCTGATTGGGGATTTATTTGCAAAGCTTGGGTGTAATCTGCGATCGCACTTTCATAAGCTTCTAAAGCATAATGGGTGGAACCTCGGTTGTAATATGCTTCAATTAAATCAGGATTAATTTTTAATGCTTGGTTATAATCTGCGATCGCTCCTTGTTCATCTCCTAAAAGACGACGAGCATTTCCCCGATTGCAATACGCTTGAGAAAAATCAGGAACAAGCTCTATGGCTTGAGTGTTATCATCAATTGCACCCTGTAAATCTTGCAGGGCTTCACGAGCAATACTCCGACCATAATAAGCTGCGGCTAAGTTATCATTAATTTGCAATGCTCGATCGTAATCTTTAATTGCGCCTTTATAATCTCCTATAGAACGACGAGCCGCCGCGCGATCGCAATATCCTTCTGCTAAATTAGGATTGAGTTGTAATAGGCGATTGCTATCTTCAATTGCACCTTGATAATCTCCCAATCGCCGACGAGCATTAGCGCGAAAGCCATATACTAAAGCGAGAGTCGGATTTTCTTGTAATGCTCGATCGTAATCTGCGATCGCACCCTCATAATCCTCAAGAGTACTACGAACCAGACCACGCTCACAATAAGCTTGCACATCATCAGGATTCAGCTTTAATGCTTGGTTAAAATCTTCAATTGCTTCATGATAGTTTTTGAGGTGAGCAAGCACCAAACCCCGATTATAGTACGCTCCGGCAAAGCTGGGGTTGATTTTTAGAGCCTGGTTGAAATTAGCGATCGCACTTTGATAATCTGCTAAAGCATAGTAGGCATTACCTCGGTTATGATAAGCCTCTGCCAAGTTCGGATCTAATTGTAATGCTTGGTTATGGTCAGCGATCGCTTCTTGATAATTGCCTAAAATATGATGAATATTGCCGCGATTGCTGTAAGCTGCGGCAAAATGGGGATGCCATTGTAAAGCTTGCTGAAAATCTGCGATGGCTCCCTGACGATCGCCACGTTCAAAACGAGTTACGCCGCGATTATGATAAGCGTTAGCAATATCAATATTGATATTATCAGCTAATTGGGTACTCATTTCGATTGTTTGGATATAATCTGCGATCGCTTTGTCGTAGTTTTCCAAAGCAAAGTAGGCATTCCCGCGGCTGTGGTAAGATTGCGCCAGATTAGGATCTAATTGCAATGCTACGTTATGATCTGCGATCGCTCCTTCATAATCGGCTAAAAAGTAACGAGCATTAGCGCGGTTGTAAAAGGCTATGGCAAAATTAGAATTAATTTCGATGGCGCGATTGAAGTTAGCGATCGCAGTGCGATAATCTTTGAGACCACTTAAAATCAGCCCTAGATTATGGTAAGCTTCGGCATAGTCAGGATTTAACTTGATTGCTTGCGTGTAAGCTGCGATCGCGGCTTGATAGTCACCTTGCAAATTTTGGTTTAATCCTTGGTTAAAAAAATCTTCCGCATTCATATAATTTTTTTTGCTTTTGACATTCTCTAGCCTAAAGCTTCGAGATTGTTAACAATATGTTTTGAAAATCATTTTAACTACTATTGTACCTGTTGCAACGAGGTCTATTTAAACTCAGATACTAACAAATCATCACTATATGTTCTTTTTAACTTTCATCTTTAATTATCTTCCGTAATAATTAATCAGCGGTTAACTATTCAGAATTGCTATATCGTTGATAACGGAAGAGTAGACATAGACACCATCTGGTTCGCTTTTTCAGACTTCGTTTGCATAATTTCAAATTTCCAGTCTGAGGAATAATTAGGCAACTCATAACCAATACTCTTAACATGAGCCAACATCAACTCATCTCGTTGATGCCAAACAGCAAATATTTTCTCCCTGCCATCATATAACGTTTCTAAATCAATTTGATAAACCTGATTCACTCGTTTCAGCTTCAAACCCAACAAATTTAACAGTCGGCCAAGTATTTTTATTGCTGAAACCTGCTCTTTCTCTCCGACTAAATTAATGCCAAGCGCTCTTTTAATATGCTTACTATGCTGGAAAGCAATATTTTTCAGCAAGATTAAATCTGTATCGTTATCATTAAATTCGCGTTTTTTTTCGAGAAACTGAAGCATTCCTAAAGCTCTCATAGCTTCAACTTTGAGCGTATAAGTTTTTAAATCTGGGAGAAAAACTTTCCCTTCACCCCAAGACAATTGCTGATGCCATTCTTGTTCGTCTTTAACGTGAAAATACTCGCTTTCATGAGTTAAATAATAGTGAATTAACAACTGACGATAATATCCTTGTTCATCCTGTAATTTCAGCCAAGGAGTAATTTCTACACCATATCTTTGTCTAAGAACATATTTATTAATTTGATTGCGTTCTCCATCTGTTAGGGAATGCTTAACTAACATTTGCTCATATTCTACATAATAAATATCTTTAACATTAGCGACAGCAGTTGCTACCGATAGTTGGTTTTGCTGCTTAATGTCTTTAATTTTACGTTTGATTTCTTTAGCCTTTTGACGGCTTTGTGCCCAATCCTTTTGAACTTTAACAATTTCTAAAATTAACCTTTTGCGGGTAGCTAAATCCTCGGCATCGGTTGCCAAAAAGGCCAGGCGTAAATCTCGAATAATGTTATTGTGAACCGCATTACTCCGCACCTGAATTTGATGCCCATCAGCAATTAAACCATCTTGCATCGATTGCCGATAGAGGCGAATAGAAGCATTCACTATTGCAGATAACTTTGCCCAAGTTCGCAAATGAATCGGATCATAAACTAAGGGTAAATCCACATCTATTTTATGTAGGGGACTCAGCAAAGCTAAGTTTTCTTTTTGATTTTCTTGATACCAATCAGATAACAAACGATAATTTGTACTCCCGCTACCAATTAAACCAATACCTCGTTTAGCACACCAGACAACACGCGGTACATCATCCCGGACTCTTGCTAACGCTTGTCTCGCTTCCGAGTCAGGAATTACCCCTTGAAAAATTCCATAAACACGGTCGAAATGTTGGACATCAATACTAATTCCCGTACCAAGGCTAGGAGTAACAAAAACGCCGTCATATTCCGAGATTTTTTGATTAATCGCTGCGATAAAATCAACTGCTGCGTGACCAGGTGTATTTGTAGTGTGACTACTAACTACCAGAGTTTTAGGAAATTGTCGCCGTAATTTTTGTAACCTTTCTTTCAAATAACGTTCAATTGTTTCACAACTATAACGCCCAGCCCGACTATCAGTAGTAACATAACATTTACGTCCAGCAAGTAAATCCAATTCTAGTTGGTGAATTAGCGGTGTTGGATTCGGTGAATCATAAAAAGTTATGTCCCAACCTTGCTGAGGTTTCCACTGATTGAGAACTACCCAAGGTGTTAATTTAATTCCTGCCAATCCCTGTAAATATTCAAGTGAAACATCTGATAAATCAGCATCTTGAGCAATTACTAACCCCCCACTTGTTAAAACTGTTGCAATGAGTTGCTGGAATAACTTTAATATTTTTACCCGTTTATGCTTACAAGTATTACTGTTTAACAGATGCCATAAAGATTGCTCTACTTCATCTAAAATTACTATTGCTCCCCGCCAATGTTCTGGGTTAAGTTTCCAAATCGAATCAACGCACAAGCCGATAGATTGCTGAGGGAATAGAGAGCGCAGTATGGGAGGAGCAGGGGTAAGTGTTTTATTAATCTTTTTCTCCCCATCTTCTTTATGTGTTCCCCATTGAATACCAATTTTTTCACACAAGAATCGTCCAAGTAGGATTCTGTGAGTAATTAATAAAACGGGTTGATTTCGACTTTTTGCTTGTTGAACAACGCCTTGTAGCGCGGTAGTTTTCCCCGTTCCTTTCGCTGATTTGACTCCTACTAATCCAGAGGTGGGAAAAGGTATTTCACCTATATAAGGACGGTTGAAGGTAAGTGCAGCAGGAATACTTAACTCGGTGTGGGGTTTGGTTTGAGCAAGATAAATTTCTAAATCAACACTTTGGCGATAAACTTTCTCAAAACTATTTGCACCCTTAGCAACAATAAACTCATCAACCCCTTTTTCTATTCCTGGAAGTTCGATGACTTTTACAGAACAATTTTTTTGCTGAAATAAACAGCCAAGTTGAGAAATAGCATTATTTACAGCAGCAATTGTCTTGGGTTGAGTTTCAAAATCAAAGCAAATGTAAAAGCTGCGCTTTGTAATCGCAAACGCTGCTAAATCGGGAATTAGCTGACGACGCGTAACTTTGCCAAATTCATCTTTCACAACCCGATAACCACTGGTAATTCCGGGAATGGCAATAGCTACATATCCTTGCGTCAACAAGGTAGCTGCTTTCTTTACACCCTCGCAGATGACGAGGGGGATGTTCTGTTGCATCACCCATTGCCAAAAGCCTTCAGCCTCGCCATCAGGAGTAATGGTGATATTGTCGGGCATGGCCAGATTGTAACGCCCAGCGACTTGCTGCCACACTTGCAACGTTACCCGCAAACAAAACACTCGCGTTGGTGTGCTGGGGGGATGCTCGTACTTGATGGACTTGCCATTGTGATTTTGTCGGGGTTGGTTTGGCTTAAAGCATCCCCATTCCATCATTTGCCAATTATTCAGAGGGTCTAGTCCCGAACACCACCAACCACCTTCTGTGATATGAGCGTAACGCTGCAACCAACTACTTTTTACCATTCCGGTATTGGTGCGGGGAAGTAGCTCAGAAATTAACAGGTACTCATAAGCTGTTACACCTTGGAGCGACCTAAAATTGAGATGCACTAAGTGTAAGTCTATACCACTACTCTTGACTAATTCTTCAAGGTGTTGGGGGTGTAAATAGTGCAGATGCATAGGGAAAGGCGCGAAGGGAAGACAATGAGATTAAAACAGTAACATGCATCTGCTTTTTTTTAATACGCGATATTGCGAAGCTTCTACGATGCTTTTTTTACTTCGTTACCGGAGACACATCGGTTAGAACTGTAGTGGGTTATTCTGCCTATTAGATCCCGGAAGTAATAATTTTGTATTGTGATATTTGTTCGCTTTTAATTTTTATTTATCAGTAAATTTCTGCGTTAAGGAATGCGATCGCTACATGACATCGCTATGAGCTAATATCTTCATATACTTCAGCAAAGGCTTGACACTGAGCATCCACTCTGTAGGACGCCTATAACCTCTCTGGATGAATAAAGCCAAAAACGCTGACTCTACATAACACTTGAACTCCGCTCCAAAGGTTTGAGATAGCCTTGGGTGTTAATTTTTCTTTGCGATCGCAGCTAATACAGATACCTCAACGTAAAACTTTTACTCCAGTAGCACGGTAACTTCTCAAGCTGATTGGAGGTAAAATAAACAACAACTTTTAAAATAAGTTCAATCTGCTTTATAAACCCTTTGCTTTTAGTTGCGAATGTTAGGAAATATGGCTTTGTACTTTTTCATTTTTCCGTGTGTTTGTTTCATCACTGGCTATTTTTTATTCAAAAATAGAAATAATGAAATCTCACATTTAGTGACTGTATTTGCAGCTATCAGCCTGATTTTGGGTTTAATGTTGGCTCCTTGGCAGATTTTACTTCTACTGTTAACTCTTATTCTTATCAGTACAAGCTACGAGTATTATACAAACAAAATAGTCAGCAGAGAAACACAATCTACACAACAGCCAGTTCCCAAATCGGAACCAGATTATCACTTAATCTACCGTTGAGCTTCCTATCGTCATGACCTCAACCCCAAATTAGATGGAGAAACCACACCATCAGTAACCCATAAGTTGAGCTTTCGGGGATGTATTTATGTTGTTGGCGCCGATCCTAATACGCAATCGACTGGAATCATTACACCACAAGCAACTCATAAGTTGAGCTTTCGAGGAAGCACCTATTCTATAAATAGAACTACGCACAGAGAAATTAAAGAGCAAGGTAGTTATAAACTTGGTGCAAGTCTTTGAAAGTTTACATTTTATTGGCTCATATCTTTCAAATCCAAGAGGCGATACAATGGGCTATGACAATCTCTAACACTACACTACCGATGAGGTACTGGTGCTATTTATGCCAAATTCTGCTATGGCACCTGCAATTTAATGTCATTTATAGACTTTATGTTCAGCAATATGCGATACCAAAGGAGAGCCTAGCAGCGATCGCACATCCTCGACTATTGCCTACCGAACTCAATGCTATTTGATTATGCGATCGCTATAAATCATCACCATTTTAAGAAATACCTCATACAGATACTTTGAGAAATGGTATTAATATATGGCTTTGTCAAGATTCCTAAACCGCAAATAATGTTAAAAAATAAGAAAATATTGTGGAAACTACTATTGAGAAAGTTTATTTTTTATATAAGTGAAGTGGAACTTCTTTAGTAAAAGAGATATCTAGTTAGTTTGATTATTAACTATTCACTCCTTAGAGAGGCGGTTAGTCTCCAGAAATAGACAACATATTTTTAAAGTGTAAAATTATGTGGAAATCAAAGTTAGTATTTAGATTGATACTGTCGGCTGCGGCGATCGCCACTAGCGTGCAGCTAAGTTCAGTAAGTAACTATGCTATTGCTGAAAGTGCATCTTCCAATCCGACTGTTGAATCTGGGCAACAAAATCAAGCTTTAGAAGATGCTAAGGTTGCAATAGCAGGAGTTGGTATAGGAGCGATCGCAGGCTTACTAGTTTCTGGTTTATGGTATCAGAAACGTCGTTACCGCAAAATCCAGTCACGTGCCAAAATAAACCGCTTTCGTGAAGAGTTTCTCTGCGGCTCTTTAGCAGATTATTACTTATCTAATTCTAAAGCAAATTCTTCACCTACAAATTCTCGGAAAACTTTACCAACACCCACTAAAGAAGAATTCCCTAATTCTGAGGAAACTTTCGTAACGCCAATTAAAAAAGAAATATCCGATCCCTCTACCTCTGAAAAAAATAATTTAGCAGCAGATATGTCAACTGCACTATCTGACTGCTACTATAAGTTAATTGAGGAAATTGTTAATACTGACCTCAAAGGTCAAATCAGTTCTAAAGATTATATATATCGTCAATTAGTAGAAAATGTGAGCAGTGGTAATGATGAAATCTTTGAACGCTGTTTGAGCGATCGCTTGCATTCCACCCAATCTGAACTACATAAAGTAATAAATTCTCCGAGTTTATTCCAAAAAGAGACTCCTGAGTTAAAGAAAGCTCGTTTAAATCGCACCTTGAAAGCATTACAAAGTATTCAAGGGGAATGGGAAAAAATCCAAAAACAAACACTAAATTAAGCTTCAGTTAACCCAACTGTGCAAAAAATTCTCACGGACTGAAAAGTAAGAAACTTTTCAGTCTTGTTACCAAATATAACTAGCATTTTCAGTAATGATATCGAGCTTGAAGAAAATCAATTCGGTCATTACTTACTAGATAAACAATCCGGTGTTCTTGAGTAAGTCGCCGCGGCCAAGCATCTGAATCTAAGTATTTCAATGGTTCAGGTTTACCAATACCTGTAAAAGGATCTCGCATAATCGCTTCAACCAAGTTAAAAACGCGAAGCGCAGTTTTGCGGTTTGTTTCTACCCAATATACGAGGTCTTCCCGAAATTCTGGATGAAATACAGCATCTCGAACTTTATTTTCTTGGGGTTGGGTTTCATCCTTCTTCTTCGTCAATTCCCAACTTCTGACGTAGTTCGTTAATATTTTGAGGTTTTAAAGTTTTAGCTTTTGCTCTTTCCAAAGCAGTTAACAGACAGACTGCATTTTTAGGTGAACGAAGTAAATGAGATGTTTCTAGTAAACTATCTAGTTCATCAACAGCAATTACGGCGACGCTTTCGCCTTCTTGTCGGTTAATAATTACCATTTCTCTATCTGCAACCACTTGAGCGCAGAGTTTGGCTAGATTTTTACAAGCATCAGTCAAGTTTGTCTGGTTGGACATGGTGGGGAATTTCCTAATACTTTAGGCTTTACAGTACATAATAGCTTGACTGGTTGGAAGCGCGATCGCTATTGGCTTTTCTTCATCTAATGTCAAAACAACAGATTATTTTTATATCTTTCACTTTAAGCCAAGATTAGTTTATCTCACATCTCAAAAATTGAATAAATTTCTCTAATCCTTTAAAAATATCAGGGTAATTTGTTTGCACTTGTATCTCTTCTTCTAGCTCTGGAAACTCATCTAATATGTCTTCATTTGCAATATTCAAATAAAATGTAATCGTAAGAATAATTTTTTCTAGATCATCTATTGAAATAGGATTTGAAGGTTTAGAAATGGAATAGGGACTTATATGGACAAAGTTGGATAGATACTTGTATAAAAAGCTGTATCTTTTATTAATCTTTTCTTTATCCTGCTCACATACAGTATTAATTTTTACTAATCTGTTTAAAAGTACATCATAATGCTTTATGAAGCATCCATTAGCCTTGATCACAGCTTTATCGAAATCCTTAGAAAATAAATCTTTACATTTTCCATCCTTAAGAAGATTTTTATATTTTTCATTTTGTAATTCTATTTGTTTATAATATTCATTTTTATGAATTTTGTTTTTTAATTCATCTAATTGTTCTCTTAGCTCTTTTAAGTCCGTTTGTTCTCCTACCTGTTTTAAATCAGTCGCTTTTAATCGCCTAATCATTTCTTGTCTTTCCAAAATATCATGTATTTCAAACATGAGAAATCTAAATTTAAACTCGGACTCATTAATATCAGCAGATGTTAAATAATAAAACGTTTTGTAAGACTCAATTATGCTTCTTGTTAAAATTGCTACCGATGAAAAATCAACAAAATTTGGGTTGTCAATATTTTGATTTAAAATGCGAAAAATAGTTGTGCTGGTAGACTTCATTCTATATAAAATATGATGCCTTAATTTATTTTTATCATCTAATTTTTCATAAGTTTTATTCAAAAAATTAAAAACTTGATTAGTTAGAATGAGAGATGACTTAAAAATCTCTAATAGTTCTGAGTAATTCATACTTATTACTTTGGGAAATTTTGGTTAGTTCAATTTAATCTTTCTCATATTTCATAACTAAAAGAAAAAAGATTAGGGTAAAGAGTATACATAACTCCTCACCCCTCAATCTTATGAATTAAACTCTAAACTAAGCTCCAACAGCTTCCTTCGCAGCGTACAACACCTCAGCGTTGATTTCTTTAAAACCGCGATCGCGCGCAAATTTTTCAGTATTACGCTTAACTTTCCCGCGCACAAATCCCGGAATCTTATTCAATTCTGCTTGACCATCTTTTGTCCAATTCAAATCAGAATCAGCAGAAATTCCCCTAGTAATTACTTCTTTGGTATCGTGACCGCCAAAGATTTCTAATAGGTGATCTTCCATTCCCAAAGTGAAGGAATTGTAGATCAAATCTGTAATCTGATTTGTACCTTCGTAACCCATAAATGGTTTGTAACCAATAGGGAAGTTTTGGACGTGGATGGGTGCAGCAATTACACCGCAAGGAATATCTAAGCGCTTACCAACATGGCGTTCCATTTGCGTGCCGAAAATGGCAGAGGGTTCGACACGAGCGATCGCATCCCCAATTGCACCATGATCTTCGGAAATTAGCACTTCATCGCAATACTCGCTAACTTGTTCGCGGAACCAGTCTGCATCATATTTACAGTAAGTTCCAGCCCAAACAACATGAATCCCCATTTCTCGCGCCAAAATCTTGGTAATGGCGGCGGCGTGGGTGTTGTCACCAAAGACTACAGCTTTTTTGCCAGTCAAGTTTTGACAGTCAATCGAACGGGAGAACCAAGCAGCCTGAGAGACATGTAAGGTTTGCTCATTGATGAAGTCTTCATAGTCAACTTCTGCGCCTTGAGCGTTAATTACCTGCTGAATCTTGCGAATACAACGGGCAGTTTCCACTACGCCCATTGGAGTAATGTCTATATAAGGTGTGCCAAATTGTTCTTCCAGGTAACGGGCTGTAGTCAAACCTAATTCGCGGTAAGGCACTAGGTTAAACCAGGCTTTGGGCATCTTTTTCAAGTCATTCACCGAAGCACCTTCGGGAATTAAGGTATTTACCTCAATTCCCAAGTCAGCCATCAACCGTTTGAGTTCGGTGCAGTCGTGATTGTTGTGGAAACCGAGGGTGGTAGTACCGATAATGTTAACTGAGGGTCTTGCTGTTTTGCCCTCTGCCAATTCGCCCCGCTTCCGGGCTTTTTCAATGTAGTATTGGACAATTTGATCCAAAGTGCGATCGGCGGCTTGCAGTTCGTTGTAGCGGTAGTGGTTCACATCCGCCAGCATGACATCACCTTTCGCTTCCAACTGCGCCCGTTCGACAAAGTTGTGCAGATCCTCTTGCAAAATGCTGGAGGTGCAGGTGGGAGTTAACACAATCAAATCTGGGTGTTCCTCAGCATCCTTGCGGGTGATGTTATCTACCACCTTTTCTTGGGAACCGCGTGCTAAAACGTTGCGATCGACGACACTGGTTGTCACCGGAGTAAAATCCCTTTCCCGCGATAGCATAGAGCGCATGACGTTGAAGTAATCATCGCCAAGTGGGGCGTGCATGATCGCATGAACATTTTTAAAAGAACTAGCGATTCGCAGAGTGCCGATGTGGGCTGGGCCAGCATACATCCAGTAAGCCAATTTCATGTTTGTGTCTCCCTTTTAAACTCAAATAACTAAGTAAATGGGCGTAAAAAATATAAGATAGAGCTTACCATCAACCCCTTTGGTGCGTAGTTTACCGCCGTAGGCATCGCCCAGTGTGCCGTTGGTAGAGAAGGGGAGAGGTTTGGAGAGAGGTATTATCTTTAATTCAGCCCATTTACTTATAACTGCTTGATTATTAAATCGTTTCTGATTTTCTCAAACCTGCTGGCTGAAAAAAAATAAGGTTTGTTGCGGGTTTTAGGGGAGGCGATATGGCTGAAATCTATTTACTGCTTGGGATACAGCTATCAATTTCAACAACATTGCTGGTGATTTTGTAAAAAAATCTTAATGTTTCAGTAAATTAGACCTAACAAGAACAGCCCCTTCCCTACTAGCCTTGGAGAGTAAAATTCAAAGCCTCTCTCCTTTTAGGAGAGAGGAATGGACGTGAGGTCAGAAGTCCCTCATTCCCTACTCAGCAGCGTTTTTACCTAATTCGCTAAGATGTACACAAGCTCATTTTCACAACAATTATGGTGAAATATGGTGAAAACACCCTCCCAGCTTTGGACAATTCCTCCTTTGGAAAATGGCGACAAACTCACCCGTTACGAATTTGAGCGTCGCTACAATGCCACCCCTAACCTGAAAAAAGCTGAATTAATCGAAGGGATTGTCTATATTATGCCTGCTGCTTTGCGTTTCCGAAGTCACGGTCAACCGCATGGTTGGATTTTGACATGCCTTGGTACTTACGAAGCTGCGACTCCTGGTGTAGCGTTGGGAGTTGAACCTACCGTCCGCTTAGACTTAGATAACGAACCTCAACCCGATATTGTTCTGTTGATTGAACCGGAAGCAGGTGGTCAAACGCGGCTGAGTGAAGATGATTATATTGAAGGTGCGCCAGAGTTAGTTGTGGAAATTGCTGCTAGTAGTGCGGCTATCGATCTTCATGGCAAAAAACAGGCTTATCGTCGCAATGGTGTTAAAGAATATATAGTTTGGCAAGTTTTAAACCAAAAATTGACTTGGTTTTCTCTGGAACAGGGTGAATATCTAGAATTAGTACCTGACAATGAAGGTATTTTGCGAAGTCGGGTATTTCCAGGCTTGTGGTTAGCGGCGACGGAGTTATTAGCAGGTAATATGCAGGGTGTGTTGAAGGTTTTACAAGCAGGTTTACAGTCTGCTGAACATGAGGATTTTATCCAGAAATTGGCTAGTGATTAACCCTTTCTAAATAGGTAAAATATCTTAACCAATTATGTTTTCACACCAAATTCTTCTGCTTTAGTATGTATAGTTAATTCAGCAGATATTTCAGAATTTTTGGCAGCCGTCATAATAATTCATGGCTTTCGTTATTACATCTAGTGTAATAGCAAGACTTCAGTCCTAATTTTGTTTGCGTAGGATCTCGTCAGAGAGGACTAAAGTCCTCATTACCAACCATGAAGATTTTGATGGTGTTATATTTATTATTTGAATCACCCACTTTTTCAAGAGGAAAAATGCTGTTTCACCACATCTAAGCGGGAACAGTTCCAATAATCGATATGGGAGACAATCAAACCATCAGAGTTAAGACCTAATTCACTCCAACCAGGAATAGAGATCCGTGGTTTCCAGGGGAGAGGAGTATTCCAACTAAGTGTCCACTCAGTTTTGATTGTGTCTCCTAAACGTTGAATATTATGTAAGTCCATCTTGGGATTTAAAAACCAAGTTTCGATAAAATTAATCATTGCTTTGTAACGTTTAACACCACGGAATTTATTCATCGGGTCTTGAAAATAAACCTCTGGGGCATAAATGCTGTAAGTTTGATTGACTGGGAATCTTTGATAGTCTTCTTTGAGGATTTCAACGAGATTCATGATAGATAAATATATCTGTAAATTGGTTGAATCTAAAAACTGAAAAACCGAAATTAACCCTCATTCCATAAACGTTCTAACTGACGCCGCCAAGCAGTTAAGACTTCTTCTCGTCCTTGTGAAGTTTGATTTATTTCGCCCATCATTCCTTCGGCGTAAAAGCGTTCTAAGCTTTGCATAGTAGCTTGCAGAGATTGTCCTTGCTGTTTTGCTGCCTGAATAATTTGCCGGATACGGCTTTCAATTAATTGATTAAAGACATTATCTAATCTAGCCTGATGGAGAGATAAAAGTCGGTTGATTGCATTGGATAAATCTGCACTCACTAAAGTATCAATGTTATGTTGAAATACCCCCCAAATTACTCTTTCATACAAAGCGTAACGTACTTCTTGAGTGTCATCAAAGTTGGCTTCTAGGAACTGTTCTAAAAATGGTTGGGCTTCTTGGATGGGCAGAATAGGCAGTAAAACTCGCAGCCAAGTATTATCTTCGGAAAGCAGCACCAACAGCCGAAAAGTAGGAGTGTCTACTTGCCACGATCCAGGAGCAGTCGTAGTAACAGCCGATGTGTCAAATAATTCTGTAAGCGTAGCCGCAACTTCTTCAGGTGTCATAACTTTTTATTTATATATAGCCTCTAGATTAGCGCAGAGGTGCATCAACATATTCACTAACTCGATCCAATCTGAAAACGCAGTGGGGGCGCACAGCTAGGTGTACGCCCCCACAAATGAATGTATTCCACTGAATTGAAATATCTGATTTAAATAAGCGAATTACTCAAAAACACAATACCGATCGCACACAAAGCGAAACCAGCAAGGCTGATTTTCCAGGGTAAAATTCGGTTTATCTCTCCCATACCCATCCCAACACCAATTTCTCTAGCACTCATGGCAACGGCAAACAGAGTTAAGGTGATACCTAGTATATAGGCAACTACTGATATTGTTCCTGCACTAACAATAAATTCAGCATTAGCGTAACCCTGAAATAAACCAGCACTGATGCCCACCAGAGCAAGCACCAGAAAGTTTAGTTGATTTGGCATCATCAGCATAGTACCAAAAACAATGGTAGAAATGGCGATGGCTATTTCTGTGCCTGGTAAATCTAGCTGAAATATATGAATTACAATGCCTAAAACTGTTGCCAAGACAAAACATCCAGCGATCGCAGCGCCACGAACAAACACAGATGAGAGTAAGCCAATTGCAACAATACCAACTAAACAATTTAAACTAATTACTGGATCTGCCAATCCCCAGACAAAGGCTTCCCAGCCGTTAGAGATGTTATGGTCAAATGGTGTTCCACTCAATGAACTCAGTAAGCTAATTAAAATTAAAGCTGCGATCGCCCCAACATGGCGATCCATGAACTTTGAGGTCTTAAGTTCCCCCCAAGTATGGGATTCTGATAATTTAGTCTTGAACATCGCTATATACCAAATTAGTTTTTAGGTAATTTATACTACCCACCTATTCCAAAAAACTAACGTGGTAATTACCCTAGATCGTACTAGCTTCAAAAAGTGATGTAAACCCGCAGTGGTAGAAAAAGTTCTTTCATAAGCAAGTAGGATCGGGCTATTGATATTGAGATTCAAGATGCGATCGCTAATCAATCATCATTCCAACGACTGTTGACAATACAACTCAACTATATAAATAAATCTAAACTAAGGTCAATTCCATATATTGGAGCGAGAACTAGAAAGGCTTTCACCAAATATTTTATATATTCCTTAATAAGTAAAAGCACTGAATACAGCAATTCGAGCAATCGCTTAGGCAAGTAGAAAAAAACTTTGCAATAATTAGAACCCGCGTAGATACAGTGGGTTTTTTTACGTGGATCATAACTACTTTTTTATACTAAATTTTGGTAATTGTTGTATAGTGTAATTGCATAAGTTGTTAGTATAATATCATGCAATGAAAATTTTATTAAGCATCGCCACAATATTTACTTTTGCTTTGGGATTTTACACCACACAGACTATTGCTGCTCCTCTGGAAAATCCCAAAAGCTTTACAGATTGGTGTCAGCAGAAATCAACTTTACCTCCACAGACAAAACATACTGTTGAGGTATTGTTAAAAATCGCCCAGACTCAAAATTGCAAGCAGGCTAACCAAAAGCTGACTAATTTAACTTTTCTTGACCTTAACTCAAATCAAATCAGCGATATCAAGCCTTTGTCCGCTCTGACTAATTTGACTTCTCTTTCGCTGAGATCAAATCAAATCAGTGATATCAAACCTTTGTCTACTCTGACTAATTTGACTGATCTTTTGCTCCACTCAAATCAAATCAGCAATATCAAGCCTTTGTCTACTCTTACTAATTTAATTGTTCTCGACCTCGGCTCAAATAACATCAGTGAGATCCAGCTTTTGTCCAATCTGACTAATTTGACTATTCTCTCCCTGAATCTGAATCAAATTAGTGATATCAAGTCCTTGTCCACTCTGACTAATTTGACTTTTCTCGACCTAGGCTCAAATAAAATCAGTGATATCAAGCCTTTATACACTCTGAATAATTTGACTATTCTCTCTCTGAATTTGAATCAAATTAGTGATATCAAGTCCTTGTCCACTCTGACTAATTTAACTTTTCTCGACCTCGGCTCAAATAAAATTAGTGAGATCAAGCCTTTATACACTCTGAAAAAGTTAAAGATTTTTAAAGCTATAAATAACCCGATCGCCAGCAAAATATGTCCTGTAAAACCAGAATCTATTTGTAACTTTTGATGATTATCAGTAATTATTAATTAGATATCTTATTTCTTATAAATTTGTGAATGAAGCATACCCAAAAGGTTATTTTTATATTTGTTTGACGATGCTATCAACAAAATTTTGAATCATTTGGGCATCTGTTTCACTTAAACTTTCTAACTCAATTCTGTTGTTTTCTTGTGGCGTACTAGAGTCGCTATTATATATACGACGAGTCAAGCCTACAGGACTATTCTCATAAAATGTTGTATAGAATACACACGCTGCTACATACGATCCAATCGGACTAGGGTGGCTTCGATCCAAACTGTAAAGGTTTAATTTCAGATTCGCTTCCTGAATTTTTTGCCAAGCTATTCCCACAGGTGCAACTTTAGCTTTCAGTTCTTGAGCAATGCTCATATAAGCATCAGTCAATATCTGTTGCGTTTCTGGTTGATTTTGCTTTGCCCAAGTTAAGTAAAACACTGTTTGGGAATTCACTCGCTTAATCTCGGCATCAAACAGACTAGCGTACTTGTACATTTCCTTGGGATTAGTAATTGGTAAAGTACTTTGCTCTTGCAGTACTACGTAATCCCAGCGTTTTGCTTTCAAAAGCCTGAGTGCTTCACCACGTTTCCAGTGGCTTTTGAGTGTAGCTCCACCAACCACAACCATTTCAGTTTCCAGCGTTTTAGGTTCTTTCGCTGAAGCAGCCAACTGTTGTGTCAACCAAGGAAGATCGTTGAAATATGTATAACTATTGCCAATAAATAAAACTCTGATTGCCTGCTGTTCAGTTACTGGGAAATAATTTGCCTGAGTCTGCCTTCTTAGCATTTGAAACAAGGCAATCATTATCAAGAGGAATAAACATACATATACAATGTTGGCTTTGCTCATCATCCCTGAAATTTTTGCATTATAACTTATTCTTGGACAATATTTTTTTGGCAATAGTTCTGATTATTGATGAGTGGATGAAATTTTTTCCCAAGAGATTGCAAATTTTACCCAACCTAAAACTTCTCTTAACTGAACTGTATTAAGAAGATGCTATGGTATCAAGCCGACAGGAAAACCAGGATACAAAGTTTCTTGCATCAGAGAAGTGATGCAATTCCCGCAATTAACACTACATCAAATACAAGAGTGAAGATGGTTAAAGGCTCCCACTTTCACTACTTTTCAATATATTGGCGCAACAATAGACAAGATGAGTTCACCTACAGATGAGCAAATAGCACGCACTGATTCGGCTAACGCTCGAAGATAGGAAAATGAATTACGCCGATAGATTTAAACAGGAAAAGCTGTTGAATTTGCACAAAGCTAAGATGCTTGTTGAGCAAGCTTTTACAATGTTGAGCCAGTAAACAGCCCCGATCGCAATTTTTAGGTAATTAAACCATAGTACCCGGTAGCACAGATGTGCTGCCCTACGGGGGATTGAAACAAAATCCCTCGATACTTTAGAGTTAATAATAAACTCAACTGCAAAGCGCGATCGCAATGACTGATAAAGAACTCAAACATCTAATTGAGAGTAATGCTAAAACAGTCCAAGCTATGTTAGATGAAATGGCGGAAGCACGTCAAGAACGCCAAGAACTCCGAGAAGGAATGCTCCAAATTCAGAATGCAGTAGCACAATTAACGAATATACAAGAGAGAATAACCAATTTACTAATTTCTATTGATGGCGATCGCCCTACAATTCTTAAAAAACTCTCAGCACTGGAAACTAAGCTTGACCAGTTATTGCAGCAAAACCCAACAGACGAGTTAGGGTAAATACTCATAATAATGCCTAGACGTGTTGAAACAACATTTATTTTCCTTAAACAGTCGATAATGTAAATAAATGTAAAAAATTCTCAGGCAGGATAAAAACATCTATGCGTGTAATTTTAATGACTGGTAAAGGCGGCGTGGGCAAAACTTCTGTCGCTGCGGCAACTGGACTCCGTTGCGCAGAACTAGGCTATCAGACGTTGGTTTTAAGTACAGATCCCGCCCACTCCCTCGCAGACAGTTTTGACATGGAACTGGGACACGCACCCCAAAAAATTCGCCCAAATCTCTGGGGTGCTGAACTGGATGCACTGCAAGAACTGGAGGGAAACTGGGGTGCTGTGAAACGTTATATTACCCAAGTTTTACAAGCAAGGGGTTTAGATGGCGTACAGGCGGAGGAATTGGCAATTTTACCAGGGATGGATGAGATTTTTGGCTTGGTAAGGATGAAACGCCATTACGATGAAGGTGAGTTTGATGTGTTAATTATCGACTCAGCCCCCACCGGCACAGCACTGCGTTTGCTGAGTTTACCTGAAGTCGGTGGCTGGTATATGCGCCGTTTTTACAAACCATTTCAAAACATCTCGGTGGCACTTCGACCTCTGGTTGAACCTTTGTTTAGACCAATTGCTGGTTTTTCGCTACCTGATAAAGAAGTAATGGATGCACCTTTTGAGTTTTATGAACAAATTGAAGCTCTGGAAAAAGTATTAACAGATAATACTCAAACCTCAGTGCGTCTTGTCACTAATCCCGAAAAAATGGTGATTAAAGAGTCTCTCCGGGCCCATGCTTATCTGAGTTTATATAACGTTGCAACAGATTTAGTCGTGGCTAATCGGATTATTCCCAATGAAGTCCAAGACCCATTTTTCCAACGTTGGAAAGAAAGTCAGGAGCAATATCGCCAAGAAATTCATGATGATTTTCACCCTCTGCCTGTGAAAGAAGTTCCCCTATTTTCTGAGGAAATGTGTGGATTGGCTTCATTAGAACGCCTGAAAGAAACTCTTTATAAAGATGAAGATCCAACTCAGGTTTATTACAAAGAAACAACTCTTAGAGTGGTGCAAGAGGAAAACCAATACAGCTTAGAACTTTACTTACCTGGTATTCCTAAAGACCAAGTTCAACTAAGTAAAACTGGAGACGAATTAAACATTACTATTGGCAACCATCGTCGTAACTTAGTTTTGCCACAAGCCTTAGCAGCACTACAACCAGGCGGAGCAAAGATGGAAAATGACTATCTAAAAATCCGCTTTGCTGACAACACAAAAATTTAATTTTGTTGAACGTTACTCTGTCAACAAAAAGTTAAAACTAAAAAACAAGAGTTTTCTCTTGTAGCTAGTACAGACGCAATATTTTTAGCGTCTGTTTTTATGATGTTTTGGTGAATTTTAATAAAAGCCAAAAAAATATTTTTATTAATGATTTGACCGTAGTTTTACTGAAGACAAAATGATGAAATAAAATTCACAATGTCTTTAGATTTAATTATGCCAGTTTTCAAATTATTAATTTATTTTGCTATAACAATGACTTCCAATCCCCAACAAGATTTACCCTTATGTCGCGATGAAGAAAGTTTACTACGCCGCATTACAAATCGTATCCGACGCAGCTTAGAGTTAGAAGAAATTATCACAGTGACAACAACAGAAGTGCGATCGCTATTAAAAACCGATCGAGTGATGATTTACAAATTTCATCCTGATGGTAGTGGTCAAGTGATTGCTGAATCAATTAATAAAAATTGTTTGCCGTCGCTACTGGGGTTAAATTTTCCTTACGATGACATTCCATCCTATGCCCGCGAACTATTTATCAAATCACGCGTGCGTTCTGTTGTGAATGTTGAGACTAAAGAGATTGGTCAAATTCACCTGCGTGACTTGGATAATGGAGATATCTCAGAGGAGATCCGTTACCGCCCTGTAGACCCCTGCCATATTGAATATTTGACGGCAATGGGGGTAAAATCCTCTGTAGTAGCGCCTATTCTTTATCAAGATCGACTTTGGGGACTGCTGGTGTCTCATAATTCCCAAGCGCGTTTGATTTCAGAATATGAGCTAGAAGCCATACAAGTGGTAGTCGAGCAGCTGTCAATGGCGATCGCTCAAAGTACCCTTCACACTCAAGTTCGCAAAACAGCCGAGCGAGAAGCGATCGTTAACCGCATTGCTACCTTATTACATTCACTGCCGACGATCGTCTTACAGCCAGCCCTAGAAGCGGCTGTTGCTGCCTTTAATGGTATTGGTGGCAGGCTTTGTATTAGAAATGAAGCTCTTGATTTCCATAATGGCAACGTCACCAGCTTAACAGAATGCTTAATACCAGGAAATACTTGTATCAAGCTTTATATCTGTGGAGAGCAACCTGTAATGCCAGAACAAACTATATATCCACTGATCGAACAGTATAGTATCTGGCAGGAACACTACAAGTCTACTAACTACGATGTTTGGGCAATTTCAGATATATATAACACTCCTGGCTTGCGAAGTTTGCAAGTTGCTTTTCAACCAACTAAAATTCGCAGCATATTAATGATTCCACTCCAGTATCGTCAGCAGTTGCTCGGCTACCTAAGTATTTTCCGCAATGAAGTAGATACAGAAACTTTATGGGCGGGGCAGCATGAGGGCGACCAAAGGCAACAGTATCCCCGACAATCCTTTGAGGTTTGGCGCGAATTTAAAAAAGCACAAGCTCAAAAATGGACGGTTGAAGAGATTGAACTGGCTAGAGACCTCAGTAAACACTTTGCTTCTGCAATTCAGCAGTATGAATTATACCAACAAGTACAAGTCTTCAATGAAAACTTAGAAAAACAAGTTAAAAGGCGCACTGCTGAGTTACAACGGACTGTTGAACAAGAACAGGCTGTGTTTAAAGTTATTACCGAGATTCGGGAATCTCTGGACACAAATACGATTTTTCAAACCACTACTAAAGAAGTTTGTCAATTAATCAAAGCCGATCGCGTTTCTGTTTATCGTTTTGATTCTAATTGGGGTGGTGAATTTGTCGGAGATTTTGAGGCTGCTAGTCCATACTGGTCGAATGAGTCCGAACTAGGTATTAATACAATTTGGAATGACACCTACTTACAAGACACACAGGGAGGGCGTTACCGCCACAATGAAACATTTGCAGTCGATGACATCTACAAAATGGGGTTTACTCAGTGTCATATCGACAATCTAGAGCAGTTTCAAATTTACGCTTTTGTGCTTGCGCCGATTTTTGTTGGGCAAAAACTTTGGGGTTTACTAGCAACTTATCAACACACTGGCCCTCGGCAATGGAAAACTTCTGAAGTTAACTTCCTCAGTCAGATTGCCGCCCAAATGGGCGTAGCACTCCAGCAAGCTAATTTACTCTCTCAGACACAACAACAGACATTAGATTTACAACAAGCAGCAGAACAACAACGGGTATTGTTTGAAGTTGTGGCAAAAGTTAGAGAATCTCTCGATCTAGATGCGATTTTTCAGACAACCACCCAAGAAATTTGTAAATCATTACAAGCAGATCGAGTTGCAGTCTACCGCTTCGAGGCTGATTGGAGTGGTGAATATATCGCCGAGTTTGTGGGTGATAACTGGTTAAAGCTAGTAAGTTCTGATAGCAATACAGTTTGGCTGGATAGCTATTTACAGGAAACCCAAGGTGGGCGATATCGTCACAATGAAACCTTTGTAGTCGATGACATCTATGAAGTTGGCCACTCTCAATGCCATGTTACGGCTTTAGAGCAAATTCAAGCAAGAGCTTATGCGATCGCACCTATATTTATCGGGCAACAGTTATGGGGCTTATTAGCAGCTTACCAAAATTCTGCACCCCGCCATTGGGAAGCTTCAGAAATTAAATTTATTACTCAAATTGCCAATCAGCTTGGGGTTGCACTCCAACAAGCCCAATTGCATAATCAAACCAAAGAGCAGACGCAAAAGCTAGCTCAAGCTTTGCATGATTTACAGCAAACTCAAACCCAACTGATCCAAACTGAAAAAATGTCTTCACTAGGTCAATTGGTAGCTGGTGTGGCTCACGAAATTAATAATCCCGTAAACTTTATTTATGGCAACATCAATCATGTCAACGATTACACCCAAGATTTACTCAGTATTCTAGAACTCTATTTACACAATACTCCCAACCCTAGTCTTGAAATTCGCGATCGCGCCTTTGAGATCGACTTAGAATTTATCATAGAGGATTTGCCCAAAACTCTATCTTCGATGAAAATTGGGGTCGATCGCATCCGGCAGATTGTCTTGGGTTTACGGAATTTCTCTCGTCTTGACGAAGCAGAAAAAAAACCAGTTGATATTCATGAGGGTATTGATAGCACCTTGCTAATTTTGCAACATCGCTTGAAAGCAAAACCAGAAAGTCCGGCGATTAAATTAGTCAAAGAATACAGCAACCTTCCTTTAGTAGAGTGCTATGCCGGGCCGCTAAATCAAGTATTCATGAATGTTTTAAGCAATGCGATCGATGCTTTAGAAGATTACACAGAATCTCAATCAAAACCTCATAGCAGCCAAATTACTATCCGTACTGCTTTTGGAGAACTTGAAGGCAATATCAAGAGTGTAGTAGTTCGGATTGCAGACAATGGGCCAGGAATACCCGAAGCTCTCAGAGCAAGAATCTGCGATCCCTTTTTTACAACTAAGCCAGTGGGAAAAGGCACTGGTTTGGGATTATCAATTAGTTATCAGATTGTTGTAGATAAACACGGTGGTGTTTTTAAATGTGATTCTCAACCGGGGTTAGGTACAGAATTTTGGATTGAAATTCCGATTAAACAAATTCGTCATTAATTATTTGTCATTTGTCATTTGTCATTTGTCATTTGTCATTTGTCATTGGCCATTGGCAAAGACTTTTACCTTTAACTGAAGCGTATTGCCGATCTCCAATTTTTTGAAAAAGTTGGGGATCTAAATCAACGTGAGTTCGACAAGCCCTTTTTTGACCTCTCCCCCAACCCCTCTTGGACACAGAGAGGGGAGCCAAAACCCTAATTTCTCGTTGCTCCTCCCTTTCCCCGTGGGAGAGGGAGGTTGTCCGGGAGAGGTTCATCGAACTCACGCTAAATCAGGGTTAAATAACATTTTATTTTACAGTAAGAAGACTTACGCAACTGGCACAGTGCGATCGCCATTTTATAGTTTTGTTGAATGTACCTTGCAGTAGGCAAGATAAGCGTAATTAATCGGAAGGGAGCAAGCGTACACAACAAACTTTGCTGCCAATTTTCTAAGCTCGTCCTGCTAGGTCTGCAACTAACAACGCTAATTGATCTGGCTCGACAGGTTTAGCAACGTGCATTTGAAACCCAGCCTCAATGCTCTGTTGTTGTTCTGACTCACTTACATAGGCAGTCAGTACAATGGCTGGAATTTGCCCTCCGGCTTCTGCACTGAGCGATCGCACTTGCCGAATCAACCAGTAACCATCTTCCTCTGGCATTCCCAAATCGCAAATTAGCAGATCGTACCGACTGGGGTTTTTACTTAGAACCGCTAGAGCAACTCTTGCAGATGCCACGGTCAGCACTTGGGCCCCGTACTCTTCCAGCACAAATTTAACTATCTCACGGGCATCGGCTTGATCGTCAACCGCTAAAATCTGCAAACCCGACAATGAGGGGACAGCATCGCTCGAACGATCTGGGGCGACTTCTAACGCAGTCGGCTCTAAATCGCTCGACAGTGTAAACTCCCCTTGTAGATCCCTTTTTGGCAGCCTGACGGTGAACGTTGCTCCTTGTCCTGAACCCGGACTCTCTGCCTGAACCGTGCCACCATGCAGTTCAACCAGATGCTGCACAATTGATAGCCCCAGTCCCAGCCCTGGCTTCGCTTTCGTGGTGCTGGAATCTCCTTGACGAAATCGCTCAAAAATATACGGCAACAAGTTTGGCGAAATTCCTTGTCCTGTATCACTGACTTGAATTTGAGCGTGAGTTCTGTCAGACATGAGCCTAACTTCGACTCGTCCACCTTCGGGCGTAAATTTGATCGCATTCGATAAAAGATTATACAGGACTTGCTGTAAGCGCTCGGCATCGCCGATGACGATCTCAGAATTCAAGATTGAAACGATTTGAATATTTTTTGCTTCGGCTGATAATTGCACTGTCTCGATCGCGGCTTGCACTACTAAAAGCAGATCGATCGGACTGGTGCTGAGATTGAGCTTACCGCTGACAATCCGAGAGGTATCTAAAATATCATCAATTAACTGAGATTGCGCTTTTGCACTCCGCTCAATGATTTCTAAAGCACGAGTTACCGCGGCTCGATCGAGTTCGCGGGTGCGTAGTATTTGTGTCCAGCCCAGCATGATGTTTAGGGGATTGCGGAGTTCATGCGAGAGGTTCGAGAGGAATTCATCTTTGGCTCGGTTAGCGGTTTCTGCCTGCTGACGAGCTAACTCTAACGTGGCGGTATGGCGTTTGAGCGCGTCAATATCCAGGAAAACCATTGTCACCCCATCAATCTGGTTTTCTGTTGTGCGATAGGGGCGAATGCGGAGGGTATACCAATAGCCTGCTTGAGTTTGAATTTCCTGTTCTTTGGTGTTAAGTGTCTCCAGCACCTCTGATATCATCGATTTTAAGTTGGGAACTTCAAAATTGATGCGGAGGTCGCTAAAAGGTCGCCCGACATCGGCAGGGATGAAATTGAAGACTCGCTCGGCTGCGGGCGTAAAGCGGTGAATAATTAAATCGTTGGTCAGCATCACAATCAGAATACTGATGCTGTCAATAAAATTATTCAGATCGCTATTGTCTCGGTTTTGGCGCAAGTTGCGGTTGCGAAGTTCGTCGTTGGTCGTGGAGAGTTCTTCATTGGTGGCTTGAATCTCTTCTTTAGCCGTTTGGAGTTCTTCATTTGTGCTTTGCAACTCCTCGTTGCTCGACAGAACTTCTTCGTTCGCCACTCGCAGGCTTTGGTTGAGATAATTGTGTTCTTGAATCACCGCTTGCAGATGCGCTTGAACTGAAAATTCGCGTTGCATCGCAGCTGCTAGCGCCTGCCGTAGCTGAATAACTTCCCGTTCTAAGCTTTCATTTTCTAATTCTTGGCTTTGAGCAGTAGCAAAGCTTTGTTCAACCACAGGTAAAACCGCTTCAAAAATCAGCAGCAAATAGGGAGGCTTCGGCGTAGTGGTTGCGGCTTTGAATGGAATCACTTCCAAATTCAGGAGGGTCGAGCGCTCACCCGCTTCAATGCGAATTTGCTCTTGTCGAACTGAAAGGTTTTGGGTTTGGGCTTGATAAATTGCAGTTTGCAGCACGACGGTCAATCCTTCTCTTGCTATCAGCAGCACATTTAAGTTGGTTGTGTCAGTAGGCAACTTCAGGTAGAGATCGGTGTCTCCTCGCAGTTGCAAAATCTGCATTTGGTCATCGACTACGACAGATACAGGCGCGTAGCGATTTGAGATTATTTGATCGACTTCTCGCGCTAAATCAAAATTAGCAGCGATGGTTTCAGTTTTTCGCTGCCGCTCAACGTTCATGGCGGGGTAAGAATTGGTCGTGAACGAAAACAAAGGACGGCTCAAGCTGAATTTTTTGGCATAGATTTTGAAGGTCTCGTGGATAGGCTTAAACAGGTCTGAGGAGTTTTTGACGCTTTCTGAACTACCCAACATCAGAAAGCCAGTCAAGTTGAGACTGTAGTGAAACAGGGACATAACGTATTCCTGCAACGAATCTGATAAGTAAATCAGCACGTTGCGACAGCTAATCAAGTCGAGATTCGAGAATGGCGGGTCGCTCCCCAAATTATGCCGAGCAAAGACGCACAGTTCGCGGACAGTGCTGCTAACTTGATAGCCACCGCTTGCCAATGGCACAAAAAAGCGGCTGCGGCGCTGTACTGAAATTCCTTGCAATTGAGTGTCTAAATAAAAACCTGAGCGAGCTTTTTCGATCGCAGTTTCGTTGATGTCTGTGGCAAATATCTGAATTGGAGGAACGCTGGCGCGATCGCTAAAAAACTCTAATAGGCAAATAGCAATCGTATAAACTTCTTCACCGGTTGAACATCCCGCTACCCAAATCCGAATCGGATTGTCTGCTGATTTGTTTTGACTAATGCTAGGAAAAACCTGGCTTTTCAAGTATTCAAAGGCTTCTGAGTCACGGAAGAAACTGGTGACGTGGATCAGGATGTCTTCATACAGCGCTTGCAGTTCATTAGGATGCGCTTGCAGGTACTGAGCGTAGTCTTCCAGCCTATTTAACTTGTACAACACCATCCGTCGCTGTATTCGTCGATCCAGTGTTGTTGGTTTGTAGAGGGTAAAGTCAACGCCAGTGGTTGTCCGCAGCAGCGCAAAAATGGTGGTCAAAGGATCGCCTGGTTGAGGCAGTTGTTCGATCGCCGTTAGCGGCTCTGGGTGCAACAAAAAGGGATTATGACTAAGCTCTGCCAGTTTTTTAGCAATGGCTTCCGGCGGCAGCACAAAATCAACGTTTCCGGTGGCAACGGCAGTATTCGGCATATCGTCAAATCTAGCCGTGTTTTGGCACTGAGCAAAGGTGACGCCTCCTGCAACCTTGACGGCTTTCAGTCCTTCCGCCCCGTCTCCATCAGTACCCGATAGAACGATCGCGATCGCTTTGTTGCCCTGCTCTGCTGCCAATGAGAAGAAAAACGTATCTCCCGGCATATATTTTCCAAAAGTTTTCTGACGGGGAGCCAAATGCAGCATTCCATTTTTTAGCGTCATTTGAGTGTTAGGCGGAATGACGTAAATTTTGTTTGGCTCGATCGTCATCTGGTCTTGCGCTTGACACACAGTTATTTCGGTCACTCTACCTAGAATTTCGGACAGCACGCTTTCGTGGTTTGGGGATAAATGCTGAATCAGCACAAATGCCATACCCGTATCTGTAGATAGATGGCTGATGAGTTCTGTAAATGCTTCTAGCCCACCGGCTGAAGCAGCGATGCCGACGACAGGAAAAAGGGCATCGGGTTTAATTGGGTCAGATGCAATATAAGTATTCAATCCTGATGAACTGTCTGGAGCAGGTGAGTTAGAAGTCATAGAAGCAGGAACGGATGGGGTCTTGTGAGGCTGGGGCGATCGGTCTTTAAGAAAATACTGCGTTAGCAGACGGTAAGCACTCTGTTGGCTAGCCTTAATCTCAGACTGACTCCTTGTGAGCAGCAAGGCTTGCAGTTATCGGAGTGCCAGAGGTATAGGGGGATTCATTGAAGAAGACACGGCGACGCGGAGCGTCGCCGTGTCTTCTTCGATAATTCGAAAAAATGTAATGGGAATATTTGGCAAATTAAAAACTCGAAGCCGCTGCGATTTCGCTGCCATACCGGGCATTCCTTTACTGCCAATGTCTTGTTGAGTCAACAAACTGAGAATATTGAAAATACCTTGTGGTCGGCTGTTCGAGCTTTAGAGGAAAAAGTAACATTTTCGCGTGAAATGGCTGAACAAATGAAAAGTTATAATTTGCAGAAAGCAAGCATAAAATATGAAGATTATGCGCGTAATTTAGACAAAGAGGTGTCAATTATTCGCGGATTAATCCTCAACGGCTTTGCTACGAACCGAGACATTGTAGAGTCAACTCAAGAACAGCAAGAATAAGGAGAGACTTGCTTGTGTTGCGATCGCACCTCCTTTGATGTCAGTCGTCATTAGTGCTAGTGCTGACGATACACGAACAACCAGTGATATCGTGCCCGGTGGGTGAAAGACTTATCATTAAGACGGCAGGGAGCAGGGAGCAGGGGGAAAGAGGGTTTCCTGCTTTTTGCATAGATGACAGTAATTATAACTAATTAACCGGACATGATATGAACAGGCAAATCTCAAACAAAGCGCGATGGCAGCTTAAGCGCCCGCCTGATTGCGATCGCGATTTGTTAACGTGAGTTTGACGGACTAAAAAAGAGCAGGAGGTAGTGCAGGCAAGTCTTTAGGGTAAAGAGTACAAGCTCCGTTTCAGCCTCTCTCCCCTGCTCCCTGCTCCCTGCTCCCTTGCCTCTTTTGACCTCTAACTTCTAAGTTGCACCGGCATAGCTAAATACGTCATTTTCAAACCTCCCAATGGTGTAAAAATCACTGGAGTTAGGCTTTGATTTAAATGCATTTGAATTTCAGAAGATGGCAACTCTTTCAAGCCTTCCATCAAATATTTAATATTAAAGGCAATCTCGATATTTTCACCAGAAATTTGGGCAGGCATCGGCTCTCTACCACTGCCTACATCTTGAGCTTCACAAGATAAGGTAATTTCTTGGGCTTCGCTATCAATACTGAGTTTAACAATATTATTTTTTTGATCTGCTAACACAGCAATCCGCTCCAAAGTGCTGACAAACTGTCGCCGTTCGATTGTTACTTGTCGCTCAAATTGGCGGGGAATTAATTGTCGATAAGCAGGATATTGCCCTTCTAATGTGCGACTAGTCAAGCGTTGATTTTGCCATGCAAACACAACTTGACCTCGATCGAAATATAAAGCTACAGGTTCATCTGATGAGGCGCTATGAGCTAACATTCGTTGAAGTTCGCGTAATGCTCTAGCTGGTACTGTCACTTCTACTTGACTAGTTCCGCCTAAAGGACGCTCGTTGCTAGTTTCTACGACTGCGAGGCGATGTCCGTCTGTAGCTGCAAATTCTAGGGTGTCTTGTTTAACTGTTAAATGCACGCCAGTGAGTACTTGCTTGGTTTCATCAGCACTGGTAGCAAACAATGATCCGCGTAATCCTTCAATTAATGCGGTGGTGGTGAGATGAATTACTTCTGTATTTTCAATTAC
Organism: Nostoc sp. DedQUE04; assembly: GCF_034530995.1. Classification (NCBI taxonomy): domain Bacteria; kingdom Bacillati; phylum Cyanobacteriota; class Cyanophyceae; order Nostocales; family Nostocaceae; genus Nostoc; species Nostoc sp. DedQUE04. The sequence continues at coordinate 95,524 of NZ_JAVRCA010000017.1, read as the reverse complement.
AGGGAGTTCGGGAAATTCTTCCGGCCCCATTGCTCGGACTTGGTAATGTCCACTCTTGGGTGTGAGTGTGACAATTAAACCTTCTCCACCAGATGTTGCACCTGTCAAGGCTGATTCATCGTCTAAAGTGATTTCGCCTTCTGGAAGACGAGAGGTGATGTCTACAAGTAACTTAGCAGGAAGTGCGATCGCCCCACTTTCCCATACCTCTGCGTTAAAGCTGGTGCGGATTCCCAAGCTGAGATCGAAGGCTGTTAAGCTTACTTGGTTAGTTTGGGCATCCGCTTGTAACAGCACATTGGCAAGTACTGGATGAGTTGGTCGTGAAGGTACTGCACGACTAACAAGTGAGAGGTTTGTACTGAGATCGCTTTGGGAGCAAACTAATTTCATAAGTCAGATACAGCTTGTGAAAGATATCCTAACATCCTTATGTTTATAGGCGATCGCTATTTGTTTGATTAGCGCTTAGGCGTAGTCCGCCACAAGTATCGCTTCTACGCTTCAAACTGTAATAATTGAAACACTTGCAACAAATATTCTTCCATGTATAAGAAACCCTTAAGTATTTCCAAAAAATATATAAGCATTTGCTGCAAAGGCTTAATACTTTGCAACACACATTCTTCCATGTATAAGAAACCCTTAAGTATTTCCAAAAAATATATAAGCATTTGCTGCAAAGGCTTAATACTTTGCAACACACATTCTTCCATGTATAAGAAACCCTTAAATCATTGCAGCATTTGTTGTAATGAACTTATAAATTTATTTACTACCTAAAATGTCAAAATAATCTAAGTAAAATTAATTAAACTTTGGGAGATGGGATGCCTACTATGGTCTATGTCTACGCAACTTATTTGTAGTATTTCCCCATGACATAAAATATATTTTTGTATAAAACAGTACTATAAATCTAGTAGCAGAGATGGATTATGGCACGTCGCAAAAGAAATTCCAGCGTTTTAGAACGAGCCGATCGCCGAATTGAAAGTTTACAATCTATCAGCGTAGAACTTGACTTTGGGGAAGGACTAACTATACAAGCTTATAATACGACAATTAACGATCTCCGGTCTAAGCTTGCTGCTTACAATACTGCTTTATCTACCATTGACAAACTCACTGATGACGTGAATAACGCAGAACAGGCTGTAATAACCATGTCAGAAAAAATGTTACTAGGAGTTGCCAGCCGTTACGGTAAAATCAGCCAAGAATACGAGATGGCGGGTGGTACTAGACGAGGTAATACCAAAAAGAAGCGAGGCGTACTAGGCAATTCCAAAGTCACCAATTCTTTAGCAGCCGATTCTATTCAGCCTTCTTCTGGAAATAAATCTATGAATGGGGTGTCGGGTGCAAATATAAGTTAGCTAAAATCCAATAGGAAAACAATACCTACCAAACGGGAGATTCACAACATCGTCACTCTCCCGTTCAAGGAGTTACCTCTTGGCTGAATCTATTTGAGTAACTTCAAGGCGAACGAATCGAAAATCAAGGTTTTTAACTCAGCAAAAGTGGGTTTTGCCTATGTAGCCACAAATTCTATTCGCTTGGTGTAATATCCGTAGCTCAAAAAATATTACAATTCATCAGAAATACTTTTAACACCACTAAGATGCTTCATAATGGCAACCACATCTAATGTTCAGGTGACTATTTCCCTGTCGGAACTGGGTTTAGACGAAGAGGAGTTGCAAGCAGAGACACAGAATTTGCTCCCACAGCTTAGAGAAGTTGATGGAGTAGAAGAAGTAGGTTTAGTGGCTGCAACAGAAGCCCCAGAGCATTCAAAAGTTGGTGGCGATTTTTTATGGCATTTGTTAAACGCACAAGTAAATCCAGCCAGTTTTAAGGCTTTATTTGGGTTTTTGAGCGATCGCTTTGGCAATAAACCAATTAAACTAGCACTCAAAGCACCTGATGGCAGAGAACTTAACTTAGAAGCCAGCAGTCGCAAAGAGTTTGAATTTGCTATGCAGCAAGCTCAGGATTTTCTGAACAATACAAAAAAGACACAAGATAGTAAAGATGGCGAAGGTAGCACTGCTAATCGGGATTAGTGAGTATGAGCCGGGGTTAAACTCGCTACCTGCTGCTGTTAAAGATGTCGAGGCGATGCAGCGAGTGTTAGTAAATCTAGAAATGGGTGGCTTTGCTGAAGCAGATATCACAGTATTGAAAAATCCTCAAAGGCAGGAAATAGAAGATGCTATCTACCACCTTTTCAGTAGCCGCCAGAAAGATGATTTGCTGCTATTTTACTTTTCTGGGCATGGAATTAAAGATGATAGAGGCAAACTTTACTTATCAACTCGTGCGACCAAAACACAAAATGGCAAACTGGTAACACCTTCAGCAGTTGCAGCTAGTGTTTTGCACGACAATATTAACGATAGCCGATCGCAGAGACAAGTTGTAATTCTCGACTGTTGCTTTAGTGGCGCGATCGCTCAAGGCATGAGTGTCAAAGATGCTGGTATCATCAATGTGCAAGAGCAACTAGGCGGTAAAGGCAGGGCAATCTTAACTTCTTCCACTTCTACCCAATATTCCTTTGAGCAAGAAGGCTCAGAACTCTCCATTTACACCCGCTATTTAGTTGAAGGTATTGAAACAGGTGCAGCCGATAAAGATACCGATGGCTGGATTTCTATTGATGAACTGCATGATTATGCCAGTACAAAAGTGCAAGAAGCTGCGCCTGCAATGACTCCCAAGTTTTACCCAGTTGAAGAAGGTCATAAGATTCTGTTGGCAAAGTCGCCTAAAGATGACCCAAGGCTGAAGTATCGCAGGGAAGTAGAAAATCGCATCAATCGCGGCAAGTTTACCATACCCGCTCGTCGGATGCTAAATTCGCTACGCCTCGAATTAAAACTTACCTCAGAGGTTGCCGATGCCATCGAAGCCGAAGTTAAACAACCTTATCAGGAGTATCAGCACAAATTAGAAGAATATGAAGCAACGCTGATTGAGGCAATTGCAGCTGAAACAACTCTAAGTGAAACTACATTTAATGACTTGAGAGATTATCAGCAATATTTAGGGCTGAGAGATGAAGATATAGCTTCAATAGAAAAACGAATTATTGGTCAGCAAAAACCGACTGTAGCCATAGAATCAAAGCCGTTTGAGTTTGAGGTAGTGACGGTAAATACTAAGGGAAAACCAATCAATCGTAGTCAGCAACGAGCCGAGTTTTTCTCAGAAAATTTGGGTAATGGTGTAGTTCTGGAAATGGTTGCAATTCCTGGTGGAAAATTCTTGATGGGTTCCTCAGAGAATGAACCAGAACGATCTTATTCTGAAAGTCCACAGCACACCGTCACCGTTCAACCCTTTTTCATGGGGAAATTTCCAGTTACACAAAGCCAATGGACTATTGTAGCTGCGCTGAAAAAGGTAAATATTGATTTAAATCCCGAACCATCCAACTTCAAAGGCGCTAATCGACCTGTTGAACAAGTCTCTTGGGATCATGCAATTGAGTTTTGTGCCAGATTGTCTAACAAGACTGGGAAAACCTATCGCTTGCCTAGTGAGGCAGAATGGGAATATGCTTGTCGTGCGGGAACGACTACCCCATTTTATTTTGGTGAGACGATTACAACTGATTTAGTGAATTATAACGGAAACAACATTTATAATTCTGGGACAAATGGTGAATTTCGTCAGCAGACAACAGATGTTGGACAATTTCCACCAAACCCCTTTGGTTTATTTGATATGCATGGCAATATATGGGAATGGTGTCAGGATGCTTGGCACGAAAATTATAACGGAGCGCCAACAGACGGCAGCCTTTGGGAGGGTGAGAATAATAATCGCAGCCTGCGTGGTGGTTCGTGGGGCGACAGCCCTGTGGGTTGCCGCTCGGCGTTTCGGGGCAATATTGCGCGTGAGAGTATGCTCGGCGGCTTGGGTTTTCGGGTTGTGGTTGCTGCTTCGCTCACGACTTAGTAGCCCTTTACACTTTTGCCCTTTTGTACTGTTCGCTTTTTTATTTTCCCTTCTTTTCTTCTTTCTCTCGCGCTCTGTGCGAGCAATGCTCAGAGTCAGTCCATATTACTGCATTGTTGCATAATTGGATTTTAGACTTGTCCAGCCGTCAATATTTGGACTGCGGTTATATCCAGCATTGGAAAAGTCTCTGACTTAATAATGTCTGTTCCCTGAAATACAGTTTCTTCATACAGTCCATCTACCAGAGTCAGCAGGGTAATTCGGGCTTTCTGGGCATCAACAATCCAGTATTCAGGGATACCTCGTGCGGCATACTCAGAACGCTTATAGCGGTAGTCTCTATCCTCATTTACCTTTCCAGGAGAGACGACCTCAACCACTAATGTTGGAGAAGGCATATCTGGAGTGATTGTCGCTCGTCCGCCTGCGATCGCTTCTAGTAACTCTTGTGTCAATATCATTAAATCAGGTAGCCGTACACGAGTGCGATTGCCTATGACCACGAGTTCTGTATCTTTATGCCGAATCAGTTGAATCGGGACAAACTTGAGAAACTGTGACAGTAGATAGAGAGAAATCAAGTTATTCTTATCGCTTTCCGGTGGCATTTCAACTAACTCTCCATCCACAAGTTCATAGCGAACATCTGTGCCATCATCATAGACAAGATACTCGTCCAGAGTGAGTTTTTTAATTGCTGTGGTCATAAACTTTTTACTTAATCATCACTCTAAACATAGATTTTACCTTTTTCTGATGGGCTACGTTCCACATTTTGGTGATGGTGTTTTGCCAATAGGACTACTATTTGATTTTTCAAAAGATACGTAGGGTGTGAGCGCGGAGAGTACGGCACCAAAGCCTTAAGAATGGTGCGTTATGGCTTACGCCTAACACACCCTACAAATACTGTTTCTGTTTGATATTAGGCAAGACTATCTGTGGAAAACTTGTGGAAAAACTCAATTACTTTTCCACAAGGTAATTATACTTAATTAAGTTTTACTAGCAAAATATCAAGTTTTCCACAGTTTTTTCCACAATCTAAGTTAAATTTAATCAATTTTTAGACGTTACTTAATATTCTTGACTAATTCTTGACCCGTCAAAGCTCATAATTCAGACTGCTGCTTGTGGAAAACTTACAATACATCTTCAAGATGGTTTTTGAGAACGGCTAGTCATATTGATGCGATCGCTCAATTCACGTAGAGTTTGTACTAAGGTGCGATCGCTCTCTTGAAGTTGGGTAATTTTATCGCAACTATAGATTACCGTTGTATGGTCTTTACCACCAAACTCCTCGCCTATTCTCGGCAAACTCAAAGCCGTGTGTTGGCGCATGAGATACATTCCTAATTGACGCGCCCAGCTAATCTCTCTTCGTCGCGAGTTACCTTTGAGGTCATCTATTGAAACATCAAAATTATCCGCCACCACCTTTAAAATTGCTTCTGGGGTAGCTGCCATTTTTTCGTTAGGCGGTTCTAAAACTGGCGTGATATTTTCTACCGTCATCGGTAAACCCCAAATAGAAATATAAGCCACCGCTCGAATTAAAGCTCCTTCTAATTCTCGAATATTAGAAGTATAGTTAGAAGCAATATACTCAATCACATCGCAGGGAAGATTAATATTTTCATCCTCAGCTTTTTTCTGCAAAATTGCCATTCTCGTTTCTAAATCGGGCTTTTGAATATCTGCAATTAAGCCCATAGAAAACCGAGAACAAAGACGTTCTTGCAAGCTAGGAATCTGGTTAGGCGGACGGTCGGAAGCAATGACAACTTGTTTACCAGCTTCATGTAGAGTATTAAAAGTATAAAAGAATTCTTCTTGGGTATACTCTTTCCCTTCAAGAAACTGAATATCATCCACTAATAAAACATCAGCCGCTCGGTAATGCTCTCGGAAACTTTGCATACTATCCTTACGGATGGCTGTAATTAAATCATTAGTAAACTGCTCAGTAGAAACATAAAATATTTTACAATTAGGAAAAATTGCATAGCGATAATGACCAATAGCTTGCATCAGATGAGTTTTACCCAAACCGACACCACCGCATAAAAATAAAGGATTAAACTCTTTACCTGGAGATTCTGCAACTGCTAAAGAAGCAGCATGAGCCATGCGATTATTAGCACCAACTACAAACCGCGAAAAGACATATTTAGAGTTTAAGTCAGTAGTTTGATGATTGCGATTAGGAACAGCTTCAGAAATACTGCTGGAATTTGGTGATTCCCAAGCAACCTCTCGTTCACTAAAATGAGAAACTTCATCACCTTGAGCAACAGTAATGTAAATTCCTACGGGATGACCGAGAATATCTTGGACTACATGAGCAATCGTATTGATGTAATACTTCTGTAACCAATTACGAGCAAATGGGTTAGGAGTGCGGATAACCAAACAATTATTTTCTAATCGCTCTGCACTAGCAGTTTTGATCCAAGTTTCAAAGGTAGGTCGGGATAGTTCAAGCTTTAGGCGCTCTAGTACCTGACTCCACAGACTTTCTATGGGAATTTCCATTATCCACCACCTTTGCTGCTAATCGTCACAATAGAAGAGAAAGCACTAATTTAGCATTGAGACACGCTAGACCTAAAATAAGCTTTTAAGTTGTAACCATTTTGGGACATACCCAGTAGGCAAGATCCTAACACCCACTGACTGACAAGGGAGAAGCAACGATACATGAAGATAACAAACCATCACTCAGCACCCAAAAAAATTAAAACCAGAGGCTTACCCCATAGGTTGTGGATGCTCTCATACGGGGTAGCAGTGGTGTTCCTGGGGAGCTGCTCTCTTTTACCTGCTAGGACTGTTGATAATCAGCAAAGCGATACTCAAGTCCAAAACACAACACAACCTAATCCGGCAATTGTCCCCCCGCCGATTTTTTCTTCATCTGGAGATCCTAATTTTGTCGTAAAAGTAGTGCAACAGGTAGGGCCTGCGGTAGTTCGCATTGATTCTTCCCGAACAATCACTTCTCGCGTACCAGACGAATTTAACAACGATCCATTTTTCCGACGGTTTTTTGGAGAGGGAACCCCACAGCCTAGACAAAGGGTAGAGCGCGGTAGTGGCTCTGGATTTATTATTAATTCTTCCGGTCAAATTGTTACCAATGCCCATGTCGTAGATGGTGCTGATAGAGTGACTGTTATACTCAAAGATGGCCGGACTTTTGATGGGAAAGTTTTGGGTGAAGACCCAGTAACGGATGTAGCAACGATCAAAATTAATGCGAATAATCTGCCAACTCTAGCTGTGGGTAACTCCGATGCTTTGCAACCAGGAGAGGCTGTAATTGCCATTGGTAATCCATTAGGCTTGAATAATACCGTCACATCTGGAATTATTAGTGCTACAGGGCGTTCTAGTAGCGATATCGGTGCAAGTGACAAGCGGGTTGATTACATCCAAACGGATGCTGCGATTAACCCTGGTAATTCCGGTGGGCCATTGCTCAATGCTCGCGGTCAAGTGATTGCAATGAATACAGCGATTATCCGAGGCGCTCAAGGCTTGGGATTTGCTATACCCATTAATACTGTGCAAAGGATTGCCCAAGAATTAATTGCTAAAGGCAAGGTGGATCATCCTTATTTGGGTGTGCAGATGGTGACATTGACACCAGAAAATAAAGAAAGAATCAAAAATGTCGCAGGCGATCGCTTAAATATTACAGCAGATGACGGCGTTTTGCTGGTTGAGATTGTGCCGCGATCGCCTGCATCTGTGGCTGGTTTACGAGTCGGTGATGTGATTAAAAGCATTAACAGCCAGCCTGTTACTAAAATTGAAGAAGTACAAAAGCTAGTAGAAAAGAGCAAAATCGGTACTAAATTACCCATAGAAGTGGAACGCAATGGGCAAATTGTCCAAGTAGGAGTTCAACCTGCTCCTTTGCCAGTCAGACGTGAAGGATGATGTTTGTCATTTGTCATTAGTCATTAGTCATTTGTCATTGGTCATTTGAAAAACAACTGACATACTCCACTCTCCAATGCCCCATGCCCCATGCCCAATTCCCCATTCCTAAAAGGAGTTTTATCATGACTGAATTAGCGCCAATAATTCAATTAGGCAATCCAACATTGCGCCAAAAAGCTGCTTGGGTTGAAAATATTCAAGATGAGCAGATTCAAAAATTAATTGAAGATTTAATCGCCACTGTTGCCAAGGCTAACGGCGTGGGAATCGCTGCGCCTCAAGTAGCACAATCCTATCGTTTATTTATTGTGGCTTCCCGTCCTAATGCCAGGTATCCCAACGCCCCAGAAATGGAACCTACTGCCATGATAAATCCCAAAATCATTGCTCATTCAACTGAAGTTGTCAAAGATTGGGAAGGTTGTTTAAGTGTTCCAGGAATTCGGGGGTTAGTTCCTCGGTATAAATCTATTGAAGTCGAATACACTGACTCTGAAGGCAATTTACAAAAACAAGAATTAACCGATTTTATCGCTCGGATTTTTCAACACGAGTACGATCATCTCGACGGTATTGTATTTGTAGATCGTCTAGAGAACACTCTTGATATGATTACTGAGCAGGAATACCAACAACGAGTAGTTAACAAATAAATGGGAGTGGGGAGTGGTGGTGAAAAAGCTAACGATTAACCTAACCCCCTAACCCCCTTCCCGACCTTTACGGAAAATTATGTATAAATGTTAAATAGCTAAGGGCAACACCAAGTTAAACGCGAAGTAGCAAGAGTCCACTTCTTAAAGCTTGATTCCACAGAGATGATTTTTGCACTTCTGGCAAAGAAAGAGGCTGATTTACTGATAACGGTGGCTCTTGTTGCAGAGATAATTGCCACCAGCCAACATCGTGCCATTTACTAAATTTATACCCAACTCTGTAAAAAACACCTAGAGGCGAAAAACCGACAGCCTCATGCATAGCTACACTTGCTGGGTTGGGTAAAGCGATCGCAGCAAAAACGTTATAAAATCCTTGGAGTTGCAGCAAGCCAAAAAGAGAAGTGTACAAAGCTTTAGCAACTCCTTTTCTGCGATATTCAACATTTACATACACGGATGATTCTACAGACCATTGGTAAGCAGCACGAGTCCGGTAGGGAGTAGCATAGGCATAACCTAGAATCTCACCGTTAATTTCACACACTAGCCAAGGCATCTGCTGTTGATAGTTATTGATGCGTTTTTCAAATTCCGTTTTGCTGGGAGGCTCTATCTCAAAGGAAATTGAAGTTTCCCACACAACTGGCGCATAAATTGCCAGCATTTTTAAAGCATCACTTTCGTTAGCTAGTCTAATTGCAGCTTTCACAACAGATCCTTTTTGGATTTTAATAATTCGCTAGAAACGAGGTTTGAAAAGGCTTTTGGCTTAAGTTTACATCAATGTCACGCATGAGGGTGCAATGACTGTGAGAATTAGACTTTTTGCAGAAATCGGGAAAAGGTTTGGTATTTTCCCTTTCCCCAATAAAGATGAGTCCCTTTTCCCACAAGAGTGCAAAAAGCACAAATGCCAAGAGGTCTATTGTCTTAAGCATGTGCTTCACAAACTTGCTCGCCCCGCCACAATTGATATAGCCGCGTCGCTGGCATTGTCATATATAAAACGTCACCATCACTGAGATTAGTTTCTAATAAATCCCAGCCGTGAAGAGTTTGGTGGTTTGTTTCTACGTACAAAGGTACACAGTCAGCAGACATTGCTACATCTTTCACCCATTGACCGCAAAAGACGTGTGAAGCTGTAATTACAGTGGCAAAAGCTACCCAAAGACTATCGGCTGTGATGCCATTGCCCAGGATACGTCCCCCTAGCGCAGCAGCAGCAAAAGCTGGCGCTGCTAATTCAGCCGGACTCAGCACTGCATCGAAGCCAAATAGCTGTTGGGCTATGCCAGCAAAATCAGGATCGCCATAATGAACAATCACCGGAATACTGGGTGCCAAACCTTTGGCTTTGAGGGCAATTTCCAAATTGGTAGCATCATTGCTAGTAACAGTAATCACTGCGGCAGCAGAGTTTATATTGCTAGCTTTGAGTATTGTGCGGAAGCTGGCATCACCCTGAATCACAGGAATACCGAGTTCGCGGGCGGTGTTGATATATTTACTGTTGGAGTCGGGTTCAACGACGACAACTTCATGTCCGCTGGCGTGGAGTTGCTGAACAATTCTCACCCCAATACCACTTAAGCCACAGACAATGTAGTGCGATCGCTGAGGAATTCGGGCTGCATCCCAAAATTGCTTAAAGCGGCTTCCTAAGACAAAATCCGTGAGCATGGCATACCAAATACCAATCACTACTGCTCCAATCAGCATCATCACAACAGTAAATAACTTAATACTGTTAGGAGCATTTTCTACTACTTTGTCATTACCACCGGCTCCGGTAATCATGCCGACAGAAAAATATAGAGCATCCACAGGAGACAAACTCAACTCAGCCGACATATAAGTGAATGTAGCGATCGCAATAACCGTCAATAGTGCAATAGCACCCACCACTACCGATCGCCCGTGTTCCTGAAACTGCCTAAAATTAGTCATAACTTTTAGCAGTTTTCTAATCAACGATCTCCGGGGGGAACGGATGCGGGGTTGTGTACCAATAATTATGCGATCGCCTACTTGAATCTCTTGGCCAGCTATGACAGCTGATACCAAATCCATCTCACCTTTGACTGGTAAGTAATAAATTAGCATCCGCGATCGGTCTGACCACAATTCACTCAGCTTTCGACCTTTCCAGAAGTGGTTTTGATCGATGTATTCTTCGTGAATTGGCCAAGTTTGCTGAAATAATTTAATTTGTCCGATCGCTCGGTTTCCCAGCGCTGCAAAGGTGAATACGGGTGCTGCTAATCCGACAACACTCATACTCAAATGGTCTGGCAAACTTTGATCTAGGCGCTCTCCTAAATTTGTATTATAAAAACGGTTGATAATCCGAATCTGGGGATTCAGCACCCGCGCTTGCATCATAATAGATAAATTCAGAGCATCTTTAGATCCAGCGATGACTAAAGTGTGTGCCTGTTGAATTCCTGCTGCTGTCAGGGTGGAAGCTGCTTGTAAATCTCCAACAATCACATCTCCTGCGGTTTCGCCGGGGATAGATTGGTGATGAATGCCAACAACGAAGGCTCCCTGATGTCTCAGCAGACGAAAGGTTTTATATCCGGTACGTCCTAAGCCACAAACAATAATTCTGGGTTTCATGAAACGGCAGCATCTTTTACAGGTAGGGCTGCATTTCTAGTTAGTTATCAATATTGTTGCCCATTTTCCTGGAATATTACTGTAGCTGACAACACGATTGTTTTAATTGGAGGCAGAAGGCAGGGGGCAGAGAAACAGAGGGGAAAAACTTACTGCAACTTCTCCCCTGCTCCCCCTGCCTTCCTCGATAAAATAATCTAGAAAAATATGGCAATTTTTGTAGGTTGTGATACGCTATCTGCTTGAGAAGTGTGGAGGAGCCGAAAATGACTAAGCTGCGGGTGGGGTTACTGTTTGGCGGTCGTTCGGGAGAACATGAAGTTTCGATCAAATCAGCACGGGCGATCGCTAACGCCTTGAGTGCCGGGGAAAATGCTAGTAAGTACGAAATATTGCCTTTTTACATCCAAAAAGATGGCCGCTGGCTAGCAGGAGAAGCACCCGAAAAGGTTTTAGCAACCGGCACTCCGCTACTGGAATCGGCATCAACTTCTGTTGGAAACCTGACATCCAACCCTCAAGCCCAAACTCTGAGCAATTGGCAATCTCCCTCTCAAGTTGCCCAAGTGGATATTTGGTTTCCCATCCTCCACGGCCCTAACGGTGAAGATGGAACAATTCAAGGGTTACTGACTTTGATGCAAGTCCCCTTTGTCGGTTCTGGGGTGTTAGGTTCGGCAATGGGAATGGATAAAATTGCCATGAAAATGGCCTTTGAGCAAGCGGGATTACCACAGGTAAAATACAAAGCGGTAACTAGATCGCAGGTTTGGTCTAATCCGTGCGTATTTCCGAAACTGTGTGATGAAATTGAGGCAACATTAGGTTATCCAGCTTTTGTCAAGCCTGCTAATTTGGGTTCATCAGTGGGTATTGCCAAAGTGCGATCGCGCCCAGAATTAGAAGCTGCTTTAGATAGTGCTGCCAGTTACGATCGCCGACTAGTTGTAGAAGCTGGAGTAGTCGCTAGAGAAGTTGAGTGTGCCGTTTTAGGTAACGATCGACCCCAAGCCTCTGTCATTGGAGAGATTACTTATGACAGCGATTTTTATGATTATGAAACTAAATATACTGAAGGTCGGGCAGATTTACTGATCCCCGCACAGCTTCCAGAGGCGATCGCCCGTCAAATTCAGGACATGGCTTTACAAGCTTTTGCCGCTGTTGACGCTGCTGGGTTAGCAAGGGTAGATTTTTTCTATGTGGAAGCAACACAAGAAGTATTTATTAACGAAATCAATACCTTACCAGGCTTTACTGCGACAAGTATGTATCCTCAACTCTGGGCACATAGTGGAGTCTCCTTTCCAGAATTAGTCGATCGGTTAATTCAACTTGCTCTTAAAAGACATTCTCCTAGCTGACAGAATAAATCAGCAAACTGATTTCAGATTAGTACGGTAAAAAGTCACAATAAATACAGAACTTTGGCAAAATTTAGCCAGATTTTGTAGCTGATGTTTTACAAAAAAGCTACTAAAATCTGAAATTTGTTACGGATACCTGATGCTTGACTCCTCCAGTACAATTTATTCACTAGAGGGGTACAAATCTGAAAGTAATCATGGAAAAAAGTCAGAGTGTACAGCGCGAGCGAACCCAATTTAAAAGGGCTACTCCAGAGCTGACAAACAGGAAATCGAGACTAAAAAACAGCTCGAATGTTCTGATATATCTGGTTGCACATCATCCTTGGCTATTGTTAACCGGGTGTTTAGCCATGTTTCTAGGTGGTGGTGCCTTTGCCTTATACAGCTTAGGTAATGCTGGCCCGGTAGCACAAGAAGAACCAGAAAAAATCCCAGTTATCGTTGAAGAACCAATCGGTGTGCCCTCTGAGAGTAGTAATCCTACACCTTTATGGATGGTTGCTGCGATCGTTCTCAGCTGTGGTGGTGGTTCTTTGCTGATTTTCCGAATGCTTAACCGCACAAAGCAACCGCAAAAAGTTCAAAAACAGGTTAATCGCCAGCAGGTACGCTTGGCACAGAAGCATTACCAAAAATTGGAACCAAATCTTCCCAAGAGTCAGCCAATTTTTGTGCCACAGCCACAACTAATGCCCCTGATGCAGATGCAACCTAAAACAAAGCATCTGGTAACTGTTCTCCCAGCAGAACACAAGCACCACCTGGATACGCGCACAGAATCCTTAGCAGAATTGATGGATCTTCGTAAAAATAGTTCATTGTCTGCTATTTTACGCCAGTCTTAATACTACGGTAAAGTAAACCCCGTTAAATTAACACTTTTTGCCAATTAGCTAGGCTTAGATTCCCGACTTTCTCTAAGAAGTCGGGAATCTTGTTATAGCGTTTTCCATTCAGATGTGGTACGAGGTCATATCGCAAGGTGTAGGGGCACGGTATGCAAAAATCTCGTTTCTAGCCAGAGGCTAGAAATGCTGCTCCTGGCGGCTCTGCCGCGAGTTCGGGAGGCTCTGCCTCCCATTAGGCATTCCCAGTCGGAGACTGAGAACGAGATAAAGGTGTAGGGAACATAACGTGCCCCTACTTAAACAAGAACCGCTATATGTACGAATAATTTATTTGCTATATAGCGGTTTAACTGCTTTTCAAAAGTTAGATATGAGCAATTAGGAAATTTAAAAACTTGCCAAAATGGCAACCAGCTTTTGATGATTCAAGTTAAATTGTATGAAGATAAACGACTTCAAGGGTTTGATTATCAGGGACTACCACCTAAGCGAATTCCTTTTGTAAAACACTATTTACCAAGTGATTTACAAAAACAAAAAGCTATCTCCAACAATTCTTTGCTAAATAAATTCAATAATCAGGTTTGGCATTTGCTGCAACAGGAATATTAAATGCGTGCAGGCGTTGTTGAACTACGCATTAGCCCCTAATAAGGGTAACGTCTGTATACATTCCTGTTCACTTCAGCAGCAAATGATAGAGTGGGAGTTTGAAAGCTGACTGATATGCTTCCTCCCACTCTCTTTTTATCGAAACAGAATTCAGGAGTCAGGATTCAGGAGTCAGAATGAATTTTGTGCAACTGGTATATAGCGCAACAGTAGCACTCCTGTACAAAAGCAAGCTACGCGCATCGTCTATCTGCAACACGCTGCGCGAAGTAGAGAGCGTCTGAATCACCAGATTAATATTACTGAATTCTGAATTCTGGCTTCTGAATCCTTCTTTAAAAGTTAGTATCTTGTAAAAACTCAAGAATCGTTTTATTCAACACCGCAGAAGCCCCAGTTGAGGCATCATGATAGCAGTTAGATAAAATCTGTAATTTAGAATTGGGGATATGTTGATGTAATTTTTTACCATGACTAGCAGGAAACCAACTATCTTGCTCACCCCACAAAACTAGTGTGGGACACTTAATTGCACTCAGGTTATTTTGAATTTTGGTGAGCATATTAGGCTTATTTGCTTGCCAATTCTCAATTTCTCGCGCGGCTATTTGTAACTCTTCGGCAACTTTTGCGATCGTACCAGGCAATTCAGTAAACGGGTAAGTTATCCAATAGATATCTTCCTGCGTTAAAATTGAGGGATCGAATAATACTCTACGTCTTTCTATTGCCATAACTTCTCTAAATAGAGGTGCAAACAAATATGTCAGACGTAAAGAATCAATTGTTTGCATTATTTCTAAAGGCATTTGGGCAAGCAACCACATAGACCAATGGGGTAGCTGTTCGGCAAAAACAGGTACGTTTACTACTATAAGCCGTCCGATTAACTGCGGGTTTTCTTGAGCAAGAGCAAGGGCAACTAATCCCCCTAGAGATTCGGCCACAATGACTGCGGGTTCATTACATAATGCCTGAATAATTCTTTGAAACTCAATAACTTGATGACCGTTGTGTTCTTTACGAGACAATGGTTTTTCAGAAAAACCAAAACCTTTGGCATCAAAACAAATTACTCGGTAATATTTAGATAATGCTGCTACGCTGTGCCGCCAATTGTAGCTCCAACTCCCCATACCATGTAATAAAATTAGCGGTTTACCTCTACCTTTTTCGCCATAAGCAATTTGTACGGGATACCCTTTAGCATCACTAATAACTAAACTTTGCCGCCCTTTGGGAAAAGTAGCTTGCCACCAATCTTTCATTCTTTTATCAATAAACAATTTAACCGCCTGTAAAAACGCTCCACAGGATTCTAATTAAGATCACAGGCAATGCTACTAAGACAATGGAGATGAGCAATAATCCAGCCAAAACGGCAAAGATAAACCATCTGTCTGCACTCTTTTGCTCGCTAGGAAACTTTAAGTATTCTTCCAAGAGCTTGATATTATTAGTGTTAGCTCTCCAGGCAAAATCAAAAAAGTCTCCCAAAACTGGGACAGCTCCTACCAAGCCATCAATGATTACATTCAAAACCATTTTACCTAGAGTGGCTCTAGATACGCCTAACCGTGCTGCTTCTAGAATGATGTAGCTAGAAAACATTATTCCCAAAAAATCACCACCAATCGGTATGAATCCTAAAATTGGATCTAAACCAAAAGCAATCTTTGTGCCAGGAATGGTAATAACATTATCCAGCAGCCGACTTAGCTGACGCAGGCGCTTCAAAGTGGGTGCTTTGGCATCAGGTTCAATCATCGGAAATCGAGGAGGAGAATCAGGCATGGAGGCGATCGCTTACTTTGTATTGAATCGTTAGATATTTTACTCCCCTACTGAGCTTTTGAAATCATTTTCTCAGGGATTTACGAATTAATATTTTACTTTCGATTGCGGCTGGGCTTTTAAGCGCATATCTTCGCCGACAGTCACGTTTAACTGATCGCCGATTAACAGAACAGCAGCACTCATTGACAGCCAGAGCATTAAAACTATCACTGCTCCTACAGCACCATATACTTTATTATAATTGCCAAAATTCGCCACATACAGCCGAAATAGGGCAGACAACATTGCCCAAAAAACAGCTGCTAAAATTGCTCCAGGCATCATTGGCGTGCCTGAGTTCCACTTGCTTGGGCCATAGCGATAGACAAAGCCAAAGGCGACAGCAACAATACTTAAAGCTAAAGGCCAGCGTAACAGTAGCCAAATATGCAACAAAAAGATCAAAGAACTATTTTCGCGCACTACTATTCCCAAAAGCCAGTCGCTAGTAAACACTGAGAAAGAAGCCAAGACTAAAAGCAACATAGTACCGACTGTTAATCCCAGAGAGACAAGCTTGGCTTTCCAAAAGGGACGGATGTTTTCTGAGGGAATTTGATGGATTTGATCGAGGGCTGTCATTGCGGTACTCACCGCCCCAGAAGCAGTCCAAATTGCTAATACAAAGCTTAGAGAAAATAAACCACTGTTTTTGGAGTTAGTAATTTCTGTAGTAGCAAAATCACGAATCAGCTCCAAGGCTTGATCGGGTAGGACTTGACTTAGTTGTGCCGCCAGCTGTTTAAAGGTATTTTGTAAAGATTCTGCCAATAAGCCAATGGCTGTGATGATAGCAAGAATTGCTGGAAACAGCGATAGCATGGCATTAAAGGCGATTTCCGAGGCAAGTCCAAAAAGTCGCCTTTCGATTGTTCGGGAAAAAGTTTTTTTAATCGTGCGCCAATTGAGGTGGCCAAAGAAGCGAAAAAAACGAAGCTTTGGCATAATTTAGAGTTAAAACTGGTTGGGTTGATTAACTACTGTGCTAAATTTTGCGTAGCGATCGCATCTGTCTTTCTACCGCAAGAATACCGAGTCAAGAGTTTCTAACTAATGACCATTGACCAATGACTAATGACTAATGACTATTAATGTATGAATCAAGATTTAACACAACAGTGGTTGACAGAAATCCAGGTAATCAAAGAGCAGATGGCACAGCTGCAACACGAGCGCGATACAGCTTGGGAAAGTGCCCAAAAATGGCGTCAGCTTTACAATACAGAAGCAGAACAACGCCGTACAGATACTCAACTTTCCCAACAGACGATCGCCTCCCTCAAGGCAGAACTGCATAAACTCCAAGGTTTTGAAATAGAAACACTAGCTGCTGGGACACCAGTAGCTATCCAACAAGAAATAGAACAGCTAAAATCTGTGGAAGACTTGCAAGCTAAACTGATCGCCGCAATTAAAGAACGCGATCGCCTCTTGCAAGCTTTGAAAACTGAGCAAGACAACCATACCCAAAGCCGCAATAGCCTTACTACTGCCTTGGGTGATGCTATTGATAGCTTGACGCAAGAGCGAGCAGGAGCAGCGAGAAAGGGGGAGTAGGGGAGCAGGGGAGCATAAGGGAGAAATAACCAATGCCCAATGCCCAATGCCCAATGCTTTAAAATCCCATTGCCTTGGCTACTGCGCCCAGTTCTGCTGCGATACCTTGTTGAAATTGACTTTGATTGTGTTTAATGGCTGTATCTGGGTCTTTTAGTCCATTGCCTGTGAGGACACAAACCACTGTCGCACCTGTGGGAACTTGGTCTTTTACCTGTAACAACCCGGCTACAGAAGCGGCGCTAGCAGGTTCGCAGAAGATACCTTCTGATGCTGCCAAAAGTCGATAAGCGTCGAGAATTTCGGCATCGGTAACGGCGTGGAAATTCCCCTGACTGGCGGTTTGGGCTGCGATCGCTAACTCCCAACTTGCAGGATTGCCAATGCGAATTGCTGTCGCTAGGGTTTCGGGATGCGCCACTGGCTGACCGTGTACTAAAGGGGCTGCTCCTGCGGCTTGGAATCCCATCATCCGGGGTAGGCGATCGCACTTTCTGGCTTGATGATATTGACAAAATCCCATCCAATATGCTGTGATATTCCCCGCATTTCCCACAGGAATACACAACCAGTCTGGTGCGTCACCCAATGCATCGACAATTTCAAAGGCTGCTGTTTTTTGTCCTTCTAACCTGTAGGGATTGACCGAATTCACCAAAGTGATCGGATAGCTTTCGGCCATCTCGCGGACAATTTCTAGGGCTTGGTCAAAATTACCTTTAATTGCCAATACTTCTGCGCCATATAGTAATGCTTGAGCTAACTTGCCCAGTGCCACATAACCGTCGGGAATCAGTACAAAGGCATTCATGCCTCCCCGTCTAGCATAAGCGGCGGCGGCGGCTGAGGTATTGCCCGTGCTAGCACAAATTACTGCTTTTGCCCCTGCTTCCTTGGCCTTGGAAATTGCCATAGTCATTCCCCGGTCTTTGAAGCTGCCGGTGGGATTGAGACCGTCATATTTTACAAAAACCCGTACTTGTCTGCCAATGCGTTCTGCGATCGCTGGCGCTGGTATTAGAGGTGTATTGCCCTCCAATAGAGTCACAATCGGGGTTTTTTCGCTGACAGGCAAGTATTCGCGATAGGCTTCTATCAGTCCGGGCCAGGGTTGGCGATGAGATGTAGCAACAGACAGGCTCAAAGTCACGGGATTTAAAATTTCTTAATGTAAGGATTGGATATTTAGAAAGGGTGGGATCGGGAAGCGCAAAATGGGAAAGAGGAAGAAAGTAGATTTTTCGTTACCAGTTGCCTATTCAGAGTTCCCTAATCCAAAATAATCTTGTTAAGAATATTATTTTTTGTGGTGCAGGCGTTTCACTTGCTATTTTTATTTAGAACGTTAATTTATCATAAACCGCCACGGCGACCTTCGGTTCAACAAATTACCTTAGAGGAGAATGACGAGATGAAAAATCATCTGTAAATCTATAGGACTCTTATTTTATTTTTTAACAAGACTGAGTACGTATTTATCCTATTGCTTATTCCCTGTTCTCTGTCTATAGAAGTAAATTTAGAAATCAAGCCTAATTCCCATATCAGACTTATGTCATAACTCTCTGAAACTCTTATTTATCCGTGTTTAAAGTTGCGTTTAGTGAATTATTTTATTCAAAATTATCTATGTATTTTCACACCCTATACGTTTCAGTGAAGATAGGAAAATACTTAAGAGGCTGTCTCTTTTTGATGTTAGCCTTCCACCTCCCTTTCTACGAGAGATTGCACCAAATGCAAGTGCTTCGCCCTAGGTTTTTTCATGATTTAGCATAATTCTTGATATAGTCTACATATAATTTCTTGCGTAAATTCCCTAAAAACGGCGATAATCATTAGTACAACCATAATTGACAGACTATAAATTAACTACTCCTAAGTACCGTCCAGCGGAAGGAAGCTTTACACACTTGAGTCAGTGTTTTTTTGGAACACAGCGATTATAATCACCGTCTTTTATGATTGAACGCAAAATCCATTAGAGTAATTGATTGAAAATATACAATAATGTAATAAAGCTTAAAAGAGCATTATTATAATATTTCTAATGGTGTGAGTTAAATAGTGGATTTAATTAGCGATGCCTACTTATTTATCTAGTGTTTCCGATGGCGAGTCCCAGACTGCCTGGGTCAGTAAGTTAACCAAGTCTTATTATCAAGACGATCAGCAAGCTAAATTGATGCATTTACAAGCAGAGGTAGACTCTCTGTTGCAGCAATTGGAAAATCTGAAGCACCAACGTTTAGCCGAAACCAACCAAAAAGAAGAATAAGTCAGTCTTCTAGATAGCGATTAGATAGCGATGTCTACGACGGGCTATTCGGCGTCGCTTTTCTCCTCTTTAATTTAAATTTGAGTAAAGGGGAAATTTGAGTCAGGGGTGCGTTATTCAAAGCGCTGATTTTTCTCTGACCAGCGCCTCAAACTGTAGTTATGAGCATTTTCTACCAGTAAAGCTAAGGATTGCACCCCTGAAAGCTTGGCGATCGCAGACAGTCTTTGTAAGTAATTTCCTGTAAAATCAGTGTAAATAACTTTATTTACATCAGACAAAATTATAGTCCGGTCGCGGCGCTGCTCTGTGTTTTCTCTTTGAATTTCAGGTGTCCCCTGATTCAAGGATGCTATTGCTTCTGGTGAAATAGTTAGGATTATTTCTGGTTGAGCGTTATTTGTTAAATCAATCACTTGAACGGGCCAATCACCCAATTTTTCCTGCATCTGTTCAAAGCTGGGAATAGCACCAACCGGAAATTCACCAGATTGCTGCAAAGATTGCCACAAACTCGATAACATTACCTTTACCCCTTGGGGATTTTGTTGATGCAGCTCTCGTAGAGTAATAGGAGATGGTTGCACCCATTCCAATGCTGCATTTGTCAAAGCTAAAGGTTTGGGTTGGAGAACATCGTTTGGATTATCTGGAATTTTGGGGCCAGCAGCTAATAGGCGCAAAACTTTACCCCGTAGTTGCACCGCTTTGATAGCGGCTATAGTAATTTTTTGTTCTCCATTTGGCAACCAGACTACAATCTGGATTTCCGGGTCAGAACTGATTCCCAAAGTTTTCCAGAGAAATTTGGCGGCGTCAGTTTTCGGTGGGTTGAAATTATCAAAGGGGAAATTTAGCCAGCGTTTCCCGTCATTAAATGCACTCACCTCCACCTGATACCAAACTTGGTTATCCGTAAGTTTCAAATCTGCTGGGGAATTTGGTTGCAGCCATTCGGTGTTAGTAACTTGAGTGATTGGTTGCACCGTACCAACAATCTGACTAGGGTGAGTAGAGGATATTTGCGATGTACCCTTACCATTGAGTCTTGCCAACAGACCTTGAATATAGTCAAGATTCTCTTTTGTAATTTTTGGTTGCGCCTTTAACCAAGAATTAGCATGTCCTTCTCCTCGCTGAACTGCTAAAATCAACGCGAACCAAGCTTGCACCTCTCGTCTATTTGGGTTTACCTGCAACGCTGCTGCTGTGCGATTCCACAACCGTTTTTCATCAGATTTAAGTAGAGTAGCAATTTCTTGGGCATTATGTGGCGACGCTTCAAACACCTGTAAAGCTTTCTCCCAGCGACCATCAATCAAATCTGCCAGCACTTCTTGACTAGGACTTGCCCAAATTTTCTGGGCTTGGGTTTTAGTAAGTTGGGAATGCAAGCGAATCAAATCCATTTGCGCTTGCGCCGTTTCTGGTAAAACTCCTTTGTGCTGTTTCTTGATAAATTTCAACCATTCAAAAGCTGGTGTCCACAATCCACTACGGGCAATTGACAAGGCACTTTGGTATCCAGAATCCTTGAAGGTCGATGATTGGAGGCTAATCGCCTCCAATTGAATTGGTTTGAGGAATAACTTCAGAGGTTTGACTTGGTAAACCTGTAAATGCGGTTCTAAACCTACTGTTTGATCGATAACTAACTCTTTTGTACCATCACCAGTTACCTGCTGCCATTTCGGCAATTGTCCGTTAGGACTAGTCCAAGACAACATTTGTAGTAAGTTTGTGCGTTCTGGATTGTAGTATACGACGTAACCGTAGCGGATCGTATCAGTTGCTTGTTGGCGTTTACCCCGCAAATCAAACCAAACCCCTGATGATGGTGTCTTACCTTCAAAGCGTTGCACTTCAGTTAAAGGTAGGGAAATACTGATATCTTGGGGTTCTGAAGTTCCATCAAGCAAAGAAGAAATCACAAAGGATTCATCTGGGCCAGTTACAGATAATTGAGTCGCTAAATAGTAGTAATTTTCTGACTGAGATTTAAACTCTAACTCTTCTGAGCGTTCGTAAACCCTGAGTTCCACCAGTTCTTTACAATCAGATTGACAATTAGCACGTTGTTGCAAAACTGGTAGTAAAAATGAGGTTTTCACATCTTGATTTAAAGGCAGAGTTTCCCCAAATATTTGGTTTTTTTTACTCAAATCCAGTTGAATTTGTTTGAGAGTTTGGGGGCGTTCGTGTTTACCAAGGGGAATTTGTGCCCATGCAGGTAAAATTTTATTTAGCCAGCTTACTTCGTCTGGATTGAAGATGAAGAGAACACTAATCCAGGCAAAAGCCATAATTAGACTAGCACTACTTAAGATAATTGCGTAGTTTGCCGCCGTAGGCATCGCTAATATTGATGACAACCAACTTCCTCGTTTTAGCTTTTTCTGGGGTTTTTTAGCGACGCGTTTCATCGCACCAGCAGGAGGTTGATTTAGTTTAGAGGCTTTTGGCTTCAGCTTGCGTGAACGATTTGCCATAGATTGGGGATTAGGGATTAGGGATTGGGGATTGGGGATTAGGGATTGGGTATTAAGAAAACTCTTTCCTAATCCCCAGTACCTAGTCCCCAGTACCCAGTCCCCAGTAACCAGTCCCCAATACCCAATACCCTGTTATACTCGCCCTTTCAAAAGTTGCCCAGAAGCATTAAGTCTAATTTGGGACAAAATCCGTAAATGTCCCCATGTGAACCCTAGATAATCGCGAATACACTCTTCACTTAAGTATGTGAGCAGAGTGTAAAAAATTGAAAGGTAGACTTATTAGCCGCAGTTATCGCAAAACCTGGATGCTCGCATCGTTACTAATTGCGGGAGTAAATGGAGTTGCACAAAAAGCATTAGCACAAGAGTACATCAATCCAGAAACTACTCAGGAGATAGGAGTCAAGGACGATAATATTATTCCCCCATCCCCCTCCCTCTCTCCAAAAGAACCGATGGCGCAAGTTACATCGGTATCTCAACTCAAGGACGTACAACCCAACGATTGGGCATTCCAAGCCTTGCAGTCTTTAGTAGAACGTTATGGTTGTATAGCCGGCTATCCAGATAGCAGCTATCGCGGTAATCGCGCCTTAACTCGATATGAATTTGCTGCGGGTGTAAACGCTTGTTTAGATAGAGTCAACGAATTAATTACTACAGCCACCAGTGATTTAGTTACTCGTGAAGATTTAGCAATATTACAAAAATTGCAGTTAGAATTTGCCCCTGAATTAGCAACTTTGCGGGGTCGTGTCGATAATTTAGAAGCCAAAACTGCTGAAATCGAAGCCAACCAATTCTCAACAACAACTAAACTCAGTGGACTACTGATAGTTGGCATTCAAGGACGGACTAATAATCGTGGTGATGTTAATCCTAGAGATGGACAAAAAGATACAGATGATAGAGGGACAAATATTGATGTTATATCCTTGGCGCAACTGTATTTAACTAGTCAAATCACTCCTAGCAGTTACTTGTTTACAGGTCTTTTAGATGGTAACGGTACTAGTGGCCCTAGATTTACCAATAGTGTTTCTCGGAATGATGTTTTACTTGGCTACGAATTTCCTACAGAGAATTTGATTGTAAGTGACCTCAATTTTCATTGGCTGGTGACAGATAAATTAGCAGTAATGGTAGGAACAGAGGGCGTAAGTATGCCAGCTGCTTTCCGAGGCCCCAATCGGGTAGAAAGTGCTGCAACAGGGCCATTATCTTATTTTGCCCAAAGAAACCCAATTTTAAATATGGGATATGGTCACGGTGGTATAGCTATTGATTGGCAATTTGCTAAACGCGCTAGTTTGCAGGCAATTTATACTAGTTATCAACCAGGAAATCCTGGTAAAGGTAGCGGTTTATTTGATGGAACCACCACTACAGGTGTGCAATTACTGCTGACACCAACCGATACTCTAGATTTAAGTTTATATTACGTTAATAATTACGCTTCAGATGGTTGTTTGCTAACCTTTGTTGGTGATGAATGCTTAACTACAGTTAATACCACTACTGGAAAATCAGCACCGCTACAAACTAACGCTGTGGGTGCGACTCTCACTTGGCAAATTTCTCCCCGTATTAGTGCAGGCGCATGGGGTGGTTACACTAAATCTTATATTCCTGGGCAATCGGGAAGTGTAGAAACGACAAATTATATGGTGTTTCTGAATTTCCCTGATTTATTGAAGAAAGGAAATTTAGGAGGAATTTATGTCGGTCAACCTCCTAAAATCACTAGTAGTGACTTACCTGTAGGAAATAATGTCCCTGATTTTATCAATACAGGTTTAGGACGAGCAGGTGGACAACCAGGCACGACCACTCAAATTGAGGCATTTTATCGTTTTCAATTAACAGATAATATCAGCATTACACCAGGAATAATTCATCTTATCCAGCCTGGTAATACACCAGATAGTGACTCAGTTACTATCGGCATTTTGCGGAGTACTTTTAGTTTTTAATTTCAGTTTCACATAATAAGAAGCTTCTGCACCTTAACACAGGATTCCCTGTAAGCCAACGCTCAGAACTTTGGAAGATGCGGAGATTCATTGATAATAAATCTTAGAAGCTTGGTATAAATAATAAACATATCTCCCTTTATGGCTAGCAATAAAAAAGACGGGTTTAGCCGCCTTCTGTATAATAAGTAAAAACATCTTGATAATTTATGCAATATATCAAGATACTCTAATCGCAATCTGCCAAATTGCCAAATACTTACTTATAAAACACAAATGTTAATTCTCTGTAATTGGATATTTTTATCAGCTATAACTTTTACAATAAACATAATTTAATAGTTAAGCTTCTATAGCAATCCGATTTGATTTCTGAATTAATCGTAGGGGCTAGGGACTGGGGACTGGGGACTGGGGACTGGGAAGAAGGAATAAAGGTGTACTGAGTTTTTTTCAAAAATGAAATATGAGTCCTATATCTTATTTAGTGTTCTGTGTATTAAGGGACTTGCAAAAAATAAATTATCCCAAATTATTTATAGATTTGTAGGGGCGCAAGGCCTTGCGCCCCTACAACGGGATATTTTTTTAACTGGAAGTCCCTAACCACCGGCGACAGCTGGGACAATACTTACTTCATCGCCATCTTTAAGTGTTGTGTTTATACCATCTAAATGGCGAATATCTTCGCTATCGACGTAAAAATTTACAAACCGACGTAGCTTACCTTGTTCATCGCACAACCGGGATTTAATGCCAGGAAAGCTTTGTTCTAAGGAGTCCAACAATTCAGCAATGGTGCTACCGTTGGATTCTAGACTAGCTTGATTATTAGTCAAATTCTGAAGAGTTGTAGGAACTAAAACTGTTACAGCCATAGAAGTACAAAGTGAAGAGTTAAAAGTGAGGAGTATAATTTAAGAGTTAGGTAGTCATGAATAAAAAACTCATAACTCATAACTCCTAACTAAACGAGAACTTGTTGCCATTCCAAGCGATCGAGAGTACGCGATCGCTCTAACGCACGTTCAAAACTATCGAGTTTCGCATCAATAGTCAAGGGTTCACCAACGTAGCCTTGGACTGCTTCTTGGGTTTTCAAACCATTGCCTGTGATGTAAACCACGGTAGTTTCATCTGGATCGATTTTGCCAGCTTCTACCAGTTTTTTCAGCACGGCCACGGTTGTACCACCAGCCGTTTCTGTGAAGATGCCTTCGGTTTCTGCCAGCAACTTGATGCCATCAATAATTTCGGCATCATTGACTGATTCAATGTTACCACCAGTTTTCTGAGCTAGCTCCACAGCATAAATACCGTCTGCTGGATTGCCTATTGCTAGCGATTTCGCAATTGTATTCGGTTTAACTGGTTTAATAAAGTCACGTCCTTCTTTGAAGGCTTGGGCGATGGGCGAACAACCTTCAGCTTGAGCACCACTGAAACGGACGCTCTTGTTTTCTACTAAACCAACTTCGACAAATTCTTGGAACCCTTTATAAATTTTTGTAAAGAGCGAACCAGACGCCAAAGGAGCAACTACATGATCGGGTAATTCCCATCCTAGTTGTTCTGCAACTTCAAAACCTAGCGTCTTAGAACCTTCAGAATAATAAGGACGCAGATTAATATTGACAAAACCCCAGCCATGTGTATTTGCAACTTCCGAACAGAGACGATTGACTTGATCGTAGTTGCCTTTGACGGCCATGAGGGTGGGACTGTAAATCAAGCTACCGAGAATTTTACCGGCTTCTAAATCTGCGGGGATGAACACACAGCAGTCTAAACCGGCATGAGCTGCGATCGCAGCTGTAGAATTTGCTAAATTACCAGTGCTAGCGCAAGAAACAGTAGTGAAACCTAACTCCCGCGCTCTGGATAGAGCGACTGACACCACCCGATCCTTAAAGCTCAGGGTGGGCATATTCACGGCATCATTTTTTATATAAAGCTTATTTAGACCCAGGCGACGGGCAAGACGGTGAGAACGAACTAGGGGAGTCATACCAGTTCCCACATCTATAACATTGTCAGTTGCGACAGGCAAAAAGGGGCGGTAGCGCCAAATTGAATTAGGCCCAGCTTGAATTGTTTCACGAGTGACTGTCAGACGTAGGGTGTTGTAGTCATATTTAACTTCTAAAGGGCCAAAACATAACTCACAAACATTACTGGCTTTGAGTTCATATTCTGCACCACATTCCTTACACTTCAAGGCTTGAAAGTAGGCAGTGCTGGTTTGGGTTTGGGTTTGGGTTTGGGTTTTGATTGCCTGAGTCATAAACTAGCTTTCCCTGTTTGTCTGTCACTTGTCGCCTGATATTAACACGAGCAAAAATACCAGTCAAACATACCCGACTAAAAATATCGGATATGTCTGGTATTGATAGGATTGATTCTTGTAAAACTTTAATACTAGTAATCTCCATTTATAGTATTTACACGTACATTGTTAATGTTATGAAAAAATAAAATGGCTTTCATTATCCAGCATTAACACTGAAAAACACTATGATAAAATTGCATTTTTTTGTGATAAAATTGCATTTGTTGAAATTGCTATCCTATTTAAGCGATCTAGAACGCTTAGTTAATTTTCAATTTTTTTTATCTAAATGACTCTCCAGGGCAGTATATATTTCTGATAACAAAGACTCAAAAACATTTTTATATATAAGTTTTAGTGTTTTTAGCATCTGAATCAAGCCACTAAAATTCCTATGTGTGTTGCCAAAATAAAGTTAATTTTTCAGCTTTGATGCACTCATTCATAGCTCAAGAAGTTACTTATTTATACGGAAGATTTTTTTTGCTTTAAAAGCTACATTGCTATTTACATCTCTAACTAAGCAAAATACAGTAATAAATTACACATATTTGCGATTGCCAGTCTTGATTCTCAAGGGTAAGCGTAAAACCACTAGACAAGTTATTTCTGGTTATTGTCTCAATATAATTTCCCAGGAGTGTCAATAATTTAACTCCTTAAATATGCATTCCCAAAACTTTAACGTTTTGGGCAGCCATAATCGGTAATTCTTTAAAGGGAATTGCCGAACTTTATCCTGTTTCAAAATCCGAGATACAAGTTCAGCAAACAAACTACTTATATGGTAAATCGAAATCAATCCGTAAATAAGCAGCGTAAACTTTACCAATTTCTAGTAGCAACAGCATTATTAACTGGTAGCCTTTTCCAATTTCTCGCACCCGTATTAGCTGACGGAACGACTGCGGGTACATCTATCAGTAACACTGCAACAGCAACCTACGAAGATCCTAACAGTCCAGGGACAACTATAAATGCCACTTCTAACACTGTCGTTGTCACTGTAGCAGAGGTTGCTGGAATCACCGTTACAGGGTCTGGAGTTACAGATAACAATGGCGGTAATGTTGCAGTTGGCGACTTACTAATCTACACCTACACCTTAACCAACGTAGGTAATGACCCCACCAAATTCCACATTCCCAATCAAGCGACAACAACTGGGCCGGGTACAGTTTCGGGCACATTACCAAATGGTGGTACAGTTAATAGCCTGCAATATAGCACTGATGGTGGTCAAACTTGGATAAACGTCCCTCAAGGTGGCGTAGACACACCTTCTGTTCCGGTTAACGGTACTGTGTTAGTACGTGTGCCAGTAACTGTACAAGCTGGCGCTCAAACCAATGATGTCATTACCGTCACTCTTGGTAATACTCCTGGTGATGCCCAAAACCAACTGCGGAGTCCTGATGGTGGTGACGTATTCACCGTAGATAACCCCGATGGTAGTACTGGTGAGGTATCTGGCACACCAGTTAATGGTACACGGGAAGCTAGCGCTACCGAGCAAATTAAGGTTGGTTTAACGGTGAAGACCTATGCTTTAGCCAGCATTCTGAAGATTCGCAGTGGTTATAACAATGCTGGCACAACTGCGATTACAGATGATAAATTGACCTACGATTTGAGTTTGCGAGTTGAGTCCAACGATCCCACAGGGCAGGGAATTACACCCTCAGCTTTGACGGGTACAAGCATCAATATTAATGGTGCTACTGGTACTTATATCTTGGTTTCTGATGCAATTCCTGCGGGTACAGATTTAGCAGTAGCACCAACTGCACCTCCTGGTTGGCAAACTGTCTACACCACTAATCCAGTTACAACTAATGCTAATACAGCTAGTTGGACTACGACAGCACCAGCCTCTTTGGCCTCAGTCACTCGCGTTGGTTTTATCAATAATCCAGCGACTATTACTTCCATCGCTCCTGGTACAACGGTAAATGGCTTCTCAATTCAGCTAGCTGTTGAATCAACTGCATCTTCACCCTTAACCGTCGCTAATATCGCTCAATTGTTTGGTCAAACACCCAGTAGCAATTTACCAGTATACGACGAATCTGGCGACCAAAACCCCAGCAACTACAACGGTTCCCCAGGCAGTATGACTCCTCCTCTGGGTACTGATAGCAATGGTGATGGTATTCCCGATACTCTACCACCCGGCAACGTTGATGATGGCTATATTAATACTCCAGCATCTCCAGAAACTGGAACTGACGCAGGTAATAACAACACTGGTACTGGTACAGGTGGTGAGGCGAACGTTTTCACGGTGCAAGCACCTGTTGCTTCAGCGTTACTCAACGGGCCGCAAAATGCCCCAGATGCTACTGGGCCATCAGGTTTAACTAACGATGACTTCACTAATAAATCTTCTCTCGTTCCTGCCGGGACAGCACCTGGTAGTACACTCGATCCTCAGTCAGTTGGCTTCACCAACACTGTTAAGAATAGTGGTACTGACTCAGGTGTCTTGAAGATAGAGCCAACGCCACCAGCAATTCCAGGAGATTTACCGAATAATACAAAGGTGACTATTACTTATGGTAGTCAGTCTGCTGTCTATACCTATAATAATGGAGCGTTTGCATTAACTACTGGTACAGCAATTACAATACCCAACGTTGCTCCTGGTGCAAGTATCAACTATGGTGTGGAAGTTGATTTACCTCCAGGCACGCAGTTATCTACTGATATTAGTAAAGGCTTTCCAGTACCTATCACTGCTTCGATTGACAACTATACGACAGATACCAACGGTGATGGAATTAAAGATACTGGCAACGATAATACCTTTGATTCGTCCAATATTACCATAGATCGCGTGTACACTGGCTTCCTGAAACTGCTGAAAATGTCACGAGTTTTACAAGGAACTGGGCCTGTAGTCCAAGGGAATGATGGCACATTCAGTATCGATCCGAAAAAGCCTGCACCAGGAAACATTATTGAGTACCAAATTCAATACACAAATATTTCCGATCCTCAATCTGGAACTGGGAATGTGATTTTGAATGCTAACAAAGTTGTGATTACTGAAGATGGTACGAAAAGCCCCAATAACTGGGCATTAGACAATGATGCTAGCGGTCAAATTGATACTAGCAATATTGTTGGTTCAGCTAAGGATTCCGGGAGTGCAACCATCCAATTCTTTAGTGGTAATCCAGCTACTAGCTCTGGCATCGACCAAACTGGAACTACGGCAAACACTGATGTTGCTAAGTACATAGATACTGTCACTGGCACGATCGCACCGGGTATTCAAAGAACATTTACCTTCCAACGCAAGGTGAACTAATTCGTTGGGATTGGGGACTTTGAAGTTTGCAGACTCTGGTACAGAAGAGTCTGCGAACCATTTGACCTTATCCCCAACCCCAAACAGCAAGCAAATAGGAGAGTGACTTTTTCTTAGCAAAAGCTGGGAAAGATAAGTCAACAATTCACATTCTGGAAGTTTTTTGAGGTTATTTATATGAAGCGTGTTTCTCTTGCAGGTTTAGGAGCATTCGCTCTCATTACTACAGTTCCATTTTTCGGACAAATTCCGGGAATCGCAAATGTATGGCATTCAGAAAGTGCTGTTGCTCAGAATATCAAAACTCAAGGGCAAATTCAATTGCGTTTAGAAGCAGAAAAGCAAGTGGTGGCACAAGATCAACAGGGTAAGCAAAGCCAGAAATGGGAACCTTTGAAAGGTCAAGTTGTGGTGCGACCAGGAGATGTATTGCGATATACCTTGAGTGGCGAAAATCAGAGCGATCGCCCAGTGAAAAATTTGACTTTTAATCAACCTATTCCTAAAGGAATGGTCTACGTGCTGAATTCTACTACTGTCGCCAAAAATTCCAAAATTACTTACAGCATTGATGGCGGGCGTAGCTTTGTTGAAAATCCTACGGTTAAAGTTACTCTTCCTGGCGGCAAAGTGGAAACAAAACCAGCACCAGCTATTGCTTACACTCATATCCGTTTGCAGATTCCATCACTTGCAGCGAAGACAACAGTCAAGGCAACTTATCAAACCCAAGTGCGCTGATTAA
This sequence comes from Nostoc sp. DedQUE04, assembly GCF_034530995.1. Classification (NCBI taxonomy): domain Bacteria; kingdom Bacillati; phylum Cyanobacteriota; class Cyanophyceae; order Nostocales; family Nostocaceae; genus Nostoc; species Nostoc sp. DedQUE04. The sequence goes on along the minus strand of NZ_JAVRCA010000017.1, from coordinate 64,961 downwards.
CACGCCGCCTTGCTAACTCGAAAAAGAACTGCAATCAAGAATATTTTCAGATTCCACTGGAAACGAGATTTTTAAAGGGTTTTAGCTTAATTGGATTTCCCCGAATAAATAAGTGCTTTTATTAACAACAAGCTTGACATTTCAGAGGAGATGTGGTAAGTGAACCGTCCTCAAAACCAAAAGCAAATTACTTCTAGCGGTAGCTGGTGGCGACGGTTAACAGCTACTGTTCTTCTGGGAAGTTTTTTGCATACTACTATATCTATGCCAGCGATCGCGCAACAGACTAACAATCTGGTTGCGTCTGTGCCATTAATAAATCAAGCTACTTATACTTATACAGATTCTGCTAGCAACGATCAATATCAAGGAAGTTCTGAGCAAATTAATGTTAGTCCTATCCCCTTACTCGATCCATTAGGACGGATTTTAGGTTGTGCTGGCACTATTTTACCTGACTATACAGGTTTTTCAGTTGGCGTATACGAACCCAACTCTAGCGACCCAACGGGGACAGAATTGGGCAGTTTGGTTGCTTTGACCCGAACAGAGTTACCAGATATTCCTAATAACAACGTTCCTGGTGGGAAATCGCCGAATACTGAGAATAGTAATCCCTACTTCGTTACGAATAACCCTGCGGGTGTCTACAATTTCCTACTCGATCCGAATAAGGGTCAAACCGCTCCAGGTAGAACCTACATTTTTGTAGTTAATCCACCACCAAATTCTATCTATAAACAGCGACGGGTCAAGATTGAAATCCTTGCTAACACTGGAACACAAGGTAATGGTGTTGTGCGATATGTCGCCAGTTCTCTAGATGGTCAACCAATCAGTATTACGGGTGAAACCAGAGTAGAGCAAACAGTTGTTTTAGTTCCCAATGCAGAAACGGTGGGACTGGATTTATTAGCCTTTGAATTCACTACAAATTTGTGTCAAGCCAATCAGTTACAGATTATCAAAACAGGCGATCGCGCTACTGCTGAACCTGGAGATACGGTAATCTACCGCCTGTCGGTAAAAAATCTCGCTGATGCTGGTTTGAATAATATATTTGTCACCGACAACCTACCTTTAGGATTCCAGTTTTTACCGAAATCTGTGCAAGGAGAGCTAGATGGTCAACCAGTCGCGATCGCTTCAGAACGCAACGGTAACACAGTGACATTCCGCACAGACGTAACAATTTCCCCAGAGAAAGTCTTGAATATTGCCTACGCTGCTCAACTAACAGCTGATGCGCTGCGTGGTACTGGTCGCAACACTGCGATCGTTAATGGTCAACGAGCTGATAACCGTTTTAGTACTAAGGATGGCCCAGCAACCCACCAATTGAAAATTCGTCCAGGGATCGTTTCTGACTGTGGCACGATTATTGGTCGCGTGTTTGTTGATAAAAACTTTGACGGAGAACAACAGCGTGGTGAGCCTGGAGTAGCCAATGCGGTGATTTTTCTGGAGGACGGAAACCGCATCACTACAGATCCTAATGGTTTGTTCTCTTTAGCTAATGTCTTACCTGGATACCACACAGGTGTACTAGACCTTAGCAGTGTAGCGGGTTACACCCTAGCTCATAACGAAAAATTCCGCGAACGAAATAGCCAATCTCGCTTGGTGCATTTAGAGCCTGGTGGCTTAGTACGCATGAACTTCGCTGTCACCCCCACATTTCAGGAGCCAGTCAAGAAATGAAAACCAGACTGCACTGTATAACTACATTTAACCTGAGATTGATGGGGGCGATGCCAGTAGCTCTCTGCCTTGTTTTGTACCCGACAATTGTCAAAGCAGAAATCACTAGTGAACAACCCCTTTTCCCTGATTCCCATTTGCAAGCCGATAAAGGTGTTGAAGATCGAGCGGATCGGAATAAAGTTGCTGAAAAAAGTATAGATTCAAATTCTCCCGATCTCTTGGGAAGTTCTGAGCAAGATTCTCCACCTCTTGAATTTACCTCAACTTATAAAGCATCGGCTCCTGAAATTCCAGATATCCAGCCAAGTGAAACAGAAATATACCCATTTCAACCAGAAACTTCTATTGATTTGCCCAGTGGCTCACGCAAAATAGGAGGAATCAACAACGACGGACGCAAAGATACTGAGACACTGTTTCATGCTTCTACAACGGAAATACAACCATTTCAACCAGCAACTTCTGTAGGTTTGACTAGAGGCTTGGGCAAAATTGCTGGAGTAGAGGACGCGGGGACAAAGGGACAACAAGTAAATGAAAATCTTCCTGTGTCCCCCACTGTCCCTATCTCTACAGCAATCAAAATCCTGACTCCGACGGCTGACAGTGTTGTAGATGTCCAAGCTAGCACGGTGGTTGTGCAGTTTCCTGCTGGTAGTCAAGTAGAATTGCGGGTAAATGGTGCGTTGGTAGACCCTTCTTTAGTAGGACGGACGGAAACCGATCCTACCACCAATTTGGTAACGCAGACATGGTATGGTGTCTCGTTAAAAGAAGGTGCAAACACCATTTCTGCACAGGTTGTTGGAGGAACAGAACCCCCTGTAACAGTGCAAGTTGCAGTGCGAGGAGCGCCGCAGCAATTAACTGTAGAAACAGTTGAGTCTCGTATCCCGGCAGATGGACGTTCTACGGCTACAATCCGGGGTCAACTCACCGATGCAAGTGGTAATCGCTCGAATCGTGATGCTGTTGTCACCCTCATACCCACTGCTGGGGAGTTGGTCGGGAAAGACTTCAAGCCTAATGAACCGGGATTTCAAGTGGAGGCGAAAGCGGGGCAATTTACAGCGACTTTGCGATCGCAGCTAAAGGCGGAAACTGTGACAATTCGCGCGATCGCAAATGATTTAGAAGCCTTCACCCAACTACAATTTGAAACGTCACTGCGTCCGAGTTTAGTTACTGGAGTCATAGATTTACGTTTGGGAGCTAGAGGTACAAATTATTACGGCAGTTTCCGTGATTTCCTCCCTCCTGACAAAAACAATGGAACGCAATTAGATTTCCATTCAGCGATATTTGCCACTGGTGCGATCGGAGAATGGTTATTTACAGGCGCATACAACAGTTCTCGTAGCCTCAATGAAGATTGCAACTGCGATAATCGCCTGTTTAGAACTTATCAATTCAGCGAGCAAAACTATCCTGTCTACGGCGATAGCTCGAAAGTTGATGTGGTCGCTCCTTCCATTGACAGTGTATTTTTGCGTTTTGAGCGTTCAGCTCGTACCCCTGGCTCCGATCCTGATTATGCGATGTGGGGTGACTATAACACAGAAGAATTTGCGCGGCGATCGCAGCAATTTACTTCTATCACTCGTCAACTCCACGGTTTTAAAGCTAACTACAACTTAGGAAACCTCCAAATTACAGGTTTCTATGGCGACCACTTAGAAGGATTTCAACGAGATACTATTGCTCCCGATGGTACTAGTGGCTATTACTTCCTCTCTCGCAGACTACTACAAGCCGGTAGTGAAAATGTCTTTATCGAGTTAGAAGAACTCAATCGTCCTGGGACTGTATTAGAACGCAAACAACTTAACCGAGGCCCAGACTACGAAATCGACTACGATCGCGGTACTTTATTATTCCGCGAACCGATTCTTCGTACCGATATCGATCGAACCGGACAAGTGTTGGTACGTCGGATTGTTGTTAGCTATCAATATGACAGCGAAGACTCTGACGGGAGCATCTATGCTGGTCGTTTGCAATATAATCTTTCCCGCAAACTTAATCAGGAAAGTTGGATAGGAGCAACTTACATTCAAGAAAATCACGGGGTGCGCGACTTTCAACTCTACGGCGCAGATGCGCTGATTGCTTTGGGTGACAACGGTAAGTTAATCGCAGAATATGCCCATTCCACTAATGATTCTGATGTTTTGGGAAAAGTTAGAGGTGATGCTTACCGTTTAGAAGCTGAAGGAAAGATTGCTAATGGAATTCAAGGTCGAGCCTATTATCGCTTTGCTGATACGGGTTTTGCCAATAATGCCACTATCAGTTTTGTCCCAGGACAAACCCGTTATGGAGCGCAGGTTACAGCTAAACTCACCTCAACTACCAACGTCAGAGCGCAATACGACCATGAAGACAATTTTGGGATTGCTCCCCAACCCCTAGACACCTTTGAAGAACTCTTTGCACCGCGTTATGAGGCGATACCTGGTAGTAAGGTTGATAATTCACTGACGACGATTTCTGCTGGGATTCAACAACGCTTGGGTAGCGCCACTATCGATCTCGATTGGATTCACCGTCGTCTGGAAGACCGTATCCCCGACAGTACCCTAAGTAGTAATTCCGATCAATTGCGATCGCGTTTTTCAGTTCCTCTAGCTAAAAACCTGACCTTCCAAGCCCAAAATGAACTCAGCTTATCTTCCCAAAAAAATGCTATTTACCCAGACCGTACCATTTTGGGGTTGAATTGGGCGGTAATTCCTGGTGTCAATGTCAGTTTAGCCCAACAGTATTACAGTAGCGGTCAATATTCGGGTAATTCCATCACTAGCTTGAGTGTCAACGGCGAACACAAACTCGGATCGGATACTACCTTGACTGGTCGTTACTCAATTTTGGGTGGTGCTAACGAAATGACTACTCAAGGAGCAATTGGTATAAATAACCGTTGGACTATTGCTTCGGGATTGCGACTGAACGTTGCTTACGAACACGTATTTGGCAACTTCTTCGGACGCACTTTGGCGGGTCAACAATATGCTCAACCCTACGCCTTTGGTCAAGCTGCATCTGCGATCGGGTTTGATGGTGGGGATAGCTATAGTGTTGGGCTGGAATACAGTGATAATCCGCAATTTCAAGCCAGCGTCCGTTATGAACATCGTTCCTCTTCTGGCGGTAGTAATACAGTAATTACCGCAGGTGCTGCGGGTAAAATTTCTCCGGCTCTCACCGCTTTGGTACGTTATCAACAAGCTGGTTCTTCCAATCAAAAGCTTTCAGGATTGGGAGATACTGCTAACCTAAAACTGGGTTTAGCCTACCGCGATCCCAATAGTGATAAATTTAATGCTTTATTGCGTTATGAATATCGCCAAAATCCATCAACCATCCCTGACACTATCCTCTTAGGAAGTGGTACGGGTTCTCAAGACCATACCTTTGCTTTAGAAGCGATTTACGCTCCTAACTGGCAATGGGAATTCTACGGGAAGTATGCGTTGCGTAACAGTACCTCTTACATAGCTAACGATTTAGCCGGTACTAGCACAGTAAATCTGGCCCAAGTACGCGCTACCTATCGTTTGGGATATAGCTGGGATTTGGTGGGTGAGGCTCGTGTAATTAGTCAGTCTAGCTACAGTGAGACAGGCTTTGTTCTGGAAACAGGCTACTACCTCACGCCTAACCTGCGCGTTTCGGCTGGTTACGTCTTTGGGAAAGTTGATGACCGAGATTTTTCTGGCACACGTTCTGCGGGAGGCGCGTATTTAGGCTTTACGGTTAAGCTCAACGAATTGTTTGACGGCTTTGGACAACAAAGACCTGTAGCGCGCCAGCCACAGGAATCGGCGATGAAAACTTTGGTCGGTAAACTCAAGGCTGCAATGAGGGGGATGCAAAGGCGTGAAATATAAAAGGGTTATTTGATGTAAAGACGTTGAATGAACCTCTGTTACGAATTTAACCCTTTCTTGTGGGAATACTATTGTCGTAACGATTTTTATCCGCTTTGAATCTAGTGCAAAAACGTTTCGATTTTCATTCTGGTATTTGTATATTTATAAACTCAATATCATTACTTACATATTATGTATTTTTATTGGAACTAAATAATGAAATCTTTATTTAAGAAATTAAGAGCGATCGCCACAGTAAATATTGATGAAAATGATAAATTTTCTCTAACTGTGGACAATCCAGTAAAAAAAAATATGGAAAAGCCATTAACAAGTAGACGCCAAAAACTATGGCTCAGTAGCTTGGGCTTTTTTTTATGTATTTTCGGAACTAGTATCCAACCTAGCTGGGCTGAAGGCAGCAAAGAGTTAGTTTCTGATGGCGGATACAGACCTTACCTGGAATGGTCAGATTTACTACTGGCAGGTATTGTTCGGAAAACCATACTCAAAGTTTATGTTCAGCAAGGAGAAACAGTTAATCTTGGCTCTAGCGTGAATACTAGTTTCTCGAACCCACAAGATATTGTTTACCGCAGTCCCTTTGGTACTCAAAATGGCTCTTGTGATGTTCTGGCTAGTGGTTTTGGTTTTATTGACACCGTTACCAAAGAAACGGCTGGCCCTTTACCTAATGCTAGTGGCTATACCCCTTGTACTTTCGTCGCTACAGAAACAGGTATTTACGAAGTTGAGTTTCATTCTCCGAATACAGCTGGTGCAAGCAATCCGCCGCCAACAGCTGCAACAGCGGCATTTCCTACAGGTAATACTCAATTTTCAGGGGTAGCTGCTTGGGATATCACAGTTCGAGATAGTAACGGTGTTGCCAAAAAAGGGCGAGTATTTACTAGCTATATTGCTATGAATATGGGGGCAAATGCCAGTGGTGGTACTCCCGTAGGACTCAACTCTAAGCTTTATATTCAAACCAAAGATGGGTATCGTTACGAAACTGACATGAATGGAGTCGATCCTTTTGGCTTCATCTTTTTTGCTAATAACCGGGGATATATTGACACAACAAATAACAGCACTCTTTATCATTCTGCTGGCGGTGCTAGTAATAATAGTTTGATCTTTCCCGGCAATGTGCAAGTTCAAAATCCAAATGTTTCTGATACTACAACAGACATTACCCACCTAGTTTTCTTCAATCGACCCGACACGGCAACTCTCAATTCTTTGAGTATTCCTATTGCCGCGACGATTCCCACAGTACCGACTTCGTTCAAATTCACTGGGGGTAATGGAGGTAGTGGGAACCAAACTTCTGTGGGTGTGGGAGGCAATTTTAGTTTCAATGCTGCCTCAACTGGTAGCTATCAAATAATTATTGACACCAACAATGATGGCATTTTTGACCCTAGTAGCGATAGAGTAATACAAAATGTGCTGTCTGTCGGATCAAATGTGGTGCTTTGGGATGGGAAGAATGCAAGTGGGGTAAATCTCCAACCTCTACCAGGAAATGCAGCATACAATGCCATAATCACAACACGATCGGGTGAATATCATTTTCCCATGTTGGATGCTGAAAATAATCCACTGGGGTTTAAAATCACAATGGAAAACCCTCCTGCTGCTTTTCCTAACCTTGTAGATCAAAATGGACAGCAGATTGGATCGACTACCGTTTATTACAACGACAACAACTATACTACCGCTAACGGCACGGCGATTAACTTAAATGGTACGGGAGCTACTAATCCGCGTAATGCTGCTAGAGGGATCAATAGTGCGACGGGAGAGCATGAATTTAGTAGTAATTATGGTGACTTTAAGGGAATCGATACTTGGACATATTTCCCCAGTCAAGCAATCCTTACTCCCTTGGTCATTACTACTAACACTCAAGCAAATGTTATAGGAACTAAATCTGTTCGCTTCCTCGCAGACAATGATACTAGTGGAACAGTGACTGTAGGCGATCGCATCGAATATACCATCACTTATTCCAACCTAAATCCAGGTAATAGCAATGCAATTAACTTTGTCATTAACGACTTATTACCCTCACAATTAACCTTTGTGAGTGCAGCAATTACTGCTGCAACTTCAGGGAATAACATTACACTCAATCCCAGTTACAACGGTGCTAGTGTTGTTGCTGTGACAAATTCTGGAATTCTCCGTGTAAATGATACGATTACCATTAAAATTACTGCCACAATTAATAATGCCAATGGCGGTAATCCAATTAGTAACCAAGCAAATGCTACTTTTAACACACCTGATAATCCTACAGGAACTGTTGGTACAGTGTTCACAGATGCAGACTCTGCTGGTGCTACCAATAATCCACCTACTCTTGGTAATTCGTTCTTACAAATTACTGATAATGGTGTAAATATCGGTAATAATCCTGCCAGTACGGCAGATGATGACCCCACTTTATTTACAGTATTAAATACTGTTAGTTCTAATCCTAAATTGCTGTTAATTAAACGCATTACCCGCCTCAATAACCAAGATTTCACTAATATTGTGGATGGTCGCAGTGACGTTGCTACTAATGCCAGTAACTATGTACCAGAACCTTATGCTACTGATGATAGCGATCCTAAATGGCCTGCTGGCTACTTGCGAGGATTAATTAATGCTGGCACTGTCAAACCGGGAGATGAATTGGAATACACTATATATTTCCTTTCCAATGGTCTTGGTAATGCAACTAATGTGAAATTCTGTGACTTAGTTCCGACTAATGTTAATTTTATTCCTACTGCTTTTAATGGTATGACTCCTAGTGATGGTGGCTTACCAGGAGCAGATCGAGGAATTGCCCTAGCTATTGGTTCTACTACACCTACCCTTTATCTCACTAATGTAGGAGATAGCGATCGCGGACATTTTTATACAGTTAATGAAGCAGGTACACCATCATACTGTGGTACTAACACCAATGGGGCAGTAGTGGTCAATATTACAGTCCCAAGTTTTCCCAATCTACCCGCAGCTACTGGATCTGGCACACCAGCGAATTCTTATGGTTTTGTTCGCTTCCGCGCTAAGGTGAAATAGTTTTAACCACGGTTAACTAGTGGAATTAAGGCCATTAGGAGAGTTTTGGCTGTACGGTAACAAAGCGATCGCAGTTTTGTAAAAATATCTTTTGAATAATCCGAAAAGCAATAACTTCAGTTTGGAGATTCAGCATATACCTACAAATAAGTCATGGTAAATATGAATCTAAAACTGAGATTTAAACCAGTTTCTCACAGTTGGGTTGCTCTACATCCAAAGCCTAAAGGGGTAATTCAATTTATTGCTGGGGCTTTCTTTGGTACATTTGGCCCTATGCTTTTTTATCGTTATCTGCTTCAATCTCTATTTGAGCAGGGATATACAATTATTCTTTTGCCATTTAATTTTACTTTTAACCATTATCTAGAAGCTGGTTTTCTCATGAGAGAACAGTATGAAATTCTGCCAGAGCTTGTGAAAATGGCAAGTGTTGCAGAATATGATTATGAAGCTTATCTAGATGATAAAAACTTTTCTTGGATTGGACATAGCCTTGGCTGTAAATATATCTCGCTGTTAGAAGGATTTACTGCTCTACCTCCAGAGCCTCAAGATAGAGAACAGTTTATTCGGAAGCTACTATTTAAAACTTCCGATGAGTTACAGATAGAAAGTGTGATTGCAGATATTAACATTCTCTTTGATGAACTAACGCGAAAAAGGGATGAAGTTGAAAAATTAATTTGTACTTATGTATGTCGAAAAATCAAAATTAATAGTGTTTTCATTAAAGGACAGGTTTCTATCCTCTTAGCACCTGCCATTGCTGACACAGGAAGCGCAATTCGTCCTCAATTTTTAGCGGATATCATCGACAATCTTGGTTGGGGTGTGAAACCAACTGTTGAAGAAACTCATTATTTAATCAAGGATAGTGGGCTATTTAATATCATGGGTTTAGTCTGTTTCAAATCAGACAATATTGCTAAATCAACCTGTGAATGGTTTACTAATATTCTGCAAAAGCCACCGCAAGATTTTCGCAACACTGTAGCAGGTGGACATTTAAGACCTTTAGGTATTCAGCTAACTAAATATGTCGTTAATCTTTTTGATAAACCGTTAATTGAATCAGTGCAAGAGCGAAACAAAGCATTTGAGCATAATGTAATTCAATTGCTTGAAGAACTGAAAGAAAAATCAAGATAATGGGCATTGGGCATTGGGCATGGGGCATTGGGCACAGAGAAAAAACTTACTGTAACTTCTCCTCTGCTCCCCTGCTCCCCTGCTCCCCTGCTCTCCTGCTCCCCACTCCCCACCCTTAACCCTTTTTCATGACAATCCCAACTCTTCTGGAAAACCGAGCATGATATTTAGGTTTTGGACTGCGGCTCCTGATGCGCCTTTACCCAGGTTGTCAAGACGAGCAACTAGCAACACTTCTTTGGTGGTGTCATTGGCAAATACAAAAACCTGAACAATATTAGTCCCGTTCAGTGCGTAGGCGTAGCCCGTCGTAGACATCGCATCTAGAAATGTTCCGTCTCTGAGCAGTGTAGAATCTTGGAATGGAGCAACCTGCACGAACTTTTCACTTTGGTAGTAGTCAGCGATCGCTTGATGAATAATCTTACCTGATGGTGGATTATCCAAAGTTCCCAGTGGTAAAGGTACTTGTACTAACATCCCCTGCTCAAAATCTCCCACGGCTGGTACGAACAGCGGTGGTGATGCTAACCCTGAATACTGATGCATTTCTTTGACGTGCTTATGCCCAAACTGCAAACCGTAGATTCCATAAGGATAGAGTGATTCTGCTCCGGCTTGCTGCTCGTGGAAGCTATGATACTGTTTAATCAGATTCTTTCCGCCACCAGAGTAACCTGACACTGCATTAACGGTGATGGGAAAGTTACTGTTCAGGAGTTCTTTAGCAATTAACGGACGGATACAAGCTAAAAATCCTGTGGGATAACAGCCCGGATTGCTGACAAACTGCGCGCTGGCGATTTTCTCTCGCTGTCCTGGATTTAGTTCAGGGAAACCATATACCCAGTCTTTAGCTGTGCGATGGGCACTACTAGCATCAAGGATCTTAACCCTATTATTACTGACTAAGCTAACAGCTTCACGAGCCGCATCATCAGGCAGGCAGAGAATGATAACATCAACAGCATTGATTAGTTTGGTTCGCTCATTTGCATCTTTACGTTTAGATGCTTCAATGCTAACTAACTCGATATCATCCCGTTGGTTCAGGCGTGAGTATATTTGTAAGCCTGTGGTTCCTGATTCCCCATCAATGAAAATCTTCGGTTTAGTAGTCATGCGCTTTTTATTATGTGAGAGTGATATTTTGACAAAGTAAGAGTTATTTTAACGATTGATTTTTGAATGAAATTAACCTGCTTTCACCATCCACACCAAAAAGCTCAGAATTGATTCGATGGGAGGAAGAGAATAATCCATTAAATCAATTGTGACTGTTTGACCCTCTAGTTTCAGAAATCGCCATTGGGTTCCACTGCTTACAGTACCGTAAACTGCTGTTAAGGGTTGTTCTCTTGCTTGGTTGAATCGCTGTGCAGCTACCATTTCTGCAATGCATTGTCCCAATCCAGATTTTAAATCTGATTTTTTCGCTTCAACAATGACAATTGCAGGTGCTTCTACCGTTAATTGTTCAGGTGAACGGCAAAGTAGGAAGTCACATACATCATTGAGTCCAATACTCGCATCAACGTTAAACTCTTCACCTGAAAATACGCTAATTGTCGAATTAAAGATGCGTCGCACTTCCAGCAAGATAGGATTAATTATCGCCTCTGAACGAGCTTTTTCTGTATCTACTGCGATCGCCCACGGTAGATCCTCTAAAATACCTTGCAGTCTCAAACTTGGAGTAATGGGTTCAATCGAGTCTGGAAAAAAGCGGACTCCTTCTACAGTATTTAGATGAAAATCTTGTTTCACTCGGTCAATGTTGAATTGACTGTAGGGCATGATAAATCAATACTCCATCCATTTGCTTGATTGTAATAGTATTTGTTGCTTCGCCTTCTCCCTTTTACGATCTTAATTTTCGCTTTAACTCGTTTTTGGCTCGGCTACTCCTCCCAAGCTAGAGTACGTTTCACTGCTTTTTGCCAAGTACCAAATTTGGATAAGGGGAAATCACTCTTCGGCTCAAACACACGCTCAATTTGCCGTTGTTCCACTAGTGTTTCATAGCTCTGCCAAAATCCTACAGCTAAACCTGCCGCAAATGCTGCACCCTGAACGGTCGTATCGCGCATTATTGGACGTTCAACTGGAATACCTAGCACATCAGCCTGGAACTGCATCAAAAAATTATTCTCGCAAGCACCACCATCTACGGTTAATTGCCCAACTGGAGTACTACTAGATGCATTTATCGCCTGCACCACCTCCAGAACTTGATAAGCGATCGCTTCCAACACGGCGCGAACTAGATGCTCTGGTTGTACACTGGCGGTAATGCCGAAAAAAGCTCCCCTGGCGCTCATATCCCAATAAGGTGCGCCTAGTCCACTAAATGCTGGCACAAAATAGACTCCGCCATTATCTTTTACCTGATTGGCCATCGCTTCAGTTTCAGCAGCAGTTTTAATCAACTTCAGGCGATCGCGCAACCATTGGATACAAGCACCACTAGTAAACATACTACCTTCTAGAGCATAGCCTACATTTAAAGTATCGCTGGTATTTGCTTGTGTCCATGCCACCGTAGAAATAAGTTGATGATGCGTAGGCGTAGCCCCTCGTAGAGAACGCACAATTTTTGATCCTGTGTGACCAACCAAAAAGCTACCAGTACCGTAAGTACATTTTACTAAACTGGGGCGATCGCAGCCATGACCAAATAGAGCCGCTTGCTGATCTCCCAAAATGGCCGCGATCGGAATTTCCGCACCCAACAAAGTCGCATCAGTGACTCCAAATACTCCTAAACTCGGCTGAATCTGGGGCAAAATATGCGCTGGAATTTGAAACAGATCCAGTAAAATCTCATCCCACTCACAGGTTTTGAGATTCATCAACATTGTACGACTGGCGTTGCTGTGGTCAGTGGCGTGGACTTTTCCACCTGTGAGGTTCCACAACACCCAGCTATCAATAGTACCTGCTAAGACATTGTTTATATCGATATCAGTAACATTATCTAATAGCCATCTGAGCTTGGTAGCAGAAAAGTAAGCATCAATGATTAATCCCGTGCGATCGTAAATTTCATCAGCGTAGCCTTGCTCTTGTAACTGGTGGCAAAGGGGAGCAGTGCGGCGATCTTGCCAGACGATCGCTTTATGGAGTGGTTTCCCAGTAGTTTTGTCCCAAATCAAACAGGTTTCGCGCTGTACAGTTAGTCCCAAGGCTGCGATCGCTGATGGTACAATCTGGGCATTTGCAATTGCGGTTTGCATTACCCAACAGGTATCTTCCCAGATTTGTTGAGGGTCATGTTCTAACCATCCTGGCTGAGGATAATACTGAGTTAATTCTTTATATGCCTGCCCAACAAGCTTGCCGTCTGCGTCAAATACAAAGGCGCGGTTGCCTGTCGTACCTAAATCCAGTGCTAAGATATAGCCCGATGATAGAGTTTTTTTGCCAAGTGTGTGCATAACCGCTTTTAATGTTGCGTAGGCGTAGCCCAACCTAGACATCGCGATTTTAGCAATACGCCTTCAATCACATATACATTATTTTGGGTACATTTTGAATTTCCTGTTTGGATAGCGTTACGTCTCTGTAAGTTTAAAAAACTACAGGTTTATGCCAATTTATACTTAGCACAATGGGTATTGATGTCCGTCTCAAATCCCAGACCTTCACAACATTACAAGACGCTGTGCATTTGAATTATGTCTAAGTAAGTATATTGGCACAGTAAATAATTATCAAAATGCTGCTTTCAAAGGAATATTACACACAAATTCATAGAAGTTTTAGAATTAAATTTATGTGGCAATATACAAAGTGTCACCTTATTCAAGTCTGATTATGATACTCATGTTTTATATTTTGCATATAAAAATTAATAATAAACCAATACGGTTCACCAAGATGTGAAAAATCATCATAAAAATACAAATCGCCATCTTCACAAAAGACTAATTATTAGACCTATTACAAAAATCCTTTAATCACCTCTCCTCTTATGAAGGAGAGGGGGCAAGATTTTAAGTTTCCCCCTAATATATCGGGGGATTAAGGGAGGTCTATTCGACTTATGCAAGAGGTCTATTGTAACGACGGCGATTAATCGCGTCTCTTGCCTTAACCAATAGTATTGATAGTAAACCTGGTGAATATAGATTTTATTACAATTAATTATCCTAACTCGCTCTAAAAACTATGGATTTAAAAGTTAAAACCATCAAAATATAACAAAGTCTCCCCATGTTAAAAGCTAACCAAAATCAAAATGCACTACTAGCTCTGTTGTTACTTGTGCCAGTTCCAAGCATTGGTATTGCAACTCAGCTATATATACTCCCTGGCTTCCAAGGACATTTAGTAGCTTTATTAGCTAAAATCTGGTTATTGCTAATACCCATTATTTGGTTGTTATTTGTTGATAAAGAGAATTTAAAATTTGAATATCCTAAAAGACGCGATTTATTCGCTGGAGTCGGATTAGGGCTATTAATGCTAGGCATCATTTTGATTGTTTATTGGCTGCTGGGCGCCAAATGGATAGATGTTGAATATGTTCGCGATCGCGCAACACAAGTTGGATTGAACAGTTTTGTAATTTACTTAGTAGGTGCAGTGTATTGGATATTTGTTAACTCTTTACTTGAGGAATTTGTCTGGCGTTGGTTTGTTTATCGTAAATGTGAAATTTTGGTATCAAGTCCTTTAGCTGTAGTACTGTCTGCACTATTTTTTACGATTCATCATGTTGTTGGTTTAGCAGCTTACTTTGACTGGCGTGCGACAACATTATGCTCATTGGGAGTGTTTATAGCAGGGGCGGTTTGGTCATGGTGCTACTTAAATTATTGCTCGATTTGGCCTGGATACATCAGCCATATTTTTGCAGATATAGCAATTTTCCTGATTGGCTGGCAACTGATCTTTACTTAAGAAAAATGTAATCAATCAACATCTCTCAAGATAATATGTTTTTTTAAGTCGAAACTGATTCTACCTTCTTCTTGTAATTTCCCCATCAATCGTGTAATTGTTACTCTAGTGGTACAGCAGGCGCTAGCAATATCTTCGTGAGTAAAGCGAACATTTAGGCGAGTTCCCTCTGGTATAGTTTCACCCACTTCTCGTTTCAAAAGTTGTAATAGATGCTGTAAGCGATCTTGTACTCGCCGTCTACCAGAAATAGCTAAAAAAGATTCTGTTTGCTGTAATCGCTGCTTAATTTTTGGTAGAAGTGTATGACTCAGTGTTGCAGAAGCTGATACTTCTGCTGCATAAACTGACACTAACTCAACATCAGCAAGCGCTGTTGCTTGGTAAATGTCTAAAGATGTCAAACTAGAACCAAAAACCATTCCTGGTGTTGCCAATCCAATCAGCACTTCTTCACCCGTTTCACAGTAGGTACTGAGTTTAACCAAACCCTGAGAAACATACCAAATTGCTAATGGGTTGAGGGGAATAGTTTCTCCTTTATCATATTTATGTAGGGGGCGATTGTTGAAAATGTCATTCTTGTCTTTAACTTTTACTGATTCTAATTGCTGACGCTGGGTTATATTACGCACCATCCAGCGCAGAGAAATTGCCTTACCCTGCTGATTGCGGACAACTGTTACTGTCAAAGCTGCATAAAATAACTCGCCATAACGTTGTTGCAAACGTACCAATAACTCTTGAACTTTGTCTGATTGCGATAGCTGTATCAGTTCGTTGCGAACTTGCTGACGTTCTTCTAGAAGGACAAAGTTAACTATTGGTTTTCCCAGTAAAAAATGCTTGGAAACATTCAACAACTTAGCTGCGGTGAGGTTAGCTTCTTGGATGATTCCTTCTGTATTAGTCACTAAATAGCCGTCTGGCGCTAACTCGAATAAATCTTGGTAGTAATGGCGCTCTGCTTCTAACCAATTCCGTGTTTTTATTAGTTCCTCGTTTTGCTGATAAAGTTCATCTGCCGCTAACTGTGCTACCTTTGAGGTATTATGGAGTTCCTTAAAAGCTTCCGGCAACAAATCAGGGGAAATCCAAGGTAATAAACTAGCAGTTTGGTATAAATCTGCTAAACGCTTGTGCAATATTTCTGTACGTTGGACAAATTTTTCTATGTTCACTTTAAATTCCCGCTATTTGCTTGCAAAAGTTAAGCAAAAAAACCTAGTAAGTAAATCTTTGAGAAAATTGCAGTATACTTAATTTTATTGAGTTATAAATTTAATAGGTTGTAAATTGCAATTTTCACGTAATTGAAGTAATAAAGTTAGATTTATTTTGGGTTTTTGACAATTTTTATCATATAGTCGCTACAAATGAGCCAGTTTTTAAATGACACATATACCATTCAACCTAAATGCTTAAAGTAAATTGAATCTAGCAAATTACAAAGCATCGACTTATATATTTATTTAGCCAAAATTTTACTGACTTTTGTTAAGTATTACTTCTACCATTGGTGGTAAAATTCTGTTACCTCAGCTAAATACGAGTACCAAATCTGCCATCTAAGATTATGCTAATTTTTGACTAAACTGATAAGTAAGTCAAAATAATGACTAGCAAAGAGCAGATACTACACTCGGAAAACCCTACATTTCAACTTTAATTTTTGACTATTATTGTTGAATCCGCTTTGTCATTCCCCCAATAAATGATTTAGTGGTAATAATAATTGTTTCCATTTATTACTAAGAGGATGTTTGGAAAGCTATGTTTGTTATCCAAAGTATCTAATATCACCCCTAACCCCCCGATGTATTGGGGGGGGAAATAGTCTCTTAAAGCCTCCTTTTATAAGGGGGGTTGGGGGGTAATGTCAAAATTTAATATGCTATACGACACTTTTCAAACATCCTCTAAGAATAACTGATAAGACTTTCCCCAACTTCCATCACAAGAATTAAGCAACTACTACCAAAGATATAGAATCTAAGTTAAGTTTGTGGGTGATTCTGAATACTTTGCCTATTAATAAAATTCATAACAAGATTCCCAACTTCTTTAAGAGGATGTTTTAAAAGTATTATTGCTAACACCAAAAGCTTAGAAATCTAAACCTTACTCCTTTGTAGGGGTTAGATTTCATGTCTACGCTAGGTACTTCTCCTTTAGCGAAGACCTTCCAATTTCTTTAAAAAGTTGGGAATCCAAGCCTTTCTATCTTCAAATTCATTATAAAACTATCTGACACGGGTAAGAGGATGTTTGAAAAGTATTTTTAGTAACTTATAGACCTCGGAAACCTAACCCCCCTAGCCCCCCTTCCCTACAAGGGAATGGGGGTTTTAAAGCCTCTCTCCGTTTCGGGGAGAGGAATGGAAGTGGGGTCTCTGGTATACTTTACGACTTTTCAAACAACCTCTAAAAGTAAAACTATTGAGAACAAGCAATGGTTGAACTTCTATATCTAGAATTGCAAAGATAAATATTAATAAGTTAAAAAAGTTTGTATAGCCAATCACATCTGAACTTAATAATTATCCGTCTCTTTAGTTAGAGGATAAATGAAGTAGTAAGCTGGTGTAATTTAACAATGCGTAACAGCTAATCAACGCGCAAGTTACAAGGAGTGATGAGTGAGGTGTCAATGCAATAAAATCTCATCACTCCTTTTTACTTACATCAGTTTATGAGCCAATAGGCTTGGGTTAGCCCCAAAAACCTTAAACTATGTAGTAGCGCTAGTAGGTTGGGTGGAGGCTTTGCCAAAGCCAACATTCTGATATATATTGGGTTGCGCTTTGCTCCACCCAACCTACCTTTAATGCACAATTTTTTTGCTTGCCACGCCACTACAATTTTTCTTAACTGAACGTATTGGTTTATGAGCTACTAACGAATACCATCATTATCAATGGCGCTGTAACTGTCGCTAGGGAAAAGCCCCAACCAAGGGTCAGAACTAGGAGTTAAAAATAGTTGTCCGTATACTTGTTCATTGAGCGCTTCCACACTCCTTGTTTGCTTACCCTGCATAAACCATTGATGAATTTGGCTGTGCAGCATATATTCATTTCTGACTGTATCTAAAGCCATTGTGGCTTCAAAATTTTTCACTATTATCGGCAAATTATCTGCTTGAGTGTTGGCAGATTGAGATTTTTTAGCTCTAATTAGAGAGATGCTGTTTCGATCTAGCTTGACATCGGCGGCATAGAGTTGAGCAATTTTGTCCCAAACTTTCTGGTCAGTAATTTCAGCTAAGGCGTTTTGATTCCGTTCAGCATCAGACTGGAGAGCAGTTAACATTGGCGTTTCAACTCTCATTTTAGAAACTGCTAGAGAGCTTGCTATTTCTGCTGTCGGTGGTTGAGTGGGATTGCTCGGAATTTCTACCAACTTAGGGGGAGACTGGATACCCAGGCGGGATAAATCTGCAACCCATTGGCCTTGGATAGAATTTAAGCGATCGCTGTGGTATTTTCTTAAATAAGACTCGCGATCGCTTGGTGTAAGTTTACTATAATTTTTTACTGCTAATTCAGCCTGCTCTAGCTGATGCAAAAATGCTTTGGGACTATACAACCCTGGAATAGCATCGATTGGACGACCTGATGCATCCAATACATAATGAATGCTATTGCCTGTAATCGTTCGCTCCAACTTGCGTCCGTCGCCAAAATCAATAGTTACTTTGGGTACAGGACGCACTGATTGCCAATGCAAAATGAAACGGTCTTGAAGCAGTTTAGAAATTTCCACATTCGGATACAATGCTACCCTGAAGAACCTACTATTAGCACAACTCAAATCTTGATCCAGCCTACCCAATAACCGCAGAGATAGAATAGGTTTACCACTGGTTCTAGCAGCAGCTTTGGCTTGTTCTATATCAGTGTACCAATACAAACGAGAGGCGTAACAGTCCCGTTGTTGACAAAGTTCATCTAAAGCTAGCCGAAGTGCAGGGGAAGGTAGAACTGCTCCTGAAGAAGCGGTATTTAACGTATTAGCATGGGATTTAAGAAATACTTCTAACCCTTTTGGGCCCTGTTTCCGAAGTACAGAAACTTCTTGAGATAGCTTGGAGGTTTCAGCTACAGGAGTTTGAGCATCAGCTATCTGCACAAAACCGAAGCTGACTAGGATGAGTGCGAAAGGATATTTGCAGGCTCTAAATTTCATATATTTTCAGATATTTTCAAGAAAAATAGGGGGTGTGAATGAGGAGCATCCGGTTTTGGCAACAACAAATAGAAACAATTTGGTTGACACTCTTAACATTCCACTGTAAGCCAGAAATTTTAATCCTAGCGTTTATAGCAGTTTTGTAGATTTATTTCATTAAAACTTCAACGAAATAATTACGAGTTTGTCTGTATTTTTACTCATTTTTCATATCTATTTGTTATTTGAGAATAAGTGAAATCAATAAATGCGATCGCCAAAATAACATTATGTGTACACAAGTCGAATTACCCCCCTTAATCCCCCCGATGTATTGGGGGAAAAGAAATCTATCTAGTTCCCTCACGCCACGTGCTTCAAGTCGGGCATTGCCCGCCCAACGCAGTGGCTCCCCTTTATAAGGGGAGGGTTAGGGTGGGGTAAAACCTTGGGTTTTTCAGCTATTTCAGACTTGTGTGTACACAGTATCCTTTTAGGCTACGCAGGGTACACAAGTACTAAAAATCTTATCGCTCAAAGCAACTTAACCGTTTTTATACGCAGATGAATATATTATCTGCGTATTTTTTATGAAAAAAAGATTCATCCCAATGTATATTTCCGCATTATTTTGGGAATCATAAATCGAGGAAGCATGATAAACCGCAAAATATCACTTCCTGAAATATCACGTAACATTGAGAGGATAATTATGTCTAAACGCAAGTTGCCCAAAGGCCGTAGTGTTAGTTCAGTTGCTATAGAACCAGAAGTTGCGATCGCAATTCTTGGGTTATTTTCTGCTGCGGCTGATGGTGAGGGTATTTCTTCCACAGAAGAATATGCTTTGAGTGAATTTCTCGGTCGGGTTGACTTATTTGAAGATTACTCTGAAGAAGACTTTGAAGAATTGACCGAAAAAGTCGTCAGTTTGATTGAAGAAGAAGAACCAGAAGATTTAATCGCCCAGTCTATCGAATCCTTACCCAATAGAAATTATCGCGAAGCTGCATACATCACAGCTATCTTAGTAGTAGGGATTGATGAAGAAGTACCCGAACACGAACAAGATTATATCTCTGAACTTCAAGAAGCTTTAAATATTTCAGACGAACGCGCACAAGAACTTATAGACGCAGTGTTTGGAGAGGAAGAAGAGGAAGAGGAGTAATATTTATTGACTTGCAACCTCAGTCATCTACTATCTTTAATTTGAGGTTGCTAATTTAGAATATGAAATAATTTTGTTTGGGTTAAGTTGTTCAGATTCCCGGCTTCATGAAGAAGTTGGGAATTTTGCATTGTATCAAAAAAAACATTTGTCAGATAAAAGTAAAATATCCTTGAGCGATCGCCATTCAACTTTCACATCACGTTATCATCGGATCTTGGGGAATTTCTGTGCATAATTTCGATAGCATCTATGACTGCCTCTCACTCCGAAACTCCATCTACCAAGCCCGATGCAAGTACTTTTATTTCTGACCATCTACAGGTGGATCGCAGTAAGCTAAGTCAAATGTACTTGCATTATGTCGAGACGAAGGATAAATATCCTCACGCGGTATTGCTGTATCGGGTAGGAGATTTCTTTGAATGCTATTTCCAAGATGCAGTAAAAATAGCGCAAGAATTAGAATTAGTTCTCACTAGTAAGCAAGCTGGGGAACAGGGACGGGTGGCGATGTCTGGTGTTCCGCATCACGCTTGGGAACGCTACGCGACAATGCTGGTAGAAAAAGGCTACGCAGTAGTAATTTGCGACCAAGTTGAAGATGCTTCTGAAGCTGCTGGGAGATTGGTGCGGCGGGAAGTAACGCGCATTCTTACCCCCGGTACTTTGCTAGAAGAAGGAATGCTCAAATCCAGTCGCAATAATTATCTTGCAGCAGTAGTAATTGCCGCAAATCATTGGGGTTTAGCTTATGCAGATATCTCTACAGGGGAATTTCTCACGACTCAAGGTAGCGATTTAGAACATTTGACCCAAGAATTAATGCGCTTGCAACCTTCAGAGGTGTTAGTTCCGACAAATGCGCCCGATTTGGGTAGTTTGCTGCGTCCGGGAGAAACTTCGCCACATCTTCCTGAGTGTTTGCCACCATCATTTTGTTATAGTTTGCGATCGCAACTTCCCTTTTCCCAAGGTGAAGCTAGACCGAGATTATTGCAGAAATTTAAGGTGCGATCGCTCGAAGGACTCGGCTGCGATCGTCTTCCTCTCGCCGTCCGTGCGGCTGGTGGTCTTCTGGAATACCTGGAAGATACTCAAAAAGAAAACCCTGTCACTCTTCAAAGACTCCGCAGCTACACTGTCACCGACTACCTAATTGTTGACAATCAAACCCGCCGTAACCTAGAAATTACCCAAACCGTTCGAGATGGCACTTTTCACGGTTCCCTACTTTGGGCGTTAGATAAAACTAGTACAGCAATGGGTGGGCGTGCTTTGCGGCGGTGGTTGTTGCAACCCCTACTCGATATTAAAGGCATTCGGGCACGACAAGATACCATCCAAGAATTGATGGAAAATACGCCCCTACGTCAAGATTTGCGGCATTTATTACGGCAAATTTACGATCTAGAACGCCTCACCGGAAGGGCGGGTTCTGGTACAGCCAATGCTAGAGATTTAGTAGCTTTGGCAGATTCCCTCTCACGCTTGCCGGAATTATCCAACTTAGTAGTTGAGACGCGTTCTCCATTTCTCAAAGCTTTGCAGAAAGTCCCAAGTGTGTTGGAAGAATTAGCACAAAAGTTACACGCACATCTTGTAGAATCGCCACCTATACTAATTAAAGAAGGTGGATTAATTCGCCCCAGTGTAAATCCCTTGTTGGATGAAAGAAAAGCGACTGTAGAAGCAGACCAGCAATGGATTGCCAACTTGGAAGTTGATGAGAGAGCTAAGACAGGAATTTCCACCCTCAAGGTAGGATTTAACAAAACCTTTGGTTATTACATCAGTATTTCTCGCACCAAAGCCGACCAAGTACCCGCTAATTATATCCGCAAGCAAACTCTGACCAATGAGGAACGTTACATCACCCCAGATTTAAAGGAACGAGAAGCCCGAATTTTGACGGCGCGGGATGATTTAAATCAGTTGGAATATGAGATTTTTACAGCATTGCGGGAAGAAGTAGCACAAGAGGCGGAAATAAT
Source organism: Nostoc sp. DedQUE04 (assembly GCF_034530995.1). Classification (NCBI taxonomy): domain Bacteria; kingdom Bacillati; phylum Cyanobacteriota; class Cyanophyceae; order Nostocales; family Nostocaceae; genus Nostoc; species Nostoc sp. DedQUE04. The sequence continues at coordinate 42,909 of NZ_JAVRCA010000017.1, read as the reverse complement.
TCGCAATCTGTCTCGTGCAGTGGCGGCGGCGGATGTGTTGTGTGGTTTGGCTGAATTGGCGGTACATCAAGGTTACTGTCGTCCCGAAATATTGCCAGGGAGGGAGATAAATATTGTTGATGGTCGTCATCCGGTAGTGGAACAATCTTTACCTGCGGGGTTCTTTGTGCCAAATTCAACGCAATTGGGTCAAGAGTCATTAGTCATTAGTCATTTGTCATTAGCAGATGACCAAGAACAAATGACAAATGACATAGACGCGCTAGCGGCTTCCCGCAGGGTAGGACAAAAGACAAATGACAGTCCCGATTTAATTATTCTTACCGGGCCAAACGCCAGTGGCAAAAGTTGTTATTTGCGTCAGGTGGGATTGATTCAGTTAATGGCACAAATTGGTAGTTTTGTACCCGCGAGGTTTGCCAGATTGGGAATATGCGATCGCATTTTTACCCGTGTCGGTGCAGTAGATGATTTAGCAACTGGTCAATCTACCTTCATGGTGGAGATGAATGAAACTGCAAATATTCTCAACCATGCTACATCTAGATCGCTGGTACTGTTAGATGAAATTGGTCGCGGGACAGCAACATTTGATGGTCTTTCCATAGCTTGGGCGGTGGCAGAATATATAGCAGTGGATATTCGATCGCGCACAATTTTTGCCACCCATTACCACGAATTAAATGAACTGGCTAGTATTATCCCCAATGTGGCTAACTATCAAGTGACAGTGAAAGAATTACCCGACCAAATTATCTTTTTGCACCAAGTTCAACCAGGAGGTGCTGATAAATCTTATGGAATTGAAGCGGGGAGATTGGCAGGTTTACCAGCCGTAGTTATTCAACGGGCAAAACAAGTCATGGGGCAAATTGAAAAACACAGTAAGATTGCAATGGGGCTGCAAAATCTTGATGGATAAGCAAGTTTGTAGTAAGGACTTTAGTCCTTATTTTCTAAACACTAAAGTGCTTACTACAAATCGAAGTGTTAATTACTGCCGAAAAATTTCTACTTTTTGTAACACCACTTCTTGATTTGGACGATCTCTAGTTGTAGGCACATTAGCAATCTTGCTGACTATATCTAGACCTTGGACAACTTCACCAAAAACACTGTGATTGTTGTCAAGGTGAGGTGTTGGTGCTTCTGTAATGAACCATTGCGAACCATTAGTACCGCGTCCGGCATTAGCCATCGACAAGATACCTGCACGAGTGTGTCTCAATTCAGGATGAAACTCATCTTCAAATTGATATCCTGGGCCACCAGTACCCCATCGGCTGGCTGTATCTAGATAACGACTCAGAGGATCGCCACACTGAATCATAAAATCAGGGATGACCCGGTGAAAGCGAACTCCATCGTAAGCTGGAGTTCCCTTACCAGATGCATTAGTTTTAGGGTCTTTCCAGTCGATTGTTCCAGTTGCTAGACCGACAAAATTTTTGACAGTGTTGGGGGTTCGCTCTTCTTCCAAACGAACTACAATTTCACCCAAGGAAGTAATTAAACGAGCGTGCAGTGTTCCATCACCGGGAATATTAATTTCTGGAAAGTTCATTAGATATCCTATTTTAACCAGTGCCAGTATTTGAACTATACAAGTTTATCAGCATTCAAGTTACCGCCTTTAGACATGAAAAAAAACCTGAATTCAGGAAGCAGGAGGTCGAAGGCAGGAAACAGGAGGCAGGAGGAACCCACCCTTATAGTGGGATTGAAGCAAGGACACTTTATACTTTTCTGCGAGACGCTGCGCGAACGCGCTGCACGTCTCAGTATAATTCTTTCTTTAAACGTGGCTCTAAACCCAGAACTAAAGTTTTAATTGATACTCCTAACCTTCTGCCCCCCGCCTCCTAACTCCTGCCTTTTAGTAAGGAAACTTGAGCCAACAAATATTTTACTCAGGTAAATTTATCGCTGGATTCCGGCTAAAGAATCCTCTAGGGACTAGCTTAAAGCCAACTTCGTGAACAGGCATCACCGGCCAATCTTCCGATCGCGGAATATGAGTTACGCCCATTGTGTACCACAGTACGATATCTTCACCCAGCAAAGACTCATTGTCTGCAATATATTTCGGTAAACCCTGTTCGGGCTGAGTTTGGTTGGGATAATCGCCGCCAGCATAAAGTTCAGTAGGTTTATATTTTGTTACCCAGAGGTGATGAGTCGCAAATTCTGCCCTTTCCCGGATTTTTGAGCCTTCTACAGGGAAAAATATCGAGTTTCCACCAGGCATCAGCATATATCCAGGTGCAGCACCGAGAGCATTCTTTTTGTCTGCACTAACAATCATCCATTCTCGACTGCTTTTCATATCCAAATCGCGCACAGCAGCCGTTTCTTTGACTAGTGGGATTTCTGCAAGTGCGATCGCATTTCCTAAAGGATTTTTCTCATCCATCGGCAAAGCTTTCACATTCATTTCCATCACAGAGTTAGCCTGACCATCGACATCGAAATCTAGGCGATAATTGAAAAAGTGCTGATGATTTACTCCAAAGATATTCTGAGCAATTAATCGACCATAGGAATCATCATCAGATTGCTTTTGGGCAGCCGTTCCCTGCGCCAATACAATACCCGTTAATTCATTTTGGACTTCCAAAGTCCCATCTTGGTGAAAGATCCAATTGATGCTGTAATCATAGTTGTCAATGGCTACCGTCATCTTCATAACTAATTCTCGACTGCGACGGACATCATTACGCTGAGTATTATATTCATAGTGTTTCCACAGCATTCCGCGATCGCGTTCGTAGATACCGATAACCCCTGGTATTTGATAAGGTTCTCCCTGCTCATTAGCAAATACAGCATTTAACAACAAGCCATTTTCAGGAATTTCTTTACCTAATTCCATTGTATTTGCTAGTAAACCTAAGTTGTATTCTCCAAGATCAAAGGCATTTCTGAACGACCAAGTAGGCTGAGGATCGCCATAAGGTACTACCATTTCTGAGAGGCTAGCGCGGTATAAAACTGGTCGAATATTTTCCCCATCTTTGTGCGTCACTTGGTAAAGCATTAATCCATTACGAGGATGCATTGAATAGCGAAACTTCCAACCTTGCCAACTAATTTCATTGTCTTCGATCTGGAAACTTCTACCATTCGGTTGGAGTATTTTTAATGCTTTAAGTGGTGACAGTAATTTCCCCAAAGATTTGACATCATAATTCCAGTTTTCTTGAGAGAAAGGTACGTTTCCTCTATCAACAAAACTAGCAATTTTCCCCGTATTCAAATTGACTGTTGCTAAAACTCCTTCAATCGGACTACCATAATAGTTCCAACCTTTACCTTTGTAGTAAGATAAACCGCGACAAAGACGATTACCTGTTGCTTCTTCCTGTTGGCTAAGAATTCCTGGTGCCCACCAACTGATTTTAACTCTATCGAAATCGGTAATTCCCCGCTTTTGCATCGCTTTTTGCCATCGGGGATCGGCTTTAACTACCTGAGTTGCTAGTTCATATTCTGAATTAGCGATCGCAGGTTGAACGGACGGTATTTCTTTCCAAGAACTTAAGGTTTTGCTTCTCAGATCGACAATCCCTTCAAAGGTTTTGTTTTCTGAACGTTCATAGATTACCAAAAAAGCTTTTCGCCCAAAGACTTTACCAGGTGTAAAATTTAGAACTTCTTCTTTATCTGGTTCTTGTAAAGCAATAAGAGGAAAAGCTGCCATTTCGCTCAAATTTTTTTCTCTTTGGATGACAGAAACAGCTGTGCTAATTTCTACCTCAGTTAGTGAAGTGAGAGGATGGGAAATCGAAGGCTGTTGAGCCGTTAATGTTTCCATTAATCCGATTGAGAAAGAAATGACAACAATGATGGCAATAGCTAGCCATAAAAAACGCTTTAGCCGCTTAATCATCTTTTACATTTTTACAAAAGACTTATAGTTATCTATTTCCAAACCTAAGATTGAAAACCGATAAATTAAGAGGCTAAAGCGAAATTAATTATAATAAAATAACTCCACTCTGCAAGTGGGGCTACAGTGTACACACAAATCGAATTACCCCCCTTAATCCCCCCTTATAAAGGGGGGAAACAAGAAAGAAATCTAGTTCCCTCACGCCACGTGCTTCAAGTCGGGCATTGCCCGCCCAACGCAGTGGCTCCCCTTTATAAGGGGAGGGTTAGGGTGGGGTAAAACCTTGGTTACTCAGCTATTTCAGACTTATGTGTACACCGTAGGCTTGTGGGGAGGGGAGCTAAAGCACAGCTTTGGCAGGGTGGGGTTTTGGGTATTATGCTTAATTACCTGGACATTATCTTACGCCGAAACTAAACGGCGTAAAGATTCAGCACGACGTTTAGCAATAGAGTTATTTGGAGCTAATTTGAGTGCTTCTTCGTAAGCTTGTAACGCCTGAGTAGTTAATTTTTTCTTCTCATAAGCGTGACCGAGATTATTGAATCCTGTTACGTAGTCTGGTTTAGACTTGAGAGCTTCTTTGTACTGACGAATTGCTAAGTCATATTGCTCTTGGGTAAAATAAACATAGCCCAGCCCGTTGTAGATGGGGGCGATATTTTCTTCTCCGTCTTCTTCAGCTGCTTTGAGAGCTTTTTGAAATAGCGCGATCGCTGGAGAATACATTTTTTTTTCTGAATAAATACTGGCTAACTCATAATATTCTTGAGTCGTACCCTTTTCTTTCTCTAACTTCTTTCGCAACCTGGCAAAAGAGCCTTCAACCTTGCGAGTTTTGAAAATCTGGCGAAAAACACTCACGGCTGCAATTGTGAGTATAACTACCATAATTGAGAGATAAACAACGGCTAGACTGTTATCCATTACTGCAAATACAAATATTATAAAGTTTGTTATTTGTCATTTGTCATTTGTCATTTGTCTTTTGTCCTTTGTTATTCACTAATGACCAATGACCAATGACTAATGACCAATTTACGGTAAACCCCAATATTGAGAGCGTTGCTGGAGCCAACCTTTTTCTAAATAACGAGCGATCGCTTGATTCACATTTCGTCTAAACTCATCGTACTGCAATCCCTTGGGCATTACTACACATAAGGGTTCAGTTGATAACTTAGTTGGCAGTAACCGATATTGAGGATATTGCTGCACCCAACCGCTTAGAACACTAGCATCTGCGGCAAAGGCTATTGCGGCATTATTTTCTATTTCCTCTCGCGCTTCTTTATAGGAATCCACTCCTACTAACTCGGCGTTTGGTAGATAGTACCGCACTTTAGCAATGGTACTGGAGTTATTGAGTACGGCAATTTTTTGTTTTGCTAAATCGCTCAACTGCTGCACAGATGCATCTTTTGTAATTAATAGAGTGCCATCCAAATAGTAGGGAACACTGAAACTAACTATGCGGGCACGTGACTCGGTTGCTGTGACTCTAGCGATCGCAAAATCAACTTTCTTGTCTAAGACTATAGAAAGGCGATCGCGATTCGCTACAGGTTGAAATTTTACAGCTTCGGCTTTACCAACCAAGTCAACTGCCAAACGCTTGGCCAAGTCAATTTCTAAACCTTGCAAATTCCCGTTGTCATCTTTAAATCCCAAGGGACGCAAGTTATCTTTCACGGCAACATTTAAATAGCCCCGCTGCTGAATTTCTGACATTTCCGCAGCAGATGCAGTTAATCCCGTCCCTACTAAAGAAAAGCAAAAAATCCAAAATATAGTGGCGGATAATACCAGATGTAACCGAGTAATTGTTTGCCGTCTGTTACATCTGTTATACATCCCTCACCACCTTTATCCTTTAGCTTGAAGTGCCAATTCAGCAACTTTGCCGAAACTAGCTGGATCGAGGACTGCCAATTGCGCCAACATCTTGCGATTTAGTTGGATATCAGCTTTTTTCAAGTTACCAATAAACTGGCTGTAACTCAAGCCGTGTTGCCTGGAAGCAGCATTGATGCGGGTGATCCAAAGGCGACGAAAATCGCGCTTTTTCTTTTTGCGATCGCGGTAGGCACTCCGTAGCGCCTTCATCACTTGTTGGTTGGCAGTTCTAAACAGAGTTGAATGGGAACCGCGAAAACCTTTAGCTAGTTTGAGAATTTTATTGCGGCGTTTGCGAGCTACATTACCGCGTTTTACCCGAGTCATAATTTATTTCCTAAAATACTTACAAGTATGGGAGCATCAAGCGCACGTTAAGTTCATCGCGTTCATGTACAAGCGCACTCTGACGCATACTACGCTTTTTATCAGAAGATTTGTGTTCTAAAAGGTGGCTTTTGAACGCTTTACGACGGACGATTTTGCCGGTACCGGTGGCACGGAATCGCTTTGCCGCAGCTTTACGAGTCTTTAGTTTAGGCATGGTCTAGCTTTGATTCGACACGATCCATTATTATATACTATTAAAATTGCTATAACTGCAATTAAATAAAGGATTTAGCCAACAGCGATCGCTGTAGACAAACTTAGCTTCACTTATGGATGAGGTCAATATAGTTGAATATGACCCACGTTGGGCGACTTTGTTTACAGAAGAAGCCGAGCGGATTTGGCAGGCACTAGGCAATGACTTAGTTGTAGAAATTGAACATATTGGTAGTACCGCAGTACCAGGAATGGCAGCCAAACCAGTTATTGACATTATGGTGGGAGTGCGTTCCTTGGTAAATGCAAAATCTGCTATTTTGGCTTTAGAATCCTTGGGATACGTTTATTGGCGTGAAAACCCGCGTCCTGGACAGATGTTTTTTGTTAAAGGAATGCCACCATACGGAAAGCAACGTACTCATCATGTTCACATAGTCGAGATTGACAGCGAATTTTGGGAGCGCAAGCTATTTTGCGACTATTTGAGAAAGCATCCTGAAGAGGCGAAACGCTACGAAGTTCTAAAACGCGACTTGGCGGCAAGTTTTCGGAGCGATCGCGAAGCTTATACGAATGGTAAAAATGACTATATCCGTGCTGTGATGGTCAAAGCACGGAATGAGGATATGGGAAAAAACCAAAGCCATTGATTATTTAACTTTTTTCAGTGGCGTTGGCTTTGGGATCTAAAATTATTTGCGAAGTGGATTTATTCACATGGTAAATCCAAGATTGCTCTTTAACCTTGACAATCACTTCCCAACCTTCTACGGGGTCGTACTGCTGGGTGCAGACTTCACCAAAGTTGAATTGACAGAGATTTCCAAAGGTTTTTGGTGTAGTTTGAGTAATTTTTAAATCAGTAATTTCCACCCCAGAACGGTTTGAGGCATCGCTCAAAATTGCATCTGCGATCGCCTTCGGCAATGTTTGTGAAGTACTCACTTTCGGATCTAAAATTCTTTGCTTTCCAGATTTATCTACATGGTAAGTCCACGAATCTTGGCGGACTTTGACAACTACTTCCCAGCCTTCAATGGGGTTGTATTCCCTAGTACAAACTTCTCCAAATTTGAACTCACAGGGATTACCAAAGGTTTTCGATGTGACTTGGGTAATCTCTAATTCCCGTTTACGTACACCGGAACGGAAGGATGCATCTTTTAAAATTTTATTAGCGATCGTTTTCGGCAACTCGTTTGCTTGGGATTGGGATACTTGAGTGTTGTCTTGGTAAGGAATAGCACCAGCATAATTGTTTTCAATGAGTCCAAATCCACAAGATAGCAAGCTTGTCAACACCAGCGTCAAGAAAATTCCTCTGGGTGACTGGAAGGTACTTTTAATTACGGCAGATGCTTGGATGATGGATTTCATATATTATGTATTGATTGTTAAAAATTGAACAGATAATATTGCAATTGCAATCATAGTTTGTTTGACGTTGCACTCTTAATTCAGTTTCTTTACAAGGAGTGGGGGAGCAGGGGAGAAGTTACAGTAAGTTTTTCTCCTCTGCCCCTCTGCCCCCTTGCTCCTCTGCTTCTTGTGCCCAATGCCCAATGCCCCATGCCCCACCCCTTATACTTATTTGCTCATTACCGCTAAATTCATCACACATTCAGGAAATTGGCGTTTTAATGCTGGAAACACCGGACAAGGCGCTTGTTCTTGTAAATTGTCTGGTTTACTCCAAGTAAAAGGGGCTTTCTGCGCCGCAGACATCCATAGCAGAAGCTTTGCTCGTGTCATGGCAACATAGAGTAAACGATACTCTTCAGATGTTTTCAAATTCTTTGCCACCTCCCATGCTTGACTAACATCCGGTATGATAGATTCTTCGTGGAGAGTAGCGCGAATTTGGGCGCGAGCTACTTCTGATAAGGTAAAATCGCCTAAAAATTGGCTTTGGGGAGGAACCCAAAATCTGCCAGGAATCAAGTTTTCGTGGAGAAAGGGAAGAAATACATAGTCCCAATCTAGCCCTTTAGCTTTGTGCATAGTGATAATTGTCAGTTGACCGCGACGGGTATAACGTTCTTCCGAATCCTCGGTTTCCACTGGTTCAAACCGTTCGGAACTAACAATTTCACTTAAAGCTGACAGCATTCCTCCCATCGAACTATTGCCAGCTATCTGCTGGTTTACCCGTTCTGCAAGTTTATCAGCAGTTGCCAATTCTGCTTGGTCATAATTTAAAGTCAGGGCGAGAAAGGAAATTAGCTGGTAAAGAGGCAATTCTAAACGAGCGCGGAGTAAGCTGCGACACATGCGAGCAGCTTTTTGTACTGTTTCTGGCTGGGGTGGTGCTAGGGGGCCAGGATACAAAAACTCTTCTGGCAGACTAGCAAGGGCGTTGAGGTCTTGGGTAGGAATTAATTGGCGCTGTACTAATGCTTCTAGGGCAGCTTTGAGGTAATCGGGGGAGTGGGGGCGATCGCAAAATTGCAATAATGCCAAAATCTCTTGGGGGACATGGGAACGGCGATCGCGTTCTCCCACATCGTAAAGTGTAATTTTATGCTCTTTGCACAAAGGTGTCAAAGCTTCTGCTAACCATCGTCCTTGACGATTTTCTCGGACTAAAATCGCAGCACTATTTTTTGTTGGATCTTCACCAAATAACTCAATTACTCTTTGAGATAACAATTCAACGGTGTGATGAATATCGCGCGGGGTATAAAGTTCTAATCCTCGTCCTACGGGTGCGGGGTTAGCGTTAGCTTGCGGATCGCCAGCTTCCACGGGGCTAATTGTCTGTAAGCGAAATGGTACTTGTCGGTTGTCAGGAATTTGTTGTTTGTTGTTAGTTTTGGTTGTTGCTAACCACTGATTATTGATCCATTTGAGAGCAAAGTTAGCGGCTTCAATGATAATTCTAGTACTGCGACCAGCTCGATCCATCGTTGCCAATCGTTCGATGCGATCGCACTCTTCGCAAAATTGTCGGAAATAAATCGGATCGGCTGGAGTAAAGGTAGAGTTAATCGCCTGGTTAGGGTCGCCAACTCTGACTAAATTGAGTGGGGAGTACGTAGAGACGCGATTCATCGCGTCTGTATTCATCCCCTCATATTCTCGATTACTCGCCAAAATTTCTAACAACTGCGTCTGTAGAGGGCTAGAATCTTGGGCTTCGTCTTCAAAGACGGCGAATATTTGGTTTTGCTCGATGTGACGGGCACTGTCGTTTTCTAAAACGCGCAGTGCGGCTAAAATCATATCGTCGTAATCGATAAAATCACGCGATCGCATCAAGTTTTGATATTGCTCGTACAATCCCGCCGCTACACTCAAAATTGCATATTCATCTGTGGTTTGCTTACTCCACTCCCGCAACAATTCTGGCGATATCCCAGAACTTTTTGCTTCATGAATGACTGTATTAGCCAATTCTGGTAATACTTCTGTTCGCAGCACCGATTGACGACGCAACCTTTCTGTCTCTTCTCCATCAAATTGATGACCTTCCAATAACCGCAAATATACATCTGGATTATTTATAATCCATTGTTCTACAGCAGTTCTGATAAAGCGGTGACTTTGGGTTGGTGTAATTAATATGACATTTTCTAACTGCAAACCCGACAAATCAGAGTGGCGGTTGGCAATGTTCAACGCTAGACCGTGTAGGGTATAGACAAAAAATCCTGTCTGAGGTAGAGATAAATCATCTCTTAAAAATTTACGAATCTTCGCTTTAATATTGGCAGCAGCAGAGCGAGTAAAAGTAACGACTACCAACTGACGGCGGGAAGATGAACGCTCATATTGACGGGCGATCGCGATCGCCGCCGCCGCCGCCATTCCGGTAGATTTGCCTGCACCAGGAACGGCTGAAATCGCCAAAGGCCCAGATTGCCAATCAGCCATTTGCTGCTGTCCAGGGCGGAGACTGTTGCGGATTCTGAGAATCTTTTCTTCCAAAGAAGGAATGAGCGATCGCTCAGACAATTCTGAGTCGAGTAATTCTTGAATAATAGGAGCAGTAAATTTAGAGTCGGACATCTTAAATTATATATTTTAAATAGATATTGAATTTAATTCCCAAACCGCAGATATGAATAATCTTCGGTGATTCTTAATCCCAAATTACTAACAAAATACTCCACCGTTCTTGTTTTAACTGTTCTAGTAAACGATCTGGATCAAATGCGTGTATATATACTTAAATATTATGTCAACCCCCTGACTAAACATATAACACTTAGTTAATTTGTTTAGTTAGGGGATTGTTAAGAAAGTTAAACTAGTTCTTTGAGTTTACCGTTCTTCCAGAGTTGATTCACTAAAGATAGCTACGTACAACCATCCTGCTAAAATAGCTCCCAAGATAGGAGCTATCCAGAACAGCCAGATTTGCGAAAAGAGTTCTACACCTGCAAATAGAGCAACTCCAGTACTACGGGCAGGATTAACCGAAGTATTGGTTACAGGAATACTAATCAGGTGAATTAAAGTGAGTCCAAAACCAATTGCCAGTGGTGCAAATCCTTTAGGAGCACGGCTATCAGTCACACCCAGAATAATCAGCAGAAACATGAAAGTCATCACAACTTCAGTAATCAGGCAAGCAAACAGCGTGTAACCACCTGGAGAATGAGTACCATAGCCGTTGGTAGCCAGTGGGTTGAAGCCAGTCAGCGTAAATCCAGTTTTGCCGCTAGCAATCAGGTAAATAATCCCCCCAGCAACAATTGCGCCGATCACTTGAGAGAGGATGTAAGGTAGTAAGTCAGACCCCGGAAAGCGCTTACCTGCCCATAGTCCAAACGAAACAGCTGGGTTGAAATGACCACCAGAAATATGACCAAAAGCATAAGCCCCTGTGAGGACAGTAAGCCCAAATGCCAGGGATACACCTACTAATCCAATACCCAATGGAAAAGAAGTATTCTCGCTGATTTTTGCAGCATCTTCTGTGTAGGCGGCGGCTAGAACAGCACTACCACAGCCACCTAAAACAAGCCAGAATGTGCCGATAAATTCGGCCAAACAACGTTTCGTAAGAGACATTTTCAGAAAACTCCTTGTTCAGCTACAAACGAGTAATAGCTATGTTGAATAATGCTTGAGTCATTCCTGTCAACAGGAAATCCATTCCGTTTGTTTGGTTATGAAACTAAATCGAAAAAATAGTAATTTTTTTTCCTCAATAATTGTGGTCATAAAATATGAAGATACTGGAAAAGCTAAAATCCCAAAATAATGCTTAATAAATTAAGCATTTTGCTCTCATAATATAAAACTCATATTTGATTTTTTAAATATCCGTAGGGGAGCCAGTGCGTTGCGGTGAATCCAGCGCTGTAGGCGGGTTTCCCGCCGTCTTACTTTTCACGTTATGTGGAAAAGCCACGAAAAACCTAACCCCCTAACCCCCTTCCCGACACGGGAAGGGGGAAAATTCAAAGTCTCTCTCCTTTTAGGAGAGAGATTTAGAGAGAGGTTTTCCAGATACCGTGAAAAGTCAGTTCCCGCCGTAGGCGACTAGTGTTAGCGTAGCGGTAGCGACTGTGCGTAGCGTTACCAGAAGGGAGGTTCCCGACGCTCGTAAGCGTTGCGTTACGTTATGCGATAACACAATGCCAGTCCGCTCAAGTCGAGCCAGCCGCTTGCGGGGGTTTCCCCCGTTGTGCGGACTGGCGTAGGAAACCCGCCCACAGAAATGGCTACCCTACATTACTTAAATTTTTTCAAAAATCAAATCGTATTGGTATATATCTGTTGAGATTCTTGATCCAGTGCGTTCTATTAAAAGTTATTACGAAATTCAAATAATTTTTGTGCTTTATACACTTTCAGCTTAAAAAATTTGGGTTTTTCCTGTTACAGTCGTTACTTTGTGACTGTTCAGGGGATGTCATCATCACTCAAGATATAGAATTACACAAGTCAGCGAAAAATCAAGGGTTTAGGCAAAGCATTGCCAAGCCAGTGCCAAGTTCATGTTAAGAGAGTTAAAGCAGATGGGGCATTGACTAAACAAAAAATTGAACCAATGCCGCCATTTGCTATCCGCTGTTTGGACAGTCAAAACAAGTTCACATCACGCAGTTAGTTCTGTCTAAAATTAAATTTATTCGTCAATCTGCCAGGAATCCTTAGTTAATTCTTCATCCAGAATTTTCTTAGGACGCACAATGATAATAATTTGTCCTAGTAGAGGAATTTCTGGCTCATTTTCAAACCACTGAAAATCTAATTCACCACCATTTTCAACGACAAAGTAGCTAGAGACATCCCATTCTCGTTGGGCACGATCTATCACAACTAAGACTGGCCCTGTTTGGCTTTGGGTTTGGATGGGGAAGCGATCGCTATTCGCTAAAATCACCACTGGATCTTCTGCCGCCAATAGTACTTGCCAACCTGGTAAGGGAACCCAAGCTTGCTCTCCAGAAAACTTTACCATCCGAAAAGGTTCAATTTCTGTCAGTATGGGCACAGCTTGCAAATCTTGGCGTGATAATGGCAACTCTCCTACTACAGGCAAGATTCGGGGTAACTGTTCTTCAAATTCCAGGCGGTAAAACGGTAAAATTGGCGCTGGACGCTGGGGAACGGTAGTAAAATCAGTCAGTAGTTGTTCGATTTTTTGCCTTGCACCTGGCGTGTGAGCAAAACGCAAACCTTTGGCAATTAGGCGCGATCGCTGTTGTAAATCTGCATTTTGGCGTGCCAGTTTCCAAACTTGGTGAGCAACCGCATCTCCAGGATGAGCAGAAAACCCTTCTGGCAAAGTGCGGAAATAGGAGAACTCTTTAATTGCTTTTGCTATATCCCGTGCCTCATCAGCATCAACATTATGGACAAAGATCAGTTCGGCAGCAGCGGCGCGTTCTTCTTGAGTAAGTAAACGTAACTCGTATAAAACATCGCTGCCACGTGTAGTATAGTGCGATCGCGTTTCTTGCGATACTCCAAACTTTTCCAAAGAATTGTAAACTTGAGAACCAACAACCACCTGGTTTTGTTGAATCGGCTCAAATCCAGTCGCCTCAAAAATTTCTTGGGGGTTGTAACCGATTTTTAGCAACGAGGCGATCGCGGCTCCCCATTCCACCCAGTTGCCTTGTTTTTGCCTCAGCTTTCGGAGTAACTCTTGTGCTACATCGTTTGTAGCATTATCTTCGGGATTCTGAGTGTTGGGTGGTAAATCAGTCATAATCGGAGTGCAAGCTTCAACTTGAGAGGTTAATTAACACCTCATGAGCAAGTATTATTCTAATCTATACCCAGACCTACACCTCATCCACGATCGAAACTGCCATAGTTTTGCTGATTTAGTTAGTTTTTCTAGTGGAACATTTTTTCAGATATTTGGGCAGATAAATTTCCTCTGTAGCGTTCACTATTAGCGTTCTCAAATATGCAAAATAACTCCGTATAAACCCTTGGCGATTTTCGGCTATTCTCAACTAAACTTGGTATGGAATATAACAAGAGAGTGAATATTTAAAGGAAAATCTTATGGATAAACCCAATCTCGAAATTGATAAAGTCCAATCTCAAGTTATGACTCTCGAACGACCAAAAAAGCTGAAAATACTGGTAGTTGACGATGAGCCAGATAATCTCGATTTACTTTATCGCACATTTCGACGTGACTTTAATGTTCTGAAAGCTGATAGTGGGGTGAACGCTCTACAAGTTTTGGCAGCAGAAGGGGAGGTAGCAGTGATTATCTCCGATCAACGGATGCCAGAAATGAAAGGGACTGAATTTCTCAGCAAAACTGTACCTCAGTTTCCCGATACAGTAAGAATAATTCTCACTGGATTTACTGATATAGAAGACTTGGTAGAAGCAATTAATGCCGGACAAGTTTACAAATATATCACCAAGCCTTGGGACCCAGGGGAACTGAAGGCAGTGGTGCAAAGAGCAGCCGAAACCTACGACTTGCTCAAGCAACGTACAGAAGAATTACGCCGCGCTCATGCTCAAATGGCGTTGCTGAGTGTTTTGGTACAGGTAACTCAAGCCGCTTCTAGCTTAGAAGAAACTCTCGCTCCCATTGCTAGGGCTGTGAGTGAAACTTTTGGGGCAGACGGCTGTATTTTACAACTTACAGATGGAAATACTCTAATTGCAACTCAAGGAACTTACAGCGATACAGGTACAATAGAAAATTGGCTATCTCTTGACCCACTAACCAGGGAAGCGATCGCCACGGGACAAATGCAAGTTTCCTTAAATGTACTTAAAGACACTAAATTAGTTGATGCGATTCACTACCAAAAGACGGGTGTGCAAGCACATTTAGTGATTCCAATTAGCTACCGCAATCAACTTTTGGGTGTATTGTCGCTCCAGTGGAAACAACCTTGCACTTTGCGGGAAGATGAATTGGTGCTAATTAATTTATCAGCACAACTGGTGGCGATCGCTCTGACTAGTAGTCACTCTCATTAAGGTATTGTGTAGTTGTCATTAGTCATTTGTCCTTTATCCTTGGCAAATGACGAATGACTAACGATCAATGACTTATTGACCAATGACTAACGAAATTCAGTCCATTTTTAACCGTATTGCTCCAGTTTATGACCAGTTGAACGATTGGTTGAGTCTGGGACAGCATCGAATCTGGAAGGAAATGGCAGTAAAATGGAGTGCAGCTAAACCAGGAGATACTGCATTAGATTTGTGTTGTGGTAGTGGTGATTTAGCTTTACGTTTGGCACGGCGTATCGGAGCAACAGGACAGGTGTATGGAGTGGATTTTTCCCCAAACCTGCTAGAAAAGGCTAAAGAACGCTCACATTCGCAGTACCCGCAACCTGCTATCAGATGGGTAGAAGCTGATGTCCTCAATTTACCCTTTGACGATAACCAATTTGATGCTGCAACAATGGGCTATGGTTTAAGAAATGTTAAAGATATTCCCCGCAGTCTCCAAGAGTTATACCGGGTTTTAAAGCCAGGAGCTAAAGCCGCAATTTTAGACTTTCATCGACCGAGTAATCCTCAGCTACGCGCCTTTCAACAGTGGTATCTAGACGGTTTTGTGGTACCAGTTGCCAATTATTTAGGCTTAAAAGAAGAATATGCTTACATCAGTCCCAGCTTAGATCGCTTTCCCATCGGTAAAGAGCAAATAGAGTTAGCTCATCAAGTTGGTTTTGCAGTTGCCACACACTACCCCATTGCGAACGGTATGATGGGAGTGCTAGTGCTTAGTAAGTTAGGAGTTATTAGTTAAAAGTTATGAATTATGAGTAGTGATAAATTCTCATTTAAAATTTATCATTCTTAACTCTTAACTCTTAACTCCTAACTCCTAACTCTAAGCTCTAACCTCCTAACTTTTTTAATTCTTCCCTTGGACTGGTCTCATCTTTGGCTTTATGTGTCTCCCCCGGTACTGGGTGGAATTATTGGCTATTTCACAAATGATATAGCCATCAAAATGTTGTTCCGTCCTTATCAAGCAATTTATATTGCTGGACGAAGAGTACCCTTCACCCCTGGATTGATTCCCCGCAACCAGGAACGTCTGGCTTTGAACATTTCTAAGACAATCATGGGGTCACTTTTGACACCGCAAGAATTGCAAAATTTGGCGCGGCGTTTGTTGCAAACAGAACGCGTGCAATCAGCAATTCTTTGGTTGTTGCGGTTAGCAATTGAACAAATCAAAACAGATAAAAACGAGAAAAGTGCCAAAATTGTAGCGGGAATTTTGCGGGATTTACTAGGAGAATCTTTGCCACGATTGCTTAAGGTTTTAGCGCGGCGTGAAGATTTTTTAGAAGCGCAGATCAATCAAATTTTTGACCAGATATTGCTGGAATTTCAACTTAGTGAAGAACAAGCTACACGGCTTGCTGATTGGTTGTTGCAAGTAGTTTTACCGCCGGATCTTTTACGCCAAACGATAGTTGATTTTTTGACAGATCGCACGATTCAAATTATCGATGAAGGCTTCCGCGAAAAAACCAGTGGAACTTATTGGGTAGTAGCAAATTTGTTTGGCTTACGTAATACTCTTACACGGCTACGAACTTTTTGTTTGGATGAAAAAGAGGTTGCTAATACTCGCTTGCAGGAATTGACTCAAGATTTGCAAATGCGCGATCGCATTCGGAAATTACTGCAAAATTTATCATTACAAAATTTGCCAATGGGTACGGTTCGTCAACTCCGAAAAACCACCCGCGAAAGTGTCCGCCATTACCTGCAAAATAGTGGCAGCGATTTTTTACAAGGATTAACTGATTCTGTTGATTGGGAAAATATTGCTGTAGTCTTGCTGAATCGTGTTAGTACTTCACCAGTTGTCAGTACTTCTTTAGAAGTCATGAGTCAAGAATTGGCTCTAATTTTAGAGAAGTATTTGGAAAAAGATTTAGAAGCAATTGTGGCGCAAGCAATTCCGATTTTGTCAATAGATCAAGTGATAGTCGATCGTGTCAAATCAACTTCACCTGCTGATTTAGAAGCTGCAATTGAGGGAATTGTCAAAAATGAATTGCAGGCGATTGTAACTTTAGGTGGTGTTTTAGGTTTTGTTGTAGGGTTATTCCAAACAGCGTTTTTAGTTTTAAGTCAATATTAATTTGTCTGTAAATTTGTATTACATTAGAGTTGCAAGTTCTGCCGATTTTGAAATGAGTGAAATTGAGCGATCGCTTAACTCAAAATCTGCGTCAAATCTAGTATAAACCCAGGTAATACATCCTCTCCTGATAAGCTAGTAGGCGATTGTAAAACCTCTACATCCTGTCCTGGACGGTAAATTTCTACCTGTTGGTTTTGCGGATCGATCAGCCATCCTAAACGCACACCGTTGTCAATGTATTCCTGCATTTTTTCTTGCACTGTCTTTAAGCTGTCTGAAGCAGAGCGTAATTCTACCGCCAAATCTGGAGCGAGTGGTAGGAATTTGTCGGGGTCTGGATTCAGGGCTTCTAATCGCTCTCGGCTGACCCAAGATGCATCTGGAGAGCGATTTGCACCATTGGGGAGTTTAAAACCCGTTGAAGAGTCAAAAGTTAAACCTGTGCCATCAGCGTCAGCCCAAAACTCTAACCGAGCTGTTAGTTTTGAATTACGATTTCCACTTTCCCATCCAGTTGGTGGCATGATAATTAATTCTCCCTCTGCGGTGCGCTCAAGTCGCAAATCTCGATTATTCTGACACAGTTGGAAGAACTGCTCATCTGTTAGTTCAATGGTGGGGCTAAGGTTCAGAATCAGGGCAGTCATAATTGCCTCTTAATCTTGCTAACTGTAGCCTAGCACTTGGTTAACATACTAGGTTGACCATCTAATAATTACCATCCTTACTAGAGAGCTATTTTCAGTCATATAGAAATTTGTTTTACTGTTATCTGTCTGATAACAGCAGATGAGAGTTGATGTTTTTCTCTCAGCTTCTACTAGCAGGACGCTGTATTCAATCACACCCTTTTGTTGTTCTATTGACTTAGCGCATTTAGTTTAAATTTCAGAACCTGCCCTCGCCCACAAGTAAAATAGAGAAAGCGTTATAGCTCTCGTTCAATGCTTATGGCATCATTTTGTTATGTCATTCCTTTTCTAGTATTAAATTTTACATAAAGTTAAAAATTATCTTAGTTAAAGGCTTATATTGTAAATCTGATTAATATTAGAGAGTATATGAAATGAAAAAAAGACAAAAAATCACTAAGTTTAACGGAATATCAAAGTGGTTATCTAACTCAGTTAGTGAATCCGAAGATAAGCAGTACACACATCGTCTGCTCAGAGAAGATAAAAGCCAACGAGATATAATTCTCAATGAATTAACATTAATCGTTCAAAAATCCCATGAAGATGCTCGATATCGTCTTCGTAAATTAGCAGGAAATTCTCTTACTCCATTTGAAGATTCTTCAGAAACCGATCCAAGCATTGGTTATCCTGATCGTCTTAATATTATATCCCGCCAGGGTTATTTTGGAGAGATATTTTCAGGAATTATTGCTGAAAATTTTGCTCTTTTTGGACAGGATGATTGGGAAGTTCCTGCTTTTCTTTTTCGATTTCATCTAGTTGAGTTTCAGCAATTAGAATTTATAAATCAAACTGAAGAGATTGCAAAAAAGCGACCTGGACGTACAGGTGATGATTGTCTCGCTTTTCTACGTAACAGCGAAGGAGTAATTATTGCTTCTCTAGTTTGTGAAGCGAAATGCACAACTAATCATTACACAGAAATGATAGCTGAAGCGCATAAAAAAGCAAGTGAACCACATATAAAACCTGTTGATACCCCACAAATAATTGATATTTTGCAGGATTACGATGATCCTTTTTTATTTGCATGGGTTAACTCTCTAAGAGTTTTGTGGCTAGAACCAGTTGATAAAAATTATGAACGCTGTGATTTAATTAGTTATATTTGTGGTAAACATCCTGTCATAAATCCAACGTGGATATCTCCCGACAAACCACACGAAGAATATACAGCAGGAAGAAGACTTGAAGCAGTTGAAATTCATCTTCATGAAGTTGAAAATCTTGTTACAACTGTCTATAGTCAGCCAGCAATTGCAACACTTTCGAGAGATATTCCTACCCAAACAGTTCAACAACCAGATGATGTAGAGGTTGCAAAAGAAAACTCTGATGTCATAGTAAAAGGAGAAGTTCTGCAAAATCAGATGACTCAACCAAGTAATGAAGTCATTGCTTTAGCAACAGAACTACAAAATAGTCTGGCGGGTAGCAGGCTAACTCCAGCAATTGCCAAACTTTATAGCCAACATACCAGACTTCGTGCAGGAGGAAAGGGATTAGGACTTACGCATCGTACATAAGTACTAAACACAATTTGGGTATTTTAGCCATGTTTTGGCATCCAGCGATCGCAAATGTCGGAATAAATCAGGGTTATCTGAAGCCTCTGAAAAGACTAAATACCGTAATACACGTTTTGGTTGATTTGTATAGTGCGTAAGTTCTAGGGATTAGTTGGGTGGCGAGAAGATGAAGCAGGTGAACGATTAAATGATGCTATGCGCCTTATTGAGGCTGCATTTATCCAGCGGGAAGTTGGAGATACTAACTGGCGTAATGGAATGCTACGAGCTGGTGAGTTATTTGAATGGCTATCTCATCCCCAACTAAACCCGAATTTTTTACCAATTCGTTTACTTGCAGCAGCTGTGTATGAACTTGCTGGTTATCCTGCTAGGGCTGCGGGTTTACTCAATGAAGATATAAGTGAAGGAGTAGAGTCAGAAATTCTACGTTCTTTGCTAAAAGCTGATTTTCCCAGTTTATTGCAACGGCTGACAGAATATTGGGCAACTGCAACATCATCAACTTTCCAAACTGAAACAAGTCTTCTTTGGGATGATACTGATACAGATGCTGACAGATTTAACAAGTTGATTGTTAAAGAAACTGCTAGTTCTTTAGGAATTTTATGTGCAAAAATGCGGTGGGGAAATGAACCAAGATTAGAAAGAGCGATTGAAAAGCTTTCTGATATTGCTAAGGTACTTCTTCATGGACATGACACTTATTCTTGGCTTTTAGGAAAATTATGCGCTGAAGTTACGTCTGTATATGTACAAACTTCTCTACGACATCATCTAGAATTGCTTTCTCAGATGATTACTCCAAATGGTAGAAATTTCTTAGAACGTTATTTACGTCAAAGTTATCAAAAGTGTAAAGCTTTAGCATGGCGTTCTCAAATTTGTGGAATTGAACGACTAGTAACAGCAGAATCATTTGCACTATGTACCCCTACAGGTTCAGGAAAAACAACGATAGCTGAAATTGCAATTTTGCAAAGTTTGTTTTTTGAAACAACAAACTCTAACAGCTTAAGTAACTCTGCTCCTTTAGTAATTTACTTAGTGCCAAGCAGAGCGCTTGCCACAGAAGTTGAATCAAGTTTGTCTCGTGTTTTAAAGCGCTCCACTAATAACAATGTCATAGTTACAGGTTTATATGGAGGTACTGACTGGGGTCCAACAGATGTATGGCTGACATCAGAACAGCCAACAGTTTTAATTTGCACTTATGAAAAAGCAGAAGCTTTGATGAAATTTCTAGGGACTCTATTTATCCGTAGAGTGTCGCTTATTGTACTTGATGAAGCCCATACAGTTCAATTTGATGGTAATAAAAATTCTTTGCAGAAAGCTGAAAATAGAGCCTTACGCTTGGAATCTTTAGGTGCAAGACTGTTTACCTATGTAGAACAAAATCACAGCCGAATTGTTGCGCTATCCGCTGTTGCTTCAGAAACAGAAGTAGCATTAGCAAGTTGGATAGAGAATCAAACCAATGCTAGCCCAGCAAAGACATATTACAGAAGTACACGCCAATTAATAGGCCGGCTTGAATGTAGCGAAGCAATGTGGAAAGCACGATTTTCATTTCCATTTGGGCAAATTCCATGCCTAGACATCGGTGCGAACCATGACCAAAACCCATTAGTGCTAAATGATGTTTCTTATCTTCTTCAGGAGGGGGTGCAAAGCGATCGGGGTCGAAGCGATCGGGTTCGGTGTACAGTTCTGGTAAACGGTGAGTCAGCATCGGTGAGATGGTCACAAACCAACCAGCAGGGATGCAATAACCTGCATACTCAATATCTTTAAGGACGCCACGATTATAGGCATACACTGGCGGATACAGCCTTTCTGCTTCTTTGAGGACGTTGGTTAAATCTGGAAGTTGTTTGAGATGGGACAGGTTAAGGGGATTATTTCCCACAACTGCTAATTGTTCTTTACGCAGTCGCTCTCGCCATTCTGGATGATTACCTAATTCAAAAATTACCCAACTCAGCAAAGAGGCTGTCGTCTCATGTCCAGCAAATAGTAATAATAGTGCCTCGTTGATTATCTGTGCTTCGCTCAACTTATTGCCGTCTTCATCAACAGCTGCTAGCAGCAATCCTAAAACATCTTTTGATTCTTCTAAGTTACCTTGCTCGATACGCTGTGCGATTTCTTGACGCAAGAAAGCTACTAACTTACCCCTAGCATTTTGACCGCGACCATATAAAGTAAAAGGGACATTCAATTTGAATATCGCCATACTGCTCTCTAGCAGTTGTGTAAACCACTGACTAGTTTGCTCAACTTCGCTCTTGTTCTGACTTCCCAAAAACAGGCGAGTCGCAACCATTAGGGTAAGCTGACGGAAACTAGAATTTAAGGAAATCGTTCCCCGTCCCCAATCTTTGAGGAAGTCTTGCACGATGTTTTGGATGGTGTCGAAATATGTAGCGATCGCTTTGCCGTGAAATGCTGGATACATTAAGCGACGAGTTAGGCGATGTTCTTCCCCATCTTGTAATAAAATATTGTTGCCAAATGTTGATTCTAAGAAATACCACCCGATCCGCGACGACATATTTTCCGCCTGTTCCACCAGCACCAGGCGATTAGCATCAGGGCCAATTAAATAAGCACGTTTACGCCCCATAACGCTCGTTTTAAAAACTGAACCATGCTGCTGGAATCTTCGCCATAGATACAGTTCTAAATCCCGAAATATTTCTAAAGTCTCCCCCAAGATGGGCAAGCCATAACTACCAGGCATTTCCTCGGCTGATTTTAGCTGCCGCATATTTGAGTACCTCCAGCAGTAATTAGCTACAGTTTAATTGTAAAGCGCAGTTAGGCTTTGCAAATCCAAATTACCAATTTTGGTAGAGTTTTTCTGCGTAGAACATAATCTCTTCATTTGGCAATCTGATTTTTGGTTTTTGTCGAGGATACAAACTTTCGACAGCACTTGTATCCTGTTCAATAACTGTGGTTGCTGCTTGTAAAACTGAATGTTTAAACAGAAATTTCATCACAGGATTGACGATTTTGGCATACATCAAAATAAACGTTTTGGTGATATTTTCTGTTTCTGGGTAGAGAATATGAATTTGAGCAATATCACCAATAGGGGTTTTAGCCAACAAAGCTGTAGTTGAAGGAAAAGCGTATTCGAGTGTGTTAGCAAGCGTTTTCGGGAAGATTCCCAAAATAGGATTTTTGATAATTTCTCCTAGCGTGTTGTTGGCTCTTGTCAGTTCTTGTTTGACTGTGGAATAGTATCCTTTGTCTTCAAAATTACTTACATTACAAGATGTAATTTTAAATAGTTCTTTATGAGTACCATTCTGGTGGTTATAGTCATAGTTAACCATCAGGTTACTCAAAAAATTACCTTGAATACTTTTGTCCCCAGTTACTCCGATAAAGTCGTATTCATCTACAATTTTTTGATGCAAATCTGGTATGGGCAATCTTGGCTCAAATCCGGCATAAGTCCAGATGCAATCATTGCTAATAATTAACTCTAATGGTTTGCTAATTGGCTGAGTGTCTTTTTTATCTCCTTGCTGTAGTCTACCTTGTCCATCAAATTCTAGTGCATGAAAAGGGCAAGTAATAGTATCTCTCTCTTGACAAACCCAGCCGTCTGATAATGGTGCTTGCATGTGTGGACAGATGTTATCAAGGGCAAACACTTCGCCTTTTTGGTTTTGCCAAATAACATAGTCCAATCCATTTAATGTGATTTTATTGGGTTTATTCACTCCCAATATAGATTTGTGCGCGATTAACCAAGGCGCACCAGGTAAAATTGGTTCCATTTTTTCTCCAAAATTTTAAAAATTGTTTGAAAAATCGCTAGATGCGTTAGCAAAAGGTAACGGAATCTTGAAACTCAAAAGTTGTAGATAAGCTGGTGTCGCCTGTTCTACATCACTCTTTTGAATGTAAATTGGGATAACTAAAGTCTTGTCTACAATGGACGAACTAATACTACCGAGCATTTGATCGACTAACTTCGGCTACTCCATAGACAAGTTATACAATTAACTAATTTTTTAGTTAGTGAGTATTAATTTAATAAATTTCATCTTATATGTCAACTACTAACCAAGTTTTTAGTTAATATATTTTCGTTATGATGATGGAGCAATGTGGGTCGTTCAACGCAGTCAAAATTCTCATCTAAAAAGCCGCGTCAGGTGCGCGATGCAGAAGCGACGAAAAAGCAGATTCTCGATGCGGCGGAAGCGGAGTTTGCCAGAAATGGACTTCAAGGGGCGCGGACAGGAGCGATCGCTAGAGGTGCAGGTGTCACCACAGCGATGATTTACTACTATTTCCAGAGCAAGGAAGGACTATATCAAGCTGTTCTGCAACGTCCGGCGGTAGAGATGCACGAAGGGTTTGGGCAGCTAAATCTGGATCGGTTACCACCAGAGGAAGCCTTGAAACTGCTAGTTAAAGAAGCGATCGCCTACGAAGCTGCTCACCCGCATAGGGGGATGCTTTGGTTCCAAGAAGCAAACCAAAATCAGGGGAAGTATTTTAAAGAGGGGAATTGGCAAGAAAATTTTAGCTATCTGATCAAGATTTTAGAGCGGGGAATGGCGGAAGGTTGTTTCCGTCAACTCGATCCATTTTTCACCACCCTGCATATTATTGGGGTTTGTAATATGTACTTCAACGCTTACGAAAACATCAAGCATACTAGACCCGATTTGCAATTACTGAGTCCAGAAATGATTGAGCAGCATACTCAAGCAGCAGTTAATTTTATCTTGGCTGGTGTGCGATGTACTGGGGAATAGGGATTAAATATTGGGGAAACTTGAATTTCACTTGATAAACCCAAAGGCTTAGGTTATATCTGATAAAATTTAAGATATTAAATGCCAACAGTTTTAAGAAAAAGCGGTTTTGAGGTTCGCATCTACTTTAACGATCATATTCCTGCTCATGTCCATGTTTTTAAAGGGGGCGGAGAGGCAAAAATCAATATAGGAGATGAAAACCTAGCTCCAGAGTGGGTTTGGGTATCCCCAGGAATGAGTGATAAAGATGCGGTGAAAGCCTTACAGTTGGTTGCAGATCACCAATTGGAACTACTAAAAAAGTGGCGAGAATATCATGGTTAAGAAGATTGCGGCTACAGAAGTATTAGAAGAAAAGCTAGCTAATGCCAGAGCAAACTCAGATGCGATCGCTACATCTGAACCACGGGCTACTCGTGCTTTTTATGATCCTTATTTAGGAATGATTATAGTTTTCTTGTCCAACAAATGTATGTTTGGGTTCCCTTCAGACGTAGGACAAGGCCTAGCAGGCGCTTCAGTCAAGGACTTAGCAGAAGTAGAGGTAACACCTTCTGGTGAGGGATTACACTGGAAAACCTTAGATGTAGATTTGAGTATTCCTGCTTTGATGAATGGAATATTTGGAACTAAAAAATGGATGGCTGAACTTGCTAGAAAGGATGGAAGTTCTACTTCTGCTGCAAAATCTGAGGCATCTCGACTAAATGGTACAAAGGGTGATCGCCCAGGAAAAGAAAGTGAGCGGCGATAATATATCACCGAAATGAAGTTGAAGGACTTTACTCACCGCTCTAACAACGTGCTATTAGACTGGGCTTGCATCACAGCCGTTTTAATACCATTAATGTCTCGTTCACTTAATTGAGTAAAGTTTTTGATTCTTGATTTTTTCTTTCATCTGCTCAAACAACGTATTAATGTCGCTAATTGGTTTGAAGTCTAAACGAATGTATTCCAGAAGAGCTTCGCCAACAACTTGAACTCGAAGAACATTATTATCCCACTCTGCATAAGTTCCCCATACTGCAAGAGGTACGGCAAGTGGAGCCAGTACAATTGCTGCGGCTGACCAAGCAATTTCAACACCTGCCGATCGGGTGATTGCCTCATTAAATACGGTAGAGATATTATTACTTGCTTGCAGTGTTTGCTCTTCATTCATTCCCATCACCTTGCAGATTGCATGATTCATCTTGGCTAGAAGGTATGGAGTGGCCGTCACAGAGGAAAATGGAAGTATTGAACCCCAGGCACATAAATCTGCATAGGTACTAATGATTCTGCGTGCAGCAGTTTCACGAATTTCGTAAAGCCGGGAGTTAATCTTACTGCTCATTTTTTCAGCAGGATTGATAATGTTAACAACCAAACCTAAATCGCCTGCCATGTCGTACATTTGCTCGATCAGCTTTGGATTATCTTGACGAACGAATGTGTCGAGTTGTGGATCATAAGTCCGGGCTGAACCGAATATAATGTCTCTTTCCGGGTCTTCAACATACCGAGACATCTTCTGAATCACGAGTTGCCGAACTTTCTCGCGATCTTTGGTAGGCATATTTCTCTCCACAGAGTCTCATTTGTTAAAGAAAACAATTGTTGGAGCCTGGAAGAAACTTGCCACATTGTCAAACATCTCTAGTTCAGGTTTAAATGGCTCAGAATCAACAACAAAAATTCGTCCATGACTGCGTTTAATCTCTTGCAAGGCTTGATTGTTGTCAGAGCTTGAATACATAAAACCTGGGCTGTCAATGATCCTCCACTTACCGTAGTCGATAATTCCATCAGCCTTCACTTCTGCTCCCATGCCTACATCCATGTTGTAAACATCAGCACCAAGAATGGAGTTTGCTACGGACGATTTACCCGCATTAGTCTTACCAAATAATACGATTTTGATCTTTCCATCTTTGAGAGTTTCAAATAGATCGATGAGTGCTTTGTACTCAGCCTTGATAACCTGTAGTTCTTCTGGCTTAAGCTTATTCTCCAAATCTTTTGTAATCGTTCTCAAAGCATCTCTCAATTGCTCTTGAATCTCAAGAAGTTCCTGAATATTAGCTTCTTGCGGATGAGCCTTTTCTGATGGAGAAATAATTTTTTTGCTACTATTTAGCATAAGGTTTACTCTATTGCGGTTAAATTGCAGCGATCCAGCGTTAAGTGACAAACGACAATTCAAGAATTTACTCAATGATGTATAACCCTTGCCACCGTCTATGAGAACTCATAGCCTGTATCTGCTATTTATATTGCCCAAATCTACTCTTATATCTCTCTTTTGCAATGAACTGCGATTCTTATTTTCACTTTGATCGCACCTCCAAAAAACCTCTTAACAAGATTATCAACAGATATGCGTAGGCGTAGCCCATCTTAGATATCGCATTACGAATTCCGCGCAGCGCTACTAGTCTTCAACTTAGGATAAGCAATGCGTTTGTGATGAAATTGCTGCCAAACATCCACAAATATCTGGGCAATTTGTGACATCTCTTCCCGTTTTAGTCCTGAATCTACGAGTTGATTGTCTTGCCACTTGGCACGCAGGATATTATTGAGCATTGCTAAAGCTTGTTCTGTGGAGACATCTTTAACCGATCGCTTTTCTCCCCCAGATTTAGCCGATGCTTGCAGCGATCGCAGCGCTGCTTCGCAAGAATCTGCTAACATGACAATTCCGGTTTCCCGTGATTGGGGAATTGGGCCATCGTAACGAAAGTCTGCGTCGTCTACAGTTAAACTTGGATCTGACTGAGCCATTTGCTGGGCTTGGTGATGGAAATAAGCAATCAGCATCGTTCCCTGATGCTCTGGAATAAAAGCTTGAATCGCCGTAGGTAAAAGGTGTTTACGCGCCATTACCAACCCTTCACTTACGTGCTTTTTGATAATTTCTGCACTCTTCCAAGGATCTTTAATCTCTGTATCGTGTTTATTCGGCCCCCCCATTTGATTTTCAATAAAGCCAAGAGGGTCGTGCATTTTGCCAATATCGTGATATAGTGTCCCAGCCCTGACTAGTTCAACATTGCATCCTAATTCTTTTGCAGCAGCTTCAGCAAGGGTAGCTACAAGCAGCGTATGTTGAAAAGTTCCCGGAGTTTCAGTCGCGAGTCGTTTTAATAAAGGGCGGTTAGGGTTCGCCAGTTCTGCTAGGCGAATTGGGGTAACTAAATCAAAAACTTTTTCTAGATAAGGACTCAAACCCAAGGCGATAACACTCCAGCCTAAGCCGGATAAAGCAAATAATCCCGCTTCTTGGAAGACAATATACCAGGTTGAACCAAATATTTGACCAATTAAGATTTTAACAAACAGGTAAATGCCACCTTGAGTTAAGGCGATCGCAACGCCTAATAATGCCAATTCTTCACGCGATCGCAATCGTTGGGCAATATAACTACCTAATATTCCTCCTCCGACACCAGCTAAAAGCGCAGCCTTGCTCATATCCAAACTAATGCCTAATATCGGCCACAGCAGGCCGACAACTGTCAACGCCAAGGTGGGGCCGTAAAAGCTTCCTAACAATAAACCAAGGGCGCTCCAGGTGGTATAGGGCAATCCGATGACGATTACTCCTGGCACACTCAGAGTTAGCAGTAATACTAACAGGCGATCGCGTTGTCGCAATTCGTAATCAATATGGCGTTCTACCCAGACAAAAATACCAATAGCGATCGCAATAATGCCTCCTAACTTCACCAACTCCTGCCACTTTACCTCCCGGCGAATCAGGCGATAATGCTCCAGCACCTCAAAGTCCCATGCAGTAATCTGCGCTCCTCTTTTGACAATCACCTCACCATGCCGTACCTTCACCATCACAGGTGGCACAACAGCCGCAGCCTTTTGAGCGTTTTGTCTAGTTTGTTCTTCATCTTTTTGCAGATTCGGCTTGAGTACAGCTAACAACAGATTCTTTGCCAAAGTTTCAGCAGATTCTGGTACAAAGGTCTGTAATTGTAAACTCACCGCATCCTGTAAGATATTTTTTGGTAGTCCCTGTGGAATCCCTTGGGTGAGAATCCGTTCTGTACTCTGATGGATTCCCCATTGTGTTTTTTCCCATTCCACATCTGACAAATCTAAAAGTAGAGATTCCTCGTATACTGCTTCTGCACCAACAGTCTCTAACTGTAGAAGTTTGGCAGTGGCTTGGGTATATCTTTGGCGTGTTTGAGAAATTTTGCCAATTAGTAAAGACAAGTTTTTCTCAGAAGTTGTGAGACGGTAAGATTCTAGTTCTGCTACTCCTTGAGTAAAATCAGTGTTTTGAGAAAAATCTACTGGCTCTGTCTTCTTTGAACTCTGGGAATCAGATTTGGATGTGATGCTCCCCTGGCGTTTCTGATTGGATGAAGCGGTAGTTTGTCCGATTCCCTT
This sequence comes from Nostoc sp. DedQUE04, assembly GCF_034530995.1. Classification (NCBI taxonomy): domain Bacteria; kingdom Bacillati; phylum Cyanobacteriota; class Cyanophyceae; order Nostocales; family Nostocaceae; genus Nostoc; species Nostoc sp. DedQUE04. Next base: position 14,596 of record NZ_JAVRCA010000017.1, on the reverse strand, counting down.
CTTCTGCTGATTGTTACTATTTTCTACAGCCGATAGCAGTGCTTGCCATTCCAAGTCAGGACAAGAGCGGAGGTAACGTTGGCTAGAAATGGATAAAACTACAGGATCGAAAAAAGGAAAAGCTCCAGCAACAGCGCGAATTTCGTTGCCATCATCTAGAAGTTGTTGCAAATTTTCGTTAATTTTTTCGTTGATTCGCGCATCAAGCATCAACACCTGTAAGGAGCTTGTGCTGACGGCTTTGCGCTCGGCTTCAGTTTTTTTCCGATCTTCGATGCTAGCTGTGTAAGGCGCTGTAATCGTTTGGGGCGCGGGATGTCCTACTTGGAGTTGAGTCTGATTGTATAATTTATGACCAATAATCCCTGTAAGGGACACTACAGCGATCGCCAAAATCACCGAGTAACGCTGTTTATATGCCCAATCTAAACCGACTGTACAAATACTACTCTTAATCTTGACAGATTTTGCCTTTGACCTTAGCGCTCTTTCTTGTTTTCGGCGTTCGCTTTTCTCATTGGTTTTTGATAAAAATAGGAATACATTCTTGAGCATAGTCCTTAGAAGTTCCCTTCTATGGGTTTTACCTTTGGGACTTCTTATTAACTTTCCTTTACGGCGTAGTGTTTTGTACTGTCGCCGCCAGTGAGTCAATTGCTGGTTCAAGAACTGCAAAAATTGATGCATTTTCATTATCTCTACCTGCAATTGCCGACTTTGATAGCTCAAAAAAGACAATCATCAGGAAAGTTCGATCTGCGGCTGCAACTTGGTAGCGGGGGCTTTTTTATTGCTGATTTACCACAATAGCTAGCTACAAAATCAGTCCGAGGGTTTACTGAAAAATTCTAGTATATGAGATTAATACACGGTGGCGGAAGTTTACCTACTTTTAACCCCTTATCTGGTTAATTTAAGATTAACGCGACCGAATAACGCGAGGAGCTGCGTAAACTGAAAGCAAAGCCACCTCACATCCCTCCTCTGTTAACTCTTTTGGGTTTAAGGTAAGATTATACACTCCTGACCACACCCCCACAAATGCATCGGTCAATTCTAACACTTGGGAAAAGCTAGTTAATCCCCATACTGGAGAATTCCTCTGCAAGAGCAATTGCCAATTTACGGGAATTCCACCTATCCCGTTATATGCTCCCGACAAAGCACCAGTAATTGCACCTGTAGCCTGTGAATTTAGAAGCGTAGCACCTTGCAGTTGATAATTGTGATTGTGAGTAGCCTGTAAAACTGTTAGGCGAAAGTCTTCTAAGGTACTCAAAAAGCAGTAAAATGCCATAGCAATACTGTTACTGAGTTTTTCTTCCTTAGCAAACTCGGCTTGGGCTGTTGATAATCCAGCCCCTTGCTCTAATAAAGTCTGGACTCTTAATAATTTTTTTGGTATTGATGTCGGTGTTTCTCCGATAAAAGAAATTGTTTGTGGGATAAGAGTTAGAGGGTCAAGTTTTTCAGTTAGGGCAAGAGCGATCGCATATCCTACTGCTAGTGTTCCATCCCTGATTACTGGATCATCCTCCCAGATTTTCAGCACACGCAGCAAGTTTTGTCGGAGCTTAATCGGATTTTCGTGAAAAAAAAGTGCTACTGGTAATGTGGCAATAATTATTTTTATCGAGATGTCATCAGTTGGGACTAAATGAGGAGATTCTTCTTGCTGACGCTCTATCCAATCATCTAAATCTAATCTACCCAAGGCAATCAAACTCTGGATACCCAGAATTGCTACTCTGCCTAAATCTGGGTAACTCTCAAACTGTACTTTACCACTAGGAGCTAAACTTCTTCCCAGGAATGCCCCAAGTAAAGTTCCTTTAAACCGACTTATAGGAGAGTAACGCATAAATTATGTAGTTAAAAGTGAGGAGTTAATGAAATATTACTAATTCCTAACTTTACTACCAACTCCTAACTCCTAACTCCTAACTCCTAACTCTTAAATGTTCTATCAAAGCTTGTAAGCCCAATAAGTAACTTTGAACGCCAAAACCACTTATTTGCCCGATCGCAACTGGGGCGATATAAGAATGATGGCGAAATTCTTCCCGGCGGTAAATATTACTCAGATGTACTTCCACTGTGGGCAAGTTAACAGCAGCGATCGCATCTCGCAAGGCCACACTTGTATGGGTGTATGCTCCTGCATTAATCAGAATTCCCTGATGTTGCCCTAACGCGCCATGAATACTATCTACCAAAATTCCTTCATGATTTGACTGCAAAGGAAAAACTTTCGCCTGTAATTTGAATGCTTCTTCTTCTAACAGGCGGTTAATTTCATCTAGTGTCAGCGAACCATAAATTCCTGGTTCTCGCTGTCCTAGCAAATTTAAGTTTGGCCCGTGCAGTGCCAGAATACTTAAGGGTTGTAACGCCGACTTTACCACTGTGGGGTTAGTGGCGACGGCGCGAGCGATCGTTCACAGGAATCGGAATCAGTTCCGGTTCCGGTTCAGCCTCTGGCCCTAATAGGCTTTCAATTAACCTACGAGCTAATTCCTTAAGCTTTTCCAGCACCTTTTCTATATAGTCCATGAACCGATCGCTCCTGAGATACTACCTCAATTTTTGATTAACAGGTACGCAGAAAAAAACATACTTTCGCACCTCTGGCTTCCAATCGGGCTGATACACAATCTTGCATTTGGGCCCGCATTTGGGACATAAGCCACTTCTAAAATTTAGCGTTGTGTTTTCCCTTACTTTTTAGAGTATCACACTTGAACCTAATGAACTGTATCCTATCAAGGATGGATATCAAGGGTCAAGAGTTAAAAATCGGACTTTAGATAGACTATTGAGTAGGAATTTTAGATTTTAGATTTTGGATTAAGAGAATTTTGAGATTCATGCCTTGCCCGTTATGGGCGAAATAAATCTCAAAGACACGCCTTTGTCGCTAACGCTACGCTAGCGTAAATCTAAAATCCAAAATTGTTTGACTTACCACTAGTTTTCTGTACCCTTTTTCTTTGCAGCGGTTGTTGATGATTTCGCAGTTGACTTAGATTTGGAAGTCGTTGATTTACTCGTTTTGCGAGTCGATTTTCCGGTCGATGTCTTAGCTGCCAACAAGTTCAGCGCCGCCGCCAGGGTTACATCTTCTACCGTTTGACCTTCTGGGATACTGACATTAGTTTTGCCATGCTTGATGTAAGGGCCATAGGGACCATCGTAGATGTTAATTGTTTCTCCATCTTCTGGATGCGTACCTAATTCGCGTAAGGCTGCCTTTGACTTGCTGTTGGTGGAACTGCGCCCCTTTTTGGGTTCGGATAATAGTTCCAATGCACGTTCTAGGTTAATTGTCAATACGTTATCAGCAGCTTTCAGAGAGCGGTAGTCTTTCCCCTCCTTACCCTGGTCATGAACCACATAAGGGCCAAAGCGTCCCAAACTTGCTTGAATTTTGCCGCCAGTAACTGGATGAACTCCTAATGTCCGAGGTAGTGCCAATAGACCAACAGCCATTTCCAGGGTAACGGTTTCTGGGGTAACACCTTTGGGTAGGGAGGCTTGTTTCGGTTTGGGGTTTTCGTCGGTTTTGTCACCCAATTGCACATAAGGCCCGTAAGCACCAATTTTCACATAAATCGGTTCGCCAGTTTCGGGATGGCGACCTACCTGGTCAGGGCCTGTGATTTTTTGCCGCAGCAATACTTCTACCTGTTTGGGGTCGAGGTCGGCTGGTGTCAAGTCTTTGGGAATTGAGGCGGTGATCACCCCCTCACCGTTTTCGACTTCAATGTAGGGGCCATATTTTCCAATGCGGACTTTGGCATCTAAATTTTCAAGTTCTACAGTCCTAGCTTTGGTGGCATCAATCTGACTTTCCTGCTCTTTTACCAGCGTTTCCAGTCCTTTGTCTCCCAGATAGAATTGCTGCAAGTAGGGTAGCCATTTCGCTTCACCTGTGGCAATGTCATCTAGGGTTTGCTCCATCTTCGAGGTAAAACTGGGATCGACAACGTCCGGGAAATGTTTTTCCAGCAAGTCGGTGACGGCAAAAGCGGTGAAGGTAGGAATAAGAGCGTTACTCACTAAATGGGCATAACCTTTGTCGATGATGGTGCCAATGATGCTGGCGTAGGTACTGGGACGACCGATACCTTCGCTTTCTAAGGTTTTCACTAAAGTTGCTTCGGTGTATCTAGCTGGCGGTTGGGTTTCGTGTCCAACTGCTTCCAGTTCTGTACAATCGGGGCGATCGCCCACTTTCAGATTTGGTAAAATTACTTCCTGGTCTTCCAGTGCTGCTTCTGGGTCGTCTGAACCTTCGACGTAGGCACGTAAGTATCCGGGAAATTCAATCCGTTTGCCAGAAGAACGGAATCCAGCATCCTCGACTTGCAATTGCACGGTAATTTGAGTTTGCCGGGAATCAGCCATTTGACAAGCAACAGTCCGCTTCCAAATCAAATCGTAAACGGCAAGTTCCCGACCGCCCAAACCAGTTTCTTGGGGGGTGCGGAAGGTGCTACCCGCTGGACGAATTGCTTCGTGCGCCTCTTGTGCGCCTTTGGATTTGGTGGTGTATTGCCGGGGTTGGGGACTGAGGTATTGTTGACCGTAGAGCTTTTCTACACAACTGCGAGCAGCTGCGATCGCTTGATCTGACAAATGCACCGAATCTGTCCGCATATAGGTAATATACCCTTGCTCGTACAAATTCTGGGCAACCCGCATCGTGTCACGGGCTGAGAGACGCAGTTTCCGGTTAGATTCTTGTTGCAGTGTCGAGGTGGTGAACGGTGGCGACGGTTTGCGCGTCACTGGGCGTTCTTCGATGTCGTTAACATTCCAGGTTTTCCCAGCTAGGCGTTCCTTGAGGGCTACCGCTTGTTCTTCGTTGAGTAACAAGACATTACGACCTGCGGTAATTTGTCCGGTTGTGGCATCAAAATCGCTGCCGTTAGCAATTTTGGTTCCTCCCAGTGTTACCAACTGGGCAGCAAAGGGGGTTTTTTCCTTTGACAAACTAGCTTTCAAATCCCAGTATGTACCCTCATGGAAAGCGCGGCGTTGGCGTTCCCTAGTAACTAAAAGCCTCACAGCTACAGATTGTACCCGCCCAGCAGATAATCCCCAGGCGATTTTTTTCCATAGCAGAGGAGAAAGGGTATAGCCCACCAGTCGATCTAAAATCCGCCGGGTTTCTTGAGCGCGAACCAACTGCTCATCGATATTGCGGCAATCTTTCAGAGCTTTTTTGATCGCCTCTTGGGTAATTTCGTGAAACACCATCCGCTTAGTCGGAACTTTCGGCTTCAGTAGTTGGTATAAATGCCAACTAATGCTTTCACCTTCCCGGTCTTCGTCTGTTGCCAGAATCAGTTCATCTACATCCTTAAGGGCATCTTTGAGCTGGGTAACAATTTTCTTTTTGTCTTTCGGGACAACATATACCGGTTCAAAGTCGGCGTCCACATTTACCCCTAGCTGTGCCCATGATTCCCCTTTGACGGCAGCGGGAATTTCACTAGCCGACTGGGGTAGGTCACGCACATGACCCATAGATGCCTCCACCCGATAGCCTGCTGGCAGGTAGTTGCGAATGGTACGAGCTTTGGTTGGAGATTCGACGATGACGAGAGTTGACATGGAAATTTCAATAAAAAGAAGAGCTACTAAGCTAAACAGTCAAATTGAGGTAACTTTTACAAATTGTCAAGATAAATGGTCACGCTTAGGGCGGTGATTTAATCCTCACATAAACTGCCTGCTTGGGAGAAAATCCGCTGAACTTAATGCCCAGTCTGTCCCAGAGGATAAATGAGGATACGCTGGGTGTGAATTTCCAGCTATTTCAATCTTTAACTTATCTAACGCATAATTGGCGACTACAGTTTTCAAAATATTCTTTAATTGGGAAATTGGGCATCGGGCATGGGGCATTGGGCATGGAAGATGAGAAAGCAAGGAACAGGGAGACAGGGAGACAAGGTGACTTGAGTGAGTACTTATAACAAGTCTTTCTCCTTATCCTTCCTCTTCACAATGCCCAATGACCCATGCCCCATGCCCAATGCCCCACTTTAATAAAGCTTGTGCCAAAATTAAACCAAACTTGAGAGGAAAAGCGAAGTAGCATTTATACCTATATCAGGAAAGCAAAACTATGCAACCAATTCGTCAGGGTGATGTTATCTTACTACCTGTGCAGCAGGTTGAAGGACAAAAAATACCTCACTTAACTTTGGCAGAAGGCGAAGTTACGGGGCATAAGCATCGCATTACTGAGGGAAACGCCGAATTATACGAGAAAGATAGCACACTTTATTTACGTGTGTTTTCAGAGTCGGCATTGCTTGCCCATGAGGAGCATAAAGCTATTTCTATTCCCCAAGGTGATTGGATAGTGAAAATTCAACGGGAATACGAGCCTGAAGGTTGGCGATATGTCGCTGATTGAAAAGTTAACGCCTGAGCAAGAGGCTTTGATTCCAGTTTATCGGGAGAAGTGGAGAGCGATCGCGCTTTCAACTGAGCGGATTGATCGTGAAAAAGCGGCGCAAGCGGTCAAAGCTACTTATGTTTTGATTGGTATGGAAGAACCTGAGATAGTTTTTTATGATAGCCCGAATGCTGCTTTGATAACTACTTTAAGCAAATTATCACAAGAACTTGGTAGCAGTTGGGTTGGCAGTAGTTGGGATGGTTCGGATGTGTGGGGGGAATTATGTATTTATGAACTACCGCCTGCAAACGTATGTAACGACCTAGAAGATGAATTATATAAACAAATTGATGACGAACTTTATTCTCTACTGTGGTTTGAATTAAAAACGAAACTAGAGAATAGTTTGAATAATTGTAACCATTGCTGGGAATTGTGGAGCGAATTAGACAGAGAACTGGAAAGTCAACTACAACTTGAAGTGGAAAATGCCAAGGATGACTGCATTCACTATGAAATATTAGCTTGCGGTGCAAGTTTAAATGATTTTTGTATTTCGGTTTTGGATTGTGTATACGATCCAGTGAAATGGAATTCGTTTGAGTCAGTAGTCAAAGAGTGCGGCTGGATTTTCGCAGGTAAATATATTTGTATAGTATGCGATCGCCCCCTTCACCTACGCTTCGACAATCAAAATCGCCTCCACGCTGAAGGCGAACCCGCCATTGAATTTACCGATGGATATAGCTTGTACTGCTATCACGGCGTAACCTTGCCTGAAAAATACGGTAAAATCCACCCTCAGCAATGGCAAGCTGAATGGCTTTTATCAGAGAAAAATGCCGAACTACGGCGAGTATTAATTGAGGGTATCGGTTACGCTAGAATTTGCCAAGAACTCCAAGCTATTGAATTAGACAACTGGCAAGAATATACACTATTAAGAATTGATAAAAATGTGGATATCGAGCCGATTTATTTATTAAAAATGACTTGCCCTAGCACAGGGTTTATTCACGCCTTGCGAGTTCCACCTAATATGAACTCAGCGCGTGAAGCGATTTGTTGGGTAAATTGGGGCGTAGATCCAGAAGAATTTGGTGTGCAAACATAATTACTGAAAGGACTTCCCCATTTAGAAATTGTTCAAATAAGTAATAACAATCCATTCATGCTAGATGTCACATTAGCAGAAAGGACATACTATAAATTCTTAAATGCAATAACTTGAGAGTTAATTATTTATTTTTGAGTAGTACAGTGAAGATACTACCATTTGGATAATTATCTTCAATAGTAATTGAACCGGAATGGGCTTCGATCGCCATTTTGCAGAAAGCCAATCCTAAACCAATTTGCGAAATTTCTGGTATCGGAGTTCCAATTTCATACTTCTCGAAAATGATTTGTCGTAACTCCAGACTTACTCCCGAACCAGAATCAGCGACTTGCACTTTTACACCGCCTGCTGCTAAATACTCTCCCCGTAGGGTAACTTGAGACTTGGACGGGGATAACTTAATGGCATTGGAGTTAAGTACATCTAAATCACTTACCAATATAACCACAACAAAATAGCCAAGTTATTCTTCAGTGGTTTTAAGTGCGCTTTTTTAACACCAGATTTGCACAACATGACCCTGCAACTGTTGTCCTAACCAAGGTGTATTTTGTGAAAGTGTATAAAGACTTTTACGTTCGACTTTCCAGGTTTGCTGGGGATCGAATAAAGTAAGTTCCGCTGGTTGATGAGGTACGATCGCACTTACTTTTTCTCCCAAACACTCTGCTGGATTGGTACTCAATGCCCGCCATAATTCTAAAGCTGTAAATTCCTCAGTTTCAACGAGATATTGCCATAAAAGAGGTAGTGCTAATTCTAAACCAATTGCTCCTGGAGGCGCTTCGGCAAAGGCTTGGACTTTTTCTTCGTAGCTGTAGGGTGTGTGATCGATCGCGATCGCATCGATTACACCCGCACGTACCCCTGTACGTAACGCCGCCATATCACTGGGATTACCTAAAGGCGGATCTAAATGCAAGCTGCTGTGATAACTCTTAACTGCTTTTGTATCAAGTAAAAGGTGCATCCAGGTGGTGCTGGCGGTGATGGGTAAACCAGCCGCTTTAGCTGAAGCAATTAATTCCACGCTGCGAGCTGTGGAAACACGCATGATATGAACTGGTGTGCCGATGGTTGCAACCAATTCAAGCATAGCTGCGATCGCAGTTGTTTCAGCGCTGGTGGGTATTGGGGGTAAACCAAAACGGAGAGCATTTGTCCCTTCTCTCATTACACCATTGGCTGTTAACTGGCGATCGCTAGGCCAAAATGCTACTGGTTTGCCCAAAGGCTGGAGATACTCTAACACTCGCCGCACCAGCGCCAAATTTTCTAAGGGCTTACCATCAGTAAAACCAACAACTCCAGCAGACGCTAAATCTGCCAATTCCGTCATCTGCTTCCCAGCAACATCTACGGTGATAGCACCCCAGATATGAAGCAGGGGAGACAAACTCTTCTCTGCCCCTCTGCCCCTCTGCCCCTCTGTCCCTCTGTCCCTCTGCCCCTCTGCTCTCTTGTGCTGCAATGCCACAAGTGCAGGGTTATCAATAACTGGGGATGTATCGGGTAAAATACTAACTCTAGTAAAGCCGCCAGCAGCAGCAGCTTGTAAGAAAGACAAGAGGGTTTCCCGTTCTTCAAAACCAGGTTCACCAGAGTGGCTGTACAAATCGACTAACCCAGGGCCGAGAACTAATCCCTGACAATCTTTGATTTGAGTATCGGAACTGATGTCAGAAATGTGCGAAGCCACTTCTCGGATATAACCATCAGCAATCAGTACATCAAAGAGTTCGTCAATTTCAGAAACAGGGTCAATTACTCGTACTTTTTGCAGCAGTTCAATCATAAAAGTTTTAGTTATGAGTTAGGAGTTAAGTAGGTAGTCATAATTAAACATAAAGTAAAATCCTAGTTCGTAGTGAGCGATTCATCGCTCAAAGAAAGGATTATAGGACTAAAGTCCTTACTACAAACTTTAATTTATTTACGTCTAGCTACTTATGAGTTATTTGTTTTTTAGTCATTGCTTCTAACTTTATTGCTCACTCCTCACTCCTCACTCTTCACTCCTTCTAACTTTTCACTCAGCACGGGCTAAACGCCCCGCTTTCCGCTAACAGCACTCACAACGCTCCCGCTGCTGTTTTATCTAGTACGCCTCCACCAAAGTGATAAGTGATATTCATCGCTTGCAGTACTGGTAAACCATCGATTCCAGCAGGGTAGTCGATAACACTGACTGCACCATTACCCTGACGAAAACTCCAGAAGTTTTCCAGCGATAAACCCAGAACGTGACAAAGCAAAGTTTTGTTAGTAGCGTCATGAGCCACTACTAATACAGTTTTGAATTGATTATTTGATGCTGCTTGCAGAATTGATTGCCAAGCTGCAACGCTGCGCTCCCACACCTGTTGCAAATTCTCCCCTTCAGGCATTTGCACTTGCGTTGGTATCAGCCGCCATCGCTGCAATTCTCCCGGAAACTCTTGCTCTATCTCTGTTTCTAATTTTCCTTCCCAGAGACCATGACTGATTTCTCTTAAACCATCTTGCAATTCTAACTTTACATTCGGATGCCGTTTTAAGATAATCTCTGCTGTTTCTTTAGGGCGCAGCATTGTGCTACTTACAGCATTATCAATTGCTACTTCTTGGAGAAATTCGCTTGCTTTTTGTGACTGTTGTCTACCGTTATCGTTAAGGGGGACATCAATTTGTCCTTGAAACCTGGTTTGGCGATTCCAGTCGGTTTCACCGTGACGCACTAGTAACAATCGTACTCCTTGATGATCCGGTCGCAATGAAGGTAGAGTTTCTCCGGTGTGTTGCGTCTGATTTAAGGATTCTAGCTGGACTGGTTCGCCCAATGCTCCAGCAAAATTTAATACGGTGATACCACAGTTAGATTGCTGTATTGAGTGGTAGCGACTGGGAGGGATTCCTAACGCTGTGCTAATCAAAGCGCGATTGATTCCGTTATGTCCGACGATGAGAATGGTTTCGCCTTGATGTTGAGACAAAATTTCTTGCCAAAACTGCCGTGCTTGTTCGTATAAAGCAAGAACGGGAAAATGTTCTCTTGTTCCTTCTGCATCATTAAGCAGCATTCGCAGTTCGTCGGGGTGTTGATGCCAAGTGCGGTAGTCTTCAGCAAATTTCTGCTTGACTTGGGCAGTCAGCAATCCTTCCCATAAAGGTAGGTCGATTTCTAGTAGCAAATCAGAAACTTGAACTACAGCAGATTTTTGAGCATGAGTAGCTAACTCATTATGGATAATATCTGCTGTGTGTTTCGCTCGTTGTAAAGGACTACTGTAAATCGTATTAAATAAGATATTGCTGAGGGCTTTGCCTACTAGACTTGCATCGTTACGACCTTTTTCGGTTAATGTTGACGCATCAGTGCGTCCTTGGATGCGCCGCTCGGTGTTATAACCGCTTTGACCGTGGCGCACAATGATGACCTTTAAAGTTTTATTTTTCAAAAGCTTCAGCCTTATTTTTACAAAAAATACTCAATTAATGCTCAAATTAATTAATTAAGTGCATAGTTACACATTAAAAGTATAGATTTATACTCATTTTTAATGCTCAATATATGCTCAGATTTATCTTACTTCCTAATTACTCCAAGTAATACTCTGAGTTAAAATGACTCCTTACAGTACAAGCATTCTAGCCATCTTTGTCATCAGGGCATTCATTCTTATCTGTTAATAGTTCCATCCTTTGACTGTAGATGGTAGACTGGAGGCAATTCTAGACATGAATAGGGATATCGTGAGAGTCATTATCACTCACTATTGATAATAGATTGGGTGCGATCGCCGGAAATACGATCGAAGATGTAATCCATGAAGTCTTGTATCCAGCATTGCCAGTCGGGCGGATACCGTAACGTCGGCATGAGAAACGGTCAAAATACTTTTGAATATCAATAGCCTGCAAACAGCAGATATCCCTTGTAAATTATGACTAGTATTTCTGCATCACCAATCAAGCTGCATCGTCATCGAGAGCAATTTCCCGCTTTAGGGAATAAGGCTTATTTTAACTATGGAGGACAAGGGCCCATGCCCCAAAGGGCAATGGATGCGATCGCCCAAACTCAAGCTTACGTTCAGCAAATAGGCCCCTTTGGCAATGAGGCGTTTAGCTGGATAGCACCTCAAACTCAAGCTGCTAGAGTTGCGATCGCTTCGGAGTTAAATGCACCATCTGAAACAATTACTCTCACTCAAAATGTCACTGTTGGCTGTAATATCGCCATGTGGGGCATTGAATGGCGGGCTGGCGACCATCTGCTACTCTCAGACTGCGAACACCCAGGCGTAATTGCTACAGCACGAGAAATCTCGCGGAGATTCTCTGTAGAAGTTACCACTTGTCCCCTAAAAGCGACTTTAAATGAGGGCGACCCTGTAACCATCATTGCCCAGCACTTGCGCCCCAATACCCGCCTAGTAATATTGAGTCATGTTTTCTGGAATACCGGTCAAGTTTTACCTCTGGACAAAATTGCCGAAGTATGCAGAAATAATCATTCTGCACTATTAATAGATGCTGCCCAATCTGCTGGTTTATTGCCTTTAAACTTGACTGAATTGGGAGTAGATTTTTATGCTTTCACTGGTCATAAATGGTTATGTGGCCCTGCGGGTGCTGGCGGCTTGTATGTTCGCCCAGAAGCACGAGAAAGCCTAAAACCTACGTTTATTGGCTTGAATGGTGTTGTTGTAGATAGTCAATCTCAACCTGTAGATTGGCTTCCAGATGGGCGACGATACGAAGTATCTACATTAGCTTATCCGTTGTATCTTGGTTTAAAGGAAGCGATCGCAATTCATCAGCAATGGGGAACGTCACAGGAACGTTATGAGCAAATTTGTCATAACAGTGAGTACCTCTGGCGACAATTGACGGCGTTACCTGATATTAAATGTTTGCGAACTTCCCCACCTGAAAGTGGTATAGTCTCCTTTCAACTTGCAAATAATCAGCCTCAAGCTCATTTGAAGTTGGTGCAATTTTTGGACTCACAAAAAATATTAACTCGGACAATTGCCGATCCTAGCTGTATACGTGCTAGCGTCCATTACTTTACTTTAGAATCGGAAATCGACCAATTGATTGAGGCGATTCAAAATTTTTGCAAAATTAATTAAAAGTTATCAGTTGTAAGTTAGCGTGTATAAATTATGATTTTAACTCCTAACTCCTAACTCCTAACTTAAAAATGGAACGCCCAATCTTATACTTAGCCATAACTAACCACGGCTTTGGTCATGCTACCCGCACGGCTTCTGTAGCTGCAACAATTCAAAAGTTATGCCCAGAAGTTCTGCTAATTGTGGTGAGTACTGCCCCACGCTGGCTGTTAGAGTGCTATATAGAAGGCGATTTTATTTATCGTCCTCGTGCATTTGATTTGGGTGTGGTGCAAACAGATAGTTTGACAATGGATAAAGTAGCGACTTTAGAAAAGTTGCTCGATATTCAGAAGCATCAAAATTCGCTGATTGCCTCAGAAGTGAATTTTATCCGCCAAAATCGCGTCGATCTTATTTTGGCAGATATTCCCTTCCTCGCTCCTGGGTTTGCCAAAGCTGCAAATATTCCCTGCTGGATGATGAGTAACTTTGGTTGGGACTTTATCTACCGAGATTGGGGAGGCGAATTTACCGCAGTTGCAGATTGGATTAGTGATTGGTATTCAAAGTGCGATCGCCTGTTTCGTCTTCCTTTCCACGAACCAATGCCAGCTTTTAATAATATCACAGATGTCGGCTTAACAGGCGGTTCCCCCCGTTACTCTCCTGATGATTTACGTTCTTTTTGGGGAATAACTGCACCAGTCGAAAAAACCATTTTGTTGACCTTTGGCGGGTTGGGTTTACAGCAAATTCCTTATGATAACTTACAGCGATTTCCAGATTGGCAATTTATCGTATTCGATCGATCTGCCCCTGATTTACCTAATTTATTGAAAATTAATGACCGCAAATACCGCCCTGTAGATTTTATGCCTATTTGTGGCCGAGTCGTCTCTAAACCTGGTTATAGTACTTTTTCGGAAGCCGCAATACTAGGAGTACCAATTGTCACTATACCGCGTGAAGACTTTGCCGAAGCAACTTTTATAGTAGAAGGCATAGCTAATTATAATCACCATCAAATTATCACCCCATCTGAGTTTTTTCAAGGAACTTGGAATTTTCTCCATGAGTTACCCCAACCTTCAAGGCAATCTCAACCAATTGCTAAGGATGGTAATGAAACTATAGCTCAAGCTGTTATCAATTATTGCCAGATTAAAAGATAGTAGATAATATTCCTCAGAATAGATGAGATTGGCTAATTACTAACAAAACTTATCCCCAGGGCAAACGCATCTTCTTTACTAATAAAAACTAAAAAAGATTTCAAAAGAATATAAATAATCCTAAAAGTTGCTATAATCTATATTTAAATGCATTCGCCCTGGCTTTTACCCAAATTACCTACTTCTCAATTCTTGACTTCAATTACTAAAACTACTGCTATATCTACTTTATACATTTTCACTCTTTTATTAAAAAAGATATGACTAATGCGTAGCCATTCGTCATTATTTAGGTGAGTTTGCTCTGAGCGCTGAACAAATTTCACAAATTCCTGTGTTTGCAGGTTTTGGACAAAACAATTATTTGTTAACGTTTCTGGTAAATATGAAACTTTGACAGTAAAAAGTTTTTCATAAGTTTTTTATTCCCTTCTATGCCAATCTGTTCAAATCCAGACTGCTCCATCAATTCTTTTGTTTTATTGCTATCAAGAATTAACAAATCAGCAGTTGTATCGCTGATTATTTCACCATTGTTTTCTCCGATCCAGAGATACTGCTTCTTAACGCCTGTATCTGTTTTTGAAACTTTGACCTGATGGATTATATCTCCTGGTAATTTCTCTACCCTATCTATATGCATACCTTGAGCGCTCAGAACCAATAGACCATTCATTTTGAGATGTTCAGCGACACGCCTTAATGCTATTACATTATTTTCAATCCTATTAATACTATAGGAATCCTATTTGATTTTTGAAAAAGATTACGAGATAATACGGATGAG
>NZ_JAVRCA010000016.1:0-157727 GCF_034530995.1 Nostoc sp. DedQUE04 | reverse complement strand
TAAACTAATATATCTTCTTGAAAAACTCCAGTTCTCAAGGTGGATGAGGTTTATAAGAAAAAGAGTAACCAATAAAGATATGAAAGGTGTAAGAAGCCTCCAAGCCTTTTTTTGGTTTCTTATAGATATTTCATAAACCAGATAAACTCCACTAAGATCCACATCTATATTTGGATTTGTAGCTCGCCAATCATTCCAAGCCGTAACTCCCTCTGCAAGTTTATTAAGATGAATTTTATTTGCCATTATACAAAAATTAAACTAAGTAAATTAATTCATTATAGGCAATATAAATTATAAGTTTTAAACTTATGAGAAAATAAATGAGGCTGGTAATTTTGAGCAAAAGCACGATCGCAATAGGAAAAAGGGGGTAATTGCTGTATCAATAGCAATATAAAACCAATAAACTTTAAGGTGCAAAGGCTGTTGTTGATGAACTCAAAAGCCTACACTTACAAGTGAGAGAGGTGTGGGTAGTTCAGTGAATCATGTTTGGTCTACAGGGAGCGATCAGTTGCTGGTTTAGTAGATTGAAAACGTTTGTAAAATTTTTTTCGCCTGGGCAGCTAACTCAGGTGCTTGTTCAATCCGTAGCTTCTCTCTGGGATTTGAGTTGAGATGCGATCAGAGGAACTTTAGGGGCAAGAAAAAATCCAATCAAGCTGGCAAAAAGGATTGGCGTAAGGGGACTCAAGTTAGTCAGTTTTGATAGTAGCAAAGTCGTACTTATCGGTGTACGCGTTACCGCTGCGTTGACAGCCGCCATTGTACAAATCATGGCAAGGGCAGGATCGAGTCCCGGAATTAAGACTGCTACTGCTTTACCAATGCAAGCACCAGTGAAAAATAGGGGAATGATGAATCCACCGCGCCACCCACCTGTTACCGTAATGCTAATGGCAGCCATTTTCCCAAGGGCGAGAGTTAAGAGAAAAACAGCACCAAAGTTAGCTCTCAGGACTGAATCTAACTCTTCATGTCCAAAATAACGGGTAAGGGGTAATAAAACTGCTAAAATGCCAAGTCCCACTCCTGCTAGTGTTGTGCGTACATAAATGGGAACAGGAGTTGATGCAGAGACGCCCAGACGTGAAACAGCTTGCCAAAAGGCATCGCAGCCGCGAAAAATACCTATAAAAATCCATCCCGCCACTGCCCCGATAATTCCAAACACGATCGCGATCGCAAAATCATCAATCCTTTCTAAGTGATACTGAGGAAAATGCCAAGTAGGGGCAATACCCATATGTGTAATTGCTGCAAACACCAGATAGCTAGCGCAACTCGAAACAATGGCTGGCATTAAAGCTTCGTAATATTCCACAATATGCTCGTGGTGCAAAATCTCTAAAGCGAACATCGCACCACCAAGAGGTGAGCCAAACAAGGCAGTGAAGCCAGCTGCCATTGCTGCTAAACTCATGGTTCTGAGGTCTTCACCTTGGAGTTTTAAGCGATCGGCAATCCAAGTACCAAAAGAACCTGTTACCTGTACGAGTGGTGCTTCTGGGCCAGCACTACCGCCTGCTGAGATGCTGACTAGAGAAGCAAGAATCATTGAAGGATTTTTGCGAACATCTAGGCGTCCGCCACGAAAATGAATATTATCAACAATCACAGCGATTTCACCGGGATTTCCCAAAAAATGAATCACCAGACCGATAACTAAACCGCTAAGTGGCATCACTATCAAGAGGCTAAAACCCTCAAATCGCTGGAATCTGTGAGTTAGAAACTCTAGAACATTCCAGTACAACGCCGCAAATAGACCACCAGCAGTCCCCACGGCTATCCAGCGGATAACCCACTGCGAAATCATTAGGGGATTACGCTTTACCAGTCCAAAAAGTTGAGCAAATGTCCAGCGTTGAGTTTGATTAGTTGCAGGCGGCTTGTTTGGTAACACTGCTTATTTCCTATTTGTGAAACCTAAAGTACTGAATATTTACGCTTTTTATGGTATTGGCTATTTAGTTTAGTAAATCATTTTTGGTCTACAAATAGCGATATTTTTGACGGGCTATAAAAAAGGGCGTACATCTGTACGCCCCTAAAATATTTATCTGCGATTGCACCCTATACGGTTCGGATAAGTATTTTGAACTCATAATTATCTTTGGGGAAAAGGTTTTTTCTCCCCCTTTCCCTTTAACCTTTCCCCTTTAAGCGAACCCTATTGCGATCGCACCCTTTCCCTTTTTTAACGAGAATAAGGATTATTGAAGGTTTCCCAAGCAGCAATGGCCGCCTTTTGCACGCGAAAGCTGAAGTCTACTAAGTCTTTCATCAATAAGTGCCAGTTTCTCTCAGCTTCATCCTGAATTACCGCCCAAGAGTTTTCTAAGCGATCGCCTTGTATCAGTTTCCTTCCTTCAATTAATTCCCGTGCTTGACGCACAACTTTCAAATAGGTTTCACAGGTGAGAGTACCTGCGGAATCAGCCTCAGCTTGAGCGCGTCTTTTTAGCGCTTCAATTAAGGCTTTGGTTTCGCGTTTCACCTCATCAGTTTCACCAGCCATTTCGGTTTCCACTAATTTGTCGGTTTCAGAACTTATTTTTACAATTACTATGGATTCAGTAGATTCGATATTGTTAGAATTCATACTTAAAACATCCTTAATTGCAAAGTTTACTCTCCAATAAAAACTGCACCATATCTTAATAGTCATTAGCCATTTATTTATTTGACAAAGAACAAATGACAAATGACAAATTAATAAGCTTTTGTTGGCAGTTGTTGCTCTAATTTCAGCAATGCTGCAACTCGCATTTCTGTAGCTGGATGACTAGAGAACAAGTTACCCATAAACTGTCCAGAAATGGAATTAATAATTAATAACGGCTCATAAGCTGGATTGGCATTTAAAGGCATTTGCTTTGCTGAAGCTTCTAAGCGTTGCAATGCCCTAGCTAAAGCGCGGGGATTACCAGTTAATCTCGCAGAACCGGCATCAGCAGAAAATTCTCGCGTGCGCGAAATTGCTAGCTGAATAATTGTCGCAGCCAGTGGAGCAAGCATGACTGTTAATAAAACTCCTATTGGATTTCCACCTCTGTTGTCATCTCGCGAACCACCGCCAAACCATAAGCTGTAACTAACCATTTGGGCTAAGAATGAAATCGCACCAGCTACAGTAGCAGCAACAGCTTGAGTGAGAGTGTCACGATTAATAATATGGGTTAGCTCGTGGGCGATAACACCTTCGAGTTCATCCTCTGGCAATATATTTAAAATACCTTCAGTGACAGCCACAGCAGCGTGTTCTGGATCGCGCCCTGTAGCGAAGGCATTAGCACCCTGGCTAGGAACGATATAAACTTTAGGCATGGGAATGTTAGCGCGATCGCTCAATCTCTGCACCATCCGATAAAGTCCTGGTGCTTCCCTTTCACTTACAGGTTGCGCTTGGTATACTGCTAGGGCAATTTTATCTGATTGATACCAAGAAAACAGGTTGGTTGCTGCTGCCAAGCCAATCCCGATAATCAAACCACTAGAACCGCCAATTACCCAGTAACTAATTGCAATCAAAAGACCACTTAGTGCAGCAAGCAAAGTAGCCGTTTTCAATTGATTTGTCATGTTTTTGCTCTCCTGCTAATGCTGTGTAAATTTTTCCGAAAACAGCATTACTTCAGCTATATTTTGATTTTATCCAGCTAAACTTAGAAATATGGTATAGAAAACCTATCAGATAAGTACGGTTTTCCTACTTAAGTTTTAATAATACTAATTTAATTATAGAATCAACGTTAATAAATAGTAAAAACAACATCTATCTATAGGCAGAAATTACAATGGTGATGCTTAAATTAGGCTATGTATACACCATTAGTTAAGATCGATTTACTTATAAAGATTCTGAGTCTATTCCTTCTGCTTGATATATTTGTTGGGAAAATAGCTGAAAATCTAATTCGCACGCCTTCAAAGCTTCAGTGGCTTGTGAGTATTTTGGGGCATCAAACAAATCGCGATCGCGGATTTTAGGCAACCAAGAACGCAGTTTATTTAATTCCGCCTCGTTCTCTTCTAATTCTGCAAAGGTGAGATTACCTATTTTCCGTTCCTCGCTCAATTCGCAATGCAAATCCCGACATTGCCCCAAAAACTCTTGATATTCTCGATCTGCCTGCTGTTGAAAACGATTTACCAACATAGCGTTTTGATCGGGTTCATCAATCCAAATAATCAATAAATCTGCTTCACCACCACCTGCTGTAATGTCTGCTTTCAATTCTGCTAAATATTGTTGCAAGTCTTCTCTATGCGGTAGCACGCACACCGACTGCTGTAGATAAAGTGCGCCCCAGCCCTTGAGTTTACGCCAAACATACACCCGTTGCGTTGAAGGCTGTGCGGGTACTTTGTACACCAATAAGTTCCAACACTTTCTGTCCATAGATAGATTGTAACAGGTGTTGCATTAAATCGATTTTATTGTTAGTCTACTTATGAAACAACTGTTGTATTGCAGAAAATTATGAGTCTGAATCATAAAGTCAGAAGCTCACTTATTGGTTCTCAAGAATTACAGAGTTGATGTAGTAAAAGCCAGTCAGGTAAACAGGAAATATGCAACTACAAAATAAATTTTTCCAGACAATTCCCGGCACTGTTTGGGTATTGGGATTTGTCAGTTTGCTGACAGATATTAGCTCTGAGATGATTAATTCTGTATTGCCCTTATTTTTGGTATCAGTTTTAGGGGCGAATATTTTGACTGTGGGCATCATCGAAGGCATTGCAGAAGCAACAGCTTCAGTTTTAAAAATCTTTTCGGGAGCGTTGAGTGATTATCTAGGACATCGTAAAGGATTAGCGGTGTTTGGGTACGGCTTATCCACCTTTGTTAAACCACTATTTGCTGTAGCTAGCAGTCCAACTGGGGTGTTAATAGCTCGATTTGGCGATCGCATTGGTAAAGGTATTCGGGTAGCGCCCCGCGATGCCTTAGTCGCCGATTCCACCGATCCAGAGGTACGCGGTGCAGCTTATGGATTGCGTCAATCCCTTGATACTATCGGAGCATTTTTGGGGCCTTTGGCAGCATTCACCCTGATGACTGCTTCCAAAAACAACTTCCGCCTGGTTTTTTGGCTAGCACTCATCCCTGGATTTTTCGCAGTCACTTTATTAACAGTAGGAGTACGCGAACCACAAACAAGTGAAACTCAAGGAAACCGAAGCAATCCTCTGCAATGGCAAGCTTTACGCAGCTTGGGTCAAGGATACTGGGTACTTGTAGCAGTGGCATTGTTATTCAATTTAGGCAACTCCAGCAATGCTTTTTTGTTGCTGCGAGCAGAACAAACAGGCATTTCTGCCTCACTTATACCATTGACATTAATGGCGATGAACATCGCCTACTCATTCAGCGCCTACCCATTAGGAATACTTTCCGATCGCGTGGGTAAATTTGGGTTACTGGTAGGCGGATTTCTTTTATACGCTTTAGTCTATTTGGGTTTCGCCTTTGTGCAGACATCTTGGCAAGCGTGGGGATTGTTTGCCCTTTATGGTCTACATCTGGGCATGAGTAAAGGATTGCTATTGGCGCTAGTGGCAAATAGTATACCTGCAAATCTGCGTGGCACTGCTTTTGGATTCCTCAACTTAGCTGTCGGACTAGCGCTTTTACCTGCCAGTTTGCTAGCTGGTGGGTTGTGGCAAACACTGGGAGCAGAGGCGACATTTATTGCTGGGAGCTTGTTTGCGTTGGCAGCTGTATTATTGTTAGTTTCTCAAAAAAACAAATATTGAAAAGCAAAAATGGTATCCTTGATTTGAAATCAAATCAATGGCGATGGAGCTCGCCGAAACCGCCTTTCCAGTCCTAAAATTCATCACTGGAAGGCTGATGGCTCCTACTTTCCTTGCTAACTGCGGGAGAGTAGGGCTTGGCTAAATGCATTACCTGACTCCCCTGTAGAAAGTATCTCTCTACAAATCGCACCTCAAGGAGTCATGGTATGAAACACTTTCGTCAGTTTGAACCATTTATTGCCTTACCCCACTTAATCAAGTGGTTGCCCATCTCCTTTGTGGTTGGCATTCTTGCTGGAACGGCCTCGGCGGCTCTTTTAGCATCATTAGAATGGGCAACTGATTGGCGAGAATCACATCGGTGGATTATCGCTTTGCTTCCTCTTGGTGGCTTCTTGAGTGGTTGGATTTATCATCAATTTGGTCGGACTGTAGAAGCTGGAAATAACCTTTTACTCGAAGAAATTCATAACCCCAAAAATATTATTCCTTTTCGTATGGCTCCTCTTGTTTTATTAGGAACAGACCTTACCCATTTTTTTGGTGGTTCAGCCGGTCGTGAAGGTACAGCATTACAAATGGGTGCTTCTTTGGCAGACCAGTTAACTAAAATATTGCATTTTCAAGGGGCTAATCGCAGAATTTTGTTAACGGCAGGTATCAGTGGGGGATTCGCTTCAGTTTTCGGTACTCCCTTAGCTGGAACCGTATTTGGTCTAGAAGTTTTAGCGATTGGTAAAATTCATTACGACGCTCTTTTTCCTTCTTTAATTGCTGCGATCGTCGGAAATCAAGTAACTTTACTATTAGGTTTACATCATACAGCATACCGACACGCTCCCTTTATACCGCCGCTCACAATTTGGAGATTGATTGCTGCGATTATTGCAGGTGCAATTTTTGGAATTGTCGCGAGATTCTTTGCTAAAGTAACTCACCAAATTAGCCACTTATTTAAAGCAAAAATATCTTATCCTCCACTGCGTCCTTTGATAGGCGGTGCGATGATAGCAGTAATTGTTGGGTTAAGTGGTACAACTAAATACATTGGGCTTGGTATCCCTACTATTGTTGATTCCTTTTTCACTCAGCTACCTCCTTGGGATTTTGCAGCAAAATTGGGTTTGACTGCTCTAACTTTAGGAGCAGGTTTTAAAGGAGGAGAAGTGACACCTTTATTTTTTATTGGTGCAACTTTAGGTAATGCTTTGTCGTTGCTTTTAGCATTACCTGCACCACTGCTAGCAGGAATGGGATTTGTGGGTGTGTTTGCGGGTGCAGCAAATACACCATTGGCATCCACCTTAATGGGAATTGAATTATTTGGTTTGGAATCAGGGTTATTTATTGGTATTGGCTGTATAGTGAGCTATTTATTTTCAGGTCATTCTGGAATTTACTCTGCACAGCGTATTGGGTTGAGTAAGTACTCTGCTGTATTTTTAGAAGAAGGGGTGACTTTGGCTAATTATAGGCAACCGAAAATTGATTTACCTGATGATGGTGAAAAAGAAGGAAGTAATTCTCAGGAATAATGCTATGTATTCAAAGCCAGAAAATCATTCTGCCAAACTTACTCAAAATACTAAATTGACAAGCACAACGTGAAGGCGATCGCACTTTATCTTAATCTAGAGAATGGGAAGTATTTACCAATCCTATCAGTATCTCAAGAAATCGGCGTAATCCCTAGCTCTTGTAATTCTTTGAATATCAATTTTTTGCATTCAGCTTGAGGATAATAGTATTTTTCAGATTCATAAAAGTCTTTTTGTTCTATTAAATAATAGGCATTTTTTTGGCTTTTTTCTTTAGAAAAGCTGAGAGGATCGCAATCAAATACATACCTTGATGTAAATAAATAGCATGGATGCTCTTCTTCATTTTTTATGTTCCAAATAACTTCTTGCTCAAAAGCAAAAGTTCCTTTTTCTATTGTTACTCTGACACCAAACGGCTCAATATCTCTAATTTTATCGCCAATATTACCATTGTGGCTATAATGATTAGTTTCAATTAATTCATAAAATTTTATACTAAATGAAGCTTCAGCAATTTTTGACACTGAATACTTTCCTTGAGCGGTAACAATAATTGCTTGTCCTGCTCCAGATCCCATATCTACAGTGCCATCTTCATTAAAAAGTAAATAATGAAAGTAGCTATAGTAGTGAGGATTTGCATTTAAACGACCGATTCCGAAGAGGTTTTGCATAAATATCTATATGTGGAATAGATTAGCAACTAAAGTATAGCTTTTAAGTATGACTACTAACATAAAGATACAAACTATTAAGCTTGGCATTTCTTGAATTTATCCCTCGCACGTTCTATTACGTATTTTATTTACTAAATCCTCGCTTCCAATTCTTCTAAAGCTTGAAAACTTCCTACTTGCCAACTACGTTCTACGGCAGCAGGGATAATCTCAGTAATCGCTATATCTTCAAAATTAAAACTGGTGTTAGATTTTATATATTTCCCCTCTTTCAGTAAATAAATAGAAAGATTCACGCTATCGTAAACCCATAATTCTGGGACTCCAATGGCTTCATAAGCATCAAGAGTAGTTTTTGATGTCACATCAGTTTCAATCGCTAAATCTGGCGGCGGGTCATCAGGTTGTAAGCGGCGATGACCAATCATTTGTTGATAATTCTGAATATAAAAGCAAGCATCAGGTTCAACTCCTGCAACACCTTGTTGTTTAAAGGTGGTGGAACCAAAAGGTTGATATCTGATATTTTTAGCCTTCAGCAATATTTTGACAATATCAGAAATTAAATCTTTGGGTATTTCATGTTCTGGTAAAGGAGCCATAATTTCTAAAGTATTCTGGCTGTAGGCAATTCGTGTAGTTCTTTTTTCTCCCAATTCTTGTAATATAGATTCAAATTCTTCCCAGTTAACATCTGGAATTGTCACTGTGCTACCAGGTGCTAACTGCATCTGACTAACAGCTTTTAAAACGAGAATAGCAGCAGTCACGTCGCTTCGCTCCAATTCAAAATTCAAAATTCAAAATTCAAAATCTATTAGGTTGCGGTGGATAATACAGCCCACCGTAACCTTTAGATTAATAGAATGAGTTTAACAAAAGTGGCTAAAAGCGATCGCCTACACCTTAAACTTCTCAGCAATCCGTTTCATCGCCTCTTCGACATTCTCGCGGCTGTTAAATGCCGAAATGCGGAAGTAACCTTCACCCGCAGCACCAAAGCCTGAACCAGGTGTCCCCACAACGTTGACAGTTTGCAGCAACTTATCAAAGAATTCCCAACTGGACAAACCATTAGGAGTTTTCACCCAAACGTAAGGTGCATTCACGCCTCCATAAACTGATAATCCGGCGGCTGTGAGTTTCTCACGGATAATTTTGGCGTTCTCTAGATAGAAACTTACCAATCCTTTGATTTGTGCTTGTCCTTCTTCGGAGTAAACCGCTTCGGCTCCCCGTTGGACGATGTAAGAAACACCGTTGAATTTGGTAGACTGGCGACGATTCCAGAGCTTCCACAGTTCGACATCGGAACCATCGGCGGCTTTTGCTGTGAGTGTCTTTGGTACTACGGTTAACGCACAACGGGTTCCTGTAAAACCTGCATTTTTGGAGAAAGACCGAAATTCGATCGCAACTTCTCTTGCACCTTCAATTTCATAAATTGAGTGAGGAATCGACGGATCGGTAATATAAGCTTCGTAGGCTGCATCAAAGAAAATAATCGAATTATTAGCTTTGGCATAGTCTACCCATGTTTTGAGATATTCCTTGGTAGCAGTTGCGCCAGTGGGGTTATTAGGAAAGCAGAGATAAATTAAATCGACTTTTTTTGAGGGAATCTCGGCGGTGAAGTTGTTATCAGCCGTAATTGGTAGATAAACTAAACCCTCAAATTCGCCTTTATCGTTAGCATCTCCAGTATTTCCCACCATCACGTTAGTGTCTACATACACAGGGTAAACTGGGTCAGTAACGGCAATTAGATTGTCATGACCAAAGATTTCTAGAATGTTGCCTGTGTCGCACTTGGAACCGTCGGAGATAAAGATTTCGGAAGCATCTATATTGGCTCCTCGTGCTTGGAAATCTTGAGTAGCAATTTTCTCCCGCAACCATGCGTAGCCTTGCTCTGGCCCGTAGCCTTTAAAAGTATTGCGATCGCCCATTTCTTCCACAGCTTTAATCATCCCTGTGCGGCAAGCCTCCGGTAGAGGTTCGGTAACATCGCCAATCCCCAGCCGGATGATTTTAGCATTACTGTTTGCTTCTGCAAAGGCATTCACCCGCCGAGCAATTTCTGGAAACAGATAACCCGCTTTCAGCTTCAGGTAGTTGTCGTTAATAGTTGCCATTATGTAGATTATGAAAAACGCCCTCAAATAGCTTACTGCTAATTTATGAGGGCGATAACTTTGTTATGGGGAGTGGGAAGTGAGGAGTGGGGAGTGGGGGGACAAGGGGACAAGGGGACAAGGGGACAAGGGGACAAGGGGGAATTATTGAACAAGTCTCTCCCAAGTCTCCCCCCTCTTCCTTGTCTACCTTGTCTCTTCTCCATGCCCAATGCCCAATGCCCCATGCCCAATTAGACATTTACTGGTTGTTTATTATCGGCTGAATAACTGTTGCGATCGCTAATTACAAATTCCGTAAGGGTTTCTTTACCTGTAATCAATCTTGCTCCCCGATTACGGGTGAAATAGCTCCATGCCCACTGAATCATTACTACTAATTTGTTGTTAAATTCAATTAAGAAGTAGATGTGAATAAATAGCCAAAACAGCCATGCAACGAAACCTTTCAGCTTGGTAAAGCCCAAATCGACTACAGCAGAATTATGCCCAATCATTGCCAAACTACCATAATCGGTATAAGCAAAGGGTGGCAAATTGTTACCTACAAGCCGCTTTTGGACTAGTGCTGCTACATATTCACCTTCTTGCTTCGCTACAGGTGCAACACCAGGTAGCGGTTTACCATTTTGATGAGAAAAATTTGCTAAGTCGCCAATTACAAAAATATTGGGATGTCCCTTAATACTCAAGTCAGGTTCAACGATAATCCGTCCAGCGCGATCACATTCGGCATCTGTGCGTTCTGCTAGCACTTTTCCCATTGCGGAAGCTTTTACACCTGCTGCCCATAATACTGTTTTTGAGGCAATTTCTTTAACTTCATCCCCTTGTTTGAGGGTAACAATATCATTTTCAATATTTGTTACCAATGTTTTTGTCTGCACAACCACCCCCAACCGCGTTAGAGATGCTTCCGCTTCTTGTGATAACTCTGGTGCAAAGGGTGGCAAAATCCGATCCAAACCTTCTAATAGCAAAATCTTGGCTTCTGAAGTGTCGATGCTGCGGAAATCTTCTTTGAGAGTTTGATTTGCTAATTCTGCGATCGCACCCGCCAACTCTACACCAGTTGGGCCACCACCCACAATTACAAAAGTTAACCAAGCACGGCGAATTTCTGGATCGGTTTCTTTTTCTGCGGCTTCAAAGGCTGAAAAGATCCGGCTACGCATTTCTATCGCATCTTCTACAGTTTTCAAGCCTGGGGCGAATTCTTCCCAGTTATCTTTGCCAAAGTAAGAATGCTTCGCACCTGTGGCGACAATTAACGTATCGTAAGGGATTGCTTCCTCACCTACAATCACTTTTTGCGCTTCTGGATCGATATTATTCACCTCTCCCAGCAGCACTTTCGTATTCTTGCTCTTGCTGAGGACAGAACGCAACGGTGAGGAGATATCAGCCGGAGATAGCGCACCTGTGGCGACTTGATATAAAAGGGGTTGAAATAGATGAAAGTTACGTTTATCAATCAGAGTAACGTTTACTGCTGCTTTGGCGAGTGTTTTTGCTGCATAAAGTCCACCAAAACCACCACCAACGATTACTACTTTATGGGGTGGATTATTGTCAAGTGAATTTACCATAAGAAATATTATCGTGTATGCCGACTATTGTAACTATTCTTAACAGATTTGTATCAAAATTGTCATCATATATTTTGTATTGCTCTTTACATTTGAAAAAGTATTAAAGTAATCGAAACTACAGGATAAACAAAATTTTTAGGACAAAGGTACAGACAATAAGAGTTTGGGATATTTCAATCCCTGTTTATCTGTGTAGATTTATCAAAGGTAGATGTAGAATTTATGCAACTTTAGTCAGAAATAGTTGACTCTGGTGTTTGTGGCAAACGTGGTGAATGAGTTCGCCGCCAACGCCTAAAGCCATAGACAAGAGCAACAAAAATTAACAAATAGGGGCTGTAAACAATTAACCAAATACCCAGTTTAAGTAAGCCAACGGAAAATGCCCTCAAAGAATGGGTAGAGTTATTCCAAGTTTCCTTAACTTGCAAACCCAAGTCAGGTTGGGGACTGGTGCTAGAAACTGCTGCTTCTAGGTTCAGCGTAATAGTGGAATAAGCAACTTGATTTTGTAAGCTTTTTAGTTGGGCATCAATTTGTTCTATTGTTTGTCGGACATTACTCAGTTCTTGGGCAACACTAAGCACATCTCTGACTGAACCAGCCCGATCCATAATTTTTTGCAAATTGGCTTCAGTTTTTTGCAAATTGGTTAATCTGGCTTGGAAATCTACTAGGCGATCGCCTACATCTTCGGCAGTGATATTACGACTATTAACAGTGCCCAATTTAGCTAGTTGTTCTAGAGTAGGTTCTAGCCGATTCTCTGGTATCCGCAATTGGATTGTTGCTGTGTAACGCGGGTTGTCGTTTTTGGGTTGTTGTTGTTTCAACCCGATTAAATCCCCTTGCTGTTGATTGATAATTTGCGAAACAGCATCGACAGTCCGATCTACAGAGTTGACAGTCAAAGAGATTGCTGCCTTTTTGATCAGTTGGGGACGAGAACGCGCTATTGGTGCAGCTTCCGCCTTTTGGGAAATATTGTTTTCACGAGCACTTAATTGATTTACCCCGCCATTGGCTGCAATTTGAGGTACAGATTGAGGTGCAGACTTACTTGCTGTCTGTTGGGAAGAGGCGCAACTGGTGAAAATTACCCCTCCCAATAACGCACTTATAAATAAAGCAGATGTGCGCGGTAATTTAGGCGAAGTATACATAATCTACCCCTAGATGGATGAAGTTAACCCCAGTATTACTGAAGTAAAACTCAAAGCCTATATTGTTGCGATTTATGTAACAGGGTTAGTCATTAGTTATTTGTCATTTGTCATTTGTCATTTGTCATTGGTCATTGCTCCTCTGCTCCTCTGCCTCCCTTACTCCCCTGCTCAGTCCAAAGAGATAAATTGAATGATTGATAATTCATTTGTGTTACTCAATTTGGGGTACAATCGTAAGCCTGCCAATAAATGACGATGCTTGCTGACAGGAGATGCTTCTATGGCCCGGATGTATTATGACGAAGATGCCAATTTAGACCTTTTGGCTGGAAAAACTATTGCTATCATCGGCTATGGTTCCCAAGGTCATGCCCACGCTCTCAATCTCAAAGATAGTGGTTTGAATGTGATTGTGGGACTATATCCGGGTAGTAAGTCAGTCGCAAAAGCTGAAGCAGCTGGGTTAACTGTGAAAAATGTTGCAGATGCGGCCAATGCTGCTGACTTCATCATGATTTTGTTACCTGATGAAGTTCAAAAAACAATTTACAAAAATGAGATTGAACCCAATTTAGAAGAAGGGAATGTGTTGGCTTTTGCCCACGGTTTCAATATTCACTTTGGGCAAGTTGTACCACCGGCTAACGTAGATGTGGTGATGGTAGCACCAAAAGGGCCGGGGCATTTGGTACGGCGGACTTATGAAGGTGGTGAAGGTGTACCAGCGTTGTTTGCAGTTTATCAAGATGCCAGTGGTCAAGCACGCGATCGCGCTATGTCTTATGCTAAAGGTATCGGTGGTACTCGCGCCGGTGTTCTCGAAACTACTTTCCGCGAAGAAACTGAAACCGATTTATTTGGCGAACAAGCGGTATTGTGCGGTGGTTTGAGTGCTTTAATCAAAGCCGGATTTGAAACTTTGGTAGAAGCTGGTTATCAACCAGAATTGGCTTATTTTGAATGTCTGCATGAAGTCAAGCTGATTGTTGACTTGGTTGTAGAAGGTGGTTTGGCTAAGATGCGTGACAGTATTTCTAACACGGCTGAATATGGCGATTATACCCGTGGCCCGCGGATTGTCACCGAACAAACCAAAGCTGAAATGCAGAAGATTCTCAGCGAAATTCAATCTGGGCAATTTGCGCGAGAATTTGTTCTAGAAAACCAATCTGGTAAACCAGGATTTACCGCCATGCGTCGTAAAGAAGCTGAACACAAAATTGAGGAAGTTGGTAAAGATTTACGCGCTATGTTTAGCTGGTTGAAAAAGGCTTAAGCACTGAAGTTGTGCTTTCACTAGTTTAAACACACAATCGCTTACAAGCAGCACAATTTTGACCTCCCTTCCCTTCCTCTCTCCTAAGAAGAGAGAGGCTTTAAATCTTACTCCCCTTCCCTGCTAGGGAAGGGGTTGGGGGTTAGGTCTGTATTGGACTCAACTGCAAACCGCTATAGTATGCGACTGAGGCATATTCTATTAACTTTTAATATCTTGAACAATCCGAAAACCAGCGTGCTGATAAAAATTGGGACGGAACCAGTTGCGGTAATATTTTAAAGCTTCTGTACCATTAGTTATCCAACATCCTCCTAACATCATTTGATGTTTATCATCAAAAAAGATGGCAGAATTATCTTCATAAAGGAAATGAGGTTGATATCCTGGAAGCGGGTTTAAGTTATTACTCAACCATTCCCAAACATTCCCACGCAAATCATACAATCCCGAAGAACTTTTAGCTGTTTCTAACATCCCAACGGGACTAGGGGAGCCAAATTTTAAATTAAGATTATAATTTTCTACATCATCTAATAAACTATTACCATAAGTTGCTAAATGGTATTCTGCTTCACTCATTAAGCGAGTATCTTTCCCTTGCCAACGACAATAAGCCATTGCTTCATAATGATTGACTTCCACAGGCCAATCTAGGGGTAAGTCAATTTCATCAAACATAGCTCGATATTTGTAGCTACCATTTTCATGTAACCAAAATTTGGGGCATTGAATACCGTATCGAGTTTTCCAATTCCAAGATTCTTCATCCCAATATTCTTGATTTTCGTAGCCACCAGCCTTGACAAAATAGATAAAATCAGCATTGGTAATCAGATATTTACTGGCGAAAAAGGGTGCAACTTCAACAGTGCGATCGCCATAATCAATATCCCATCCATAAGTTGAATCATCTAAGGCTTTACCAAGTTTTACTACCCCACCAGCAACTTCGATCGTTTCGTTCTGAGGAGTGTAACCATTAAAAGGAGCATATTGCCAATTTTGAGGACGTTTCACTTTCTCAATTGGTAGTTGGCGAATTAACATCGAAGAAGTTTCAATGTGAATACGCTGGTGTTCCATCCCCATCATTAAAGCCCAAAGGGGATGATTTGGATGAATTGGCAGAGTAATTGGGATGGTTTTAATTACTTCATAAATTACGGAATATGCTTGTTCTCGATACTCCCAAGTCTGTGCAACTTGCGGCCAATTCAGATGAGCGATCGCTGCATTCAACTCCTCTGGTTTTTCTGGATCTACTCCAATTTCAAACAAAATTTCATACTCTGGATTGAGGCGTTTTTCTAATAATCCGACCTGAATTAATTTATTGATGTAGAAAACAGCCGAATGTCCCAAATAAAAAATTAGAGGATTTCTCAAAGGGTCAGGATTGAGATAAAATGTCTCTTCCCCGACTAGACTTTTCAATAATATATCTTCCAATTGCCAAGCATTCTCAAAGTAATTGAGGAGCGCTTGGTTATTACAACTATCAAGTTTTGGAGGTTTAGCAGATTGTAGACTATTCATGGTCTAATTCCTATTAGTGAACAATGAAACAAATTAATTATCTATAATTTCGATTTGATTCCTGAATTTACTTGCATAAGTAAAAAATACGGAAAAAAACAATAGATATGTACTGAGTTTTTTGAAAAAACAAATATTAATCTTATCGGATGTATTAAACACAATAGGATTTAAGGATAGATCAAATAAGATTCTTAAATATGACAGATTTATTATTTAATAGCAATACTTATTATTTAATATTAGTTATTTAAATAATACTAAAACTGCATCGATTTAGTGTGGTAAGTCCGTAAATTTGAATAATTTCATACTTGTTGAATTAATTAAACTCTCAGCCAAGAAATAATTCAGTGGTAATCAATATAACTATATGATTGAATGTAAAGACTCTTGAGACTATTACCAATGAAAAATTACAACTCTCTAAAGAGGGTTTTATTTGTCTTAAATTATTTAAAATTAAGTTAAAAATAATTGTAGGTTGAGTAGCAAAGCCCTTACTACAAACCTTTAATTGTTTACGTTGTCCTACTTAGGTGGGTAAAATAATGACTACAACTTTGCAAGACGCATCTCCAATTATCATTGCCCACCGAGGTGCTAGCGGCTATCGTCCAGAACATACTTTAGCTGCTTATGAATTAGCGATTGCACTTGGGGCTGATTATATTGAACCTGATTTAGTTTCCACCAAAGATGGTATTTTAATTGCTCGTCACGAAAATGAAATTTCTGAAACCACCAACGTTACAATTCATACAGAGTTTGCTCACCTGCAAACCACTAAAATAATTGATGGCGAATCAAAAACTGGCTGGTTTACTGAAGACTTTACCCTAAAAGAACTGAAAACACTACGAGCTAAAGAGCGAATTCCCCAACTGCGATCGCAAAATACCACTTATGATGGACTTTTAGAAATCCCCACACTGCAAGAAATTATCGATTTAGTCAAGGTTAAAAGTGGCGAAATTAATCGGACGATTGGCATTTACCCAGAAACGAAGCACCCAACTTACTTTCAATCTATTGGGTTAGCCTTAGAACCACCCCTACTTGCAACTTTAACAGCCAACGGTTATCAGGGAGCTAACGCACCTGTTTTTATTCAGTCTTTTGAAGTCGGTAATTTACAAGATTTATCCACAAAGACTGATTTACCTTTGGTGCAATTGCTGAATAACAGTGGTAAACCTTATGATTTTGTCGTTAGCGGCTGCGATCGCACTTATGCAGATTTAATCACAGCATCAGGTTTAAAAGAAATTGCCAAATATGCACAAGCGATTGGGATTCATAAAAATTTACTGGTTCCTAGAGACAACAATGGTAAATTGCAATCGCCTACATCATTAGTGATAGATGCTCATGCGGCTGGTTTGCTGGTTCATGCCTGGACTTTCTGCAATGAAGACTGTTTTTTGCCACTGGATTTTCAAGGAAATCCTCAAGGTGAATATGAACTATTTTTCAGCTTAAGTGTTGATGGCGTATTTAGCGATTACCCAGATACAGCAGCTTGCCACCGTACTCTTCAGTGGTAACTTGGTAAGGGAATAGAAAATCACGGCAAGGTAACATGGTTTTACTTAAGTGGAAATCCTGTATAACAGCAATAACTTTCACCGCAATCAGTCTGACTGCATCCAAGTCGGCATTGGCGGTATCTTTATACTCAGTTACTGACTTAGGTAATCTTGCAGGAGAAGCCTACAGTTATGCTACAGACATTAATGACTCAGGTGAAGTAGCGATTAATTCTTTGGACAGTTCTTTTTTTTACAGTAATGGTTCTGTCAAAAAAATTAGTCCGTTGCCTGGCGATAATGTACTTGCAGTCAGTGGTATCAATAACTTGGGGCAAGTAGTTGGTAATTCCATCGGTAAGACCGACGGTGATAATAACGTCTTTATTTACAGTGATGGGACAACGCAAAATATCGGTCTTAAAGGCATTCCTTATGCTATCAATAACTCAGGTGAAGTGGTTGGCGGTACAACTGGTGGCGGTATATTCCCAAAACTTGCCTTTCCCTTCGGAGCCGCTTTCCAATACAGCAATGGTACGACGACTATTATTAACAATAACTTAAAAGAAAATTATGTTGCCTATGGCATAAATAATCTAAGTCAGGTAGTTGGCATTTTCGGTTCTTCCGGCCGAGCCTTTTTATCCGACAAGGGTGTAATCACTAATCTCGGTACCCTCCCTGGTGACAGGTACAGTCAAGCAAATGATATTAATGACTCAGGACAGGTAGTTGGTAGTTCGGGACTCACTGGCGTAAATGATAGTCGTGCTTTTCTGTACAGTCCCAACACAGGACTCCAAGACCTCGGTAGGTTACGTCCTACAGATTTGTTTAGTACTGGTTTGGGGATCAATAATTTGGGTCAAGTAGTCGGGTTTTCTGGCACTAACAATAACTTTTTTGCCGCAGATGGCAATGGTTTACGGGCTTTTCTTTATAGTGATAAGACTCTGTACGACTTAAATAACCTGATTGCTCCTGGTTCAGAGGGTGGCTTTACCTTAACAGCGGCATCTGCCATTAATAATAATGGACAAATTGTCGGTCGTGGTGCAGTTAATGGTGAATTACACGCCTTCCTCTTGACACCAATCTCATCTGTCTCTGTAGCTGAACCGACTTCAGGCTTTCCTATCTTGTCGTTCGGTGCTGGTGTAATTTTATTTCCAGCACTTAAGCGCAAACGCCACTCAAAAAGTGCAGCCATACAATAAAGAAGTTAATGCAATAACTTCAGGCAGACAAAATGATTACTTGGGAATATGGATTTATAAAAATGCTCGTTAAAAATTCTTGAGGATATGTCTCTAAGCCATGCTTCGAGACACATCTCTACTTTAGGCAAGGGATGACATCACTTAAATTGTTCTTGATATTTCACAAACTAGTCATCACCTGAGCTAATTGATTAGATAAATCAACTACAGAACCCTGGCATTTTTTAAATAAAACTCCAGCTAAAAAATAATAATCGCCAGAATAAAATGCCATCTGATTTTTTTGGAGTTTTTCGATGTGCTTCTTTACCTTGGGGTCAGAGCTATAGTAGCCGAACTTTAAAGGTAACACCATGAAGTTTTGAACATAATAACCATTTTGTTTTGCTATGTTCAAGGTATTGATTGGGTTAGAAAAGCTAGATATTAAAACCAATACATTTTCATAATCTAACGATAAAAGTTCATTGGTAACTGTGGCTCCATCTACACCCCCAAATAAAAGTGGCATATAAATATCGTTATCTGGTGCAGGTAGATAGGGCGGATTAGCTACAAGATACTCGGCATCGGGTTGAGAAGAATTAAACAAAGACGAATTGTGGATGATGTATTTATTAGTGAGATTGTATTCATCAATGGTTGAATTTGCAACTTTCCATGCAGAAGTATTTAATTCAAATCCCTGGATGACACCATCAAAGTTGTTTCTTAATAAAGAATTAATTACAGGGCTACCATCTCCTGAACCAAACTCCACAATAGATTCGGAATTTTTACAATTTCTGATAACAAAGCTTTCTAAGCAGTTTGAGTAGAAATTAGATTCTTCTGGGCAAAAAAAGATATCTTTCATTTGATTGCACTTCCAGGTGTAAGGTATAATCAATGTAATAGGTGGTTGTCTATTACCTTGTATTCAGGCAATAAAAAGTTTTCCTTTAGCAATCCTTTGCTAAAGAAATCTGAGCGCAAGTGAATTAGCAATAAAATGATTTAAAGATGTCAAATTAAAAGGCTAATAATAACTTGCTATTTTGATTTTTTAGATTGCTCATAGGAATAAGGCGGCTTATTCTGCTTCGCGTATCGATCGCACAACAGCCGTCCCGGCGCGATCGCTCATGAGTTTCTGCTGATCGTACCCAAGCAGCAATTCCCATGCATCATTGGGATATCGTTCTGCTAACGGCAAAGCCACATCATCTAACATCCAACGGCCGTGGCGTTCATCTTCCCTGATGTGTAGTTCCCAATAACCCACTGCTACTTCTGAGAGTAAGAGCCGTTGCGCCGCCACCATATAATTTTTGTAAACCGCAGGGCCAGCCACCTCAAAATAGGTCAAACCGCCGCTATAACGCAGGAAATAGCGTTTGCGCTCAGTCATCAAAAAATTATGATTGGTAGAAGCCAAAACTTCCCAAGGTACTAAATCGAAATATGCCTCTGGTTCAGTGTTCATTCCAAACTCAGCAAGCATTTGGGCAAAAAAAGTAGAGTGCTTGCGAGATAAACGACCATTGCCGTATTCTTCTATTAATACTCGCATCAGCGTACATTGCACTTCATTAGCAACACCACCCAAAATGCGGGAAAGATGACTAGCTTCAACCAAGCCATCAAAGGAGCCGATCGCTAGCAGGTGACGATAGCCAGATTCAGTCATTTCCTCACGAATGTAGCGGCTACTCTGTGACAAAAGCGGATCTAAATCGGCAGATGTGCGCTCAATTAGAGCTTGTTTTACATCTAATTGTTGCAGTGCAGCCACATCGAATTGTGCCAGTTCCCACTGTTGCCAAGCAGCTTCAATTTGGTCGCGACATGAGGACAAGTAAAGCGATCGCTCATTGTTATAATGCCGCAAATCGTCGTACCAAAACAGCTTTAGGCGATTAATTCGATAAAGTATCCGTTGAAGAAAACGGTGAGCCTGTTCATCAGAGCGATCGTTTCCATAAGCAGCCCCAATTGCCATAGAGAGCGCCTGTTCAAACTCACTGGCTATTGAAGGTTTTGCATCCAGTTGACGATCCAAATCCTCCATTGCTAGCAGTTCTATAAATTGCTTCTCAGCACGGTCGTACTTGGTAATTGTTTTTTCTTCAGTTGGGGTGCTATTTTTCGTAGCCCCAGCATTAGGAAATATAAGTAAATTGCTTTGCATGAAATCTTCGGTAGCTTTAGAAAAGTGATAAATTACTTTCACCTCTAATATCTAGGTTTCCACACCAGTAGCTTTCTGTACCTCTTTCCCTGGTTATAGAGAAAGATTAAGTTTTGGGGCATTGGGCATTGGGCATTGGGAATTGGGCATTGGGCATTGGGCATTGGGCATTGGGCATTGAGAAGAGACAAGGTAGACAAGGAAGAGGGGGGAGACTTGGGAGAGACTTCAATAATTCCCCCTTGTCTCCCTTGTCCCCTTGTCTCCCTTGTCCCCTTGTCTCCCTTGCCACTCCCTACGGCACTCCTTTCTGTTCCTCAATTGTCTTACTGGGCGGAATCTGCTCAAGAGGAATCAGTGCTTCGATTACCGACTTCACAATTGGCGCGGCGACAGTAGAACCATAAGCACTTTCTCCTTTTGGCTCATCTACCAGTGCAAACACTACATAGCGAGGAGATTCCACGGGTAAAATAGCCACGAAACTGGTCATTCTCGCACCCTTGATGTATCCGCCATTGGGACTAGCTTTTTGGGCTGTACCAGTTTTACCAGCAATGCGATATCCCGGAATTTGTGCCGGCTTACCGCTGCCTTGAGTAACAACAGTTTCCATCATTTCCACAACCTTTTGAGTTGTTGCGGTTGAGAAAATTTGCCGGGGGATAGTGTGAGTGGGTGAATCATGCATCTGCCCTTTGCTATCAATCAACCCGCGAACTACATGGGGTGTAACTAACTTACCGCCATTAGCTAAAGCACCGTGCATTTGCACTAGCTGTAAGGGTGTCATAGAAAAGCCTTGTCCAAAGGAAGTAGTAGCCGGTTCAATTGGCGAAGCGATAAATTCTTCTTGACTTTTGAGCCTTCCGCCGACTTCAAAAGGCAAATCTGTATCAACTTTTTGTCCTAGCCCTAAGCGTTCTAACCAGTTGTAGTAAATTGAAGGCTTTAAACGTTGGATAATTTGCACCATGCCAATATTGCTAGAATATTGCAAAATCTGAGCGATGCTGATTCGCCCATTACCATTATTCATCGCATTTTTGATGGTGTAATTAGCGACTCGAATCGAACCGGAGTCATTAAACATATCATCTGGTTTGATGATGCCATTTTCCAGAGCGATCGCCACATTCAAAGGCTTAAAAGTCGATCCCGGTTCATAAAGATCCGCTACTGTCCAATTTTTAAATAGTGAAATATCAGATTTAGCATATTCATTAGGATTATAAGTAGGCTGAGAAACCAGGGCGAGTAAGGAACCATCCAATGCATCCATGACAATTACCGCTCCACGTTTGGCGGCAAACTTCTGCATCTGTTGTTTGAGCGCAATCCGAGCAATTCGTTGCAGACGGCTATCGATAGTCAGTTGTAATCGCAAATCGTCAAAATGCAAAAAACCTTCGGGCGCCCGATCCGGCATCAAGGTTCCATTTCCCGACCGACTGAGCCGCACCGTTTGCACAGGACGTTCTAGCAACTTCTCTTGAGAGTATTCCACACCAGCTTGACCGCGACGGTCAATGTCCACGTAGCCCACCACATCAGCAACCAAATCGTCTGGCGGATAATATCGGGAGTATTTTTGAGCCCACTCCAAGCCATTTAAGCGCAAAGAAATGACGCGATCGATAATTTCTTCTGGTAAGGCTGGCGCAAGTATAATTCCGCTTCTTTTGCTTTGAAAAGTTTTCACCAATTCAGCAGTGTCTTTTGCCAAAATTGGGGCAAGTCGCTCTGCCATATCTTCATTAGACTTATCAAACAGCTTGGGATGAGCATACAAAGTATATACAGGGCGGTCAATAGCCAACAGATCGCTATTGCGATCTACCACTGGGCGACGGGGCATAAAAGGTCGCACATTCACCATTTGCTGATTGCGTGCATACTCAGTTAACTTTGGCCCCTTGACAATTTGGAGATTATACAAGTTAATAGCCAACCCCAACCCTGATGCCATTAATACGCCCCAGACGAGGAACAGTCGCGACTTAGTGTTGGATGTTTGGTCTTGCATATTAGAGGCTAATTTTCCCAAAAACCCTCGTTTATCACCCTTGTGTCGCCCTGTAAATTTTGGATTCCGAAACTTTCTGAATTTTGTTTTGCTTGGTGACTTCTGCATTGGGTTCGTCCTTTGTCTTTGTCTGTTGCCTTTTGTGATTAACCAGAAGTCTCAGTCCTAATGACTAATGACAAATGACAAATGACTCTTAGAGATTAGTATCCCAGTGGCGAGAGTGTTTGCGGTTGGGTTTCAGAATTTGGCGTTGTGTTAGGCGATGCTGATTTAGGACTCCCAGATGCTGGAGGCAAGAAAATCATCCCTTCAGGAGTTGGTGATACCAGCCCTGCTGTTGGTTGTTCTGCTTCATTAGCCATTTTATTTTTCAGCGTCGCGTTGGTTGTCGTTAGCAGCCGTTCATGACGTTGGAGGCTTTGCAGTCTGCGATATGACTGACCCCAAAGCTCTTGAGAATAGACTGTCCAACCATAAACAGCAAGTGTCGATGCTACTAACAAGAACGCCACAACTGACGAATAACGATGAAAAGTATACAAGCGCAGCAACCACAAAGGTGCAGCTCCAGAATTAGGCATTGTGGGAAGCCCAAGAAAACCTTCCTCCGGACTCTTTTGCTTCGCATTCAACTGTTCATTGAGATTTGGTAATTGTTGTCTACCCAATTCTTTCACCGATTTAGCTATAACTGCCTTATTTGTGGCAGAAACCGTTAAATTTTTCGAGGAACGCTGTTGTCTTGAAGACGATACTGGTATAGAAGCACTCCCTGCTGCTGACTCCATAGGCGCAGAACGTCGCCTTCCTAAAGAAAGGATAGAATCTCGCCGGAACCAATTACCCCTTGTAGAAACAGTAGATTTACGAGCAACTACCATAAATTTTTAAATTTTTTAGATGGAAAATACTGCACTTTTAGATTGATTGTCTGTTTTGCTAAGGTTTAAATTACCTTCTGTACAACCAGCACACATCACAGACTATACCCTTTTAACTTTTCTGATAGGTAGCTGTATCAATGTTTGCATCCCCTAGATATGCAATGTTTGCAATTAGCGATTAGAAACTGGACAGCTTACCTTTTAGGTATCGCACCTAAAGTATGGCAACCTCAGGTAGCCAGATGCAATACTCTGTGAAAAAAATAAAATTTTTTGCTATCATAGCTCCGTTTGCTAAATAAGTTGGTATTTTTCGTTTTGCTCCTGAGTTAAGAGAAACTAATCAGGATACGTAATTCCAAAAACAATACCCCAAAGGATTGTTTTTTTTAAGTATGTAATCTCGCAGAATTTAAAAAAAGCAATAAATACGGTATCGTATTCAACAGGCGAAAAATTATTCTAGCCACAATTGGTGAAAGAGGAGTTATGAAAACAAAAATCTTTGGTTTTGCTTTAATGTTAAGTCTGGCTGCAATTCTTGGGGCCTGTGAAGGTGGTGGTGGTGATGGTGCTGGTACTGCTACTCCAGCCGCTACAGGTGAACCAACTGATGCACCTGCTGTTAAGACTACTCCTGCCGCTACCCCCGCAGCGACTCCCGCAGCGACTCCCGCAGCGACTCCTGGAGCGACTACTCCCGCTAAACCTAAATAAGGCATCTTAAACTTTAGTTTAAATCGCGCCCAGAACTACTTAGTGACAGCATTCCTCACTATATAGCTCGAAGTATTACTCGAATTAATTGGGTTCACGAAAAAACCTCATTTTTATGCTGGTTTATCAGAGCCGAGAGTTTGCTCAAATATCAACTAAGTAGGGCAGGAAATAAAGGACACTGAGTGCTGAGTGCTGAGTTCCTAGTTCCGAGTGCTGAGTTAAAAGACCGCCCACGTTCGCGCAGCGTCTCGCAGAGAGGGGCGGGGCTTTTGCTAGACTGCGAAAGTACTGAGTACTCAACTTCAAAACTCAGCACTCAGCACTTAAGTATGGTAAAGAGGGTTATGTCCTCTACCAAGTGTCCTTGTGAAAGTCCCGCCCGCTCAAACCTTGTTCTCAGTCCAAGGGAGTTGAGTTAATCTAAGCTATTCATTTGGCATTTTAAATTACTTATACTACTGAGTTGTGAGAGGGTAAAATAATTTATCGCGATCGCTGGCAATTGCTCTTGAGCATTCCTGTAGTCTATTCCGGATCAGAAAGACTTGGAAATCTCCCTTGATATTGCCAGATTTTTATTGGGAAAATTTGGGTATGAAAAAAACAGATTTTCATCCTGCGTTGCGAACGTAGTTCAGGAGATGAGGAGAGTTAAAACGAGAAAATCTATAAAATTACTGAGCTTAATAGTAATTAGTGCTACTTTGATTTTTTTAAGTAACTATTGGAGATCGGCAGTAATAGCATTACCGCCACCAGAGGATACCCCAGAAGAAATATTACGGACAAAGATTATTATAGAAGCGCGATCGCCTATTGATGGAAAATCTCTAACAGCTGCCGAATATATTCAATTACAAGCGCAGCTCCAACTTGCCCCGCCCCCAAAATTAGACCCCAAAATTCGGGAACAGATTTTCTTGCTTCGTATACGTAAAACGTTACTCCAGTTTTTCCCATTTTTAAATTTTTGATAAATTCGTCATTAGTCATTAGTCATTTATCCAATGCCCAATGCCCCATGCCCAATGCCCAATGCCCTATTATGATGTAGGATAACGGTGGCGACAAAATTGCAAATAAATGTAAAGAATATATATAGATATTAAAAAAGTAGATTTAGTCAATCACGTTATTTCACTTAGGTAGCTTCATGTCCATGACCACGATCGCCCCTGAACAGGTTAACAGCATCGTTTGGAATCAGCATAACGATCCCTTTGAAATACTAGGTTCTCATCCTATAGAGCAAGACGGCAAAACTGTCTGGGCTGTACGGGCCTACCTACCAAATGCAAATGCAGCATGGGTCGTTCTTCCTGAACAACGTAAAGAATACCCAATGCAAACAGTGCATCATCCCCACTTTTTTGAATGCACGATTGACACTCCAGAACTGGCAAACTACCAGTTACGGATTAAAGAAGGAGAACATGAGCGTGTCATCTATGACCCTTACGCTTTCTGTTCTCCCAACTTGACAGACTTTGACTTGCATTTGTTTAGTGAAGGCAACCATCACCGGATATACGAAAAACTGGGAGCGCACCCTACGGAAATAGATGGCGTTAAAGGTGTTTATTTTGCTGTTTGGGCACCTAACGCTCGTAATGTTTCATTATTAGGAGATTTCAACCTCTGGGATGGGCGTAAACATCAGATGCGTAAAGGCCGCACTGGAATTTGGGAATTATTTATTCCTGAAATCGGTGTGGGAGAGCATTACAAATATGAAATCAAAAATTTTGAAGGACACATTTACGAAAAATCCGATCCCTACGGTTTCCAGCAAGAAGTTCGCCCGAAAACGGCATCCATTGTCACTGATTTAGATGCTTACAGTTGGGATGACGAAGGCTGGATGCAAAAGCGGCGACACACTGACCCCCTAACTCAACCAGTTTCAGTTTACGAAGTGCATTTAGGCTCTTGGTTACACGCTTCGAGTGCAGAACCAGCTAAACTTCCCAATGGTGAAACTCAACCTGTAGTTGTCGTTTCTGGACTAAAGCCGGGCGCACGTTTCCTTACCTACCGAGAACTTGCTGACCGACTCATTCCCTATGTCAAAGAATTAGGATACACCCACATAGAAATGCTGCCCATTGCAGAGCATCCCTTTGATGGTTCTTGGGGTTATCAAGTAACTGGTTACTATGCCCCTACCTCGCGTTTTGGCAGACCCGAAGATTTGATGTATTTTATTGACAAATGTCACGAAAATGATATAGGGGTAATTGTAGATTGGGTTCCTGGTCACTTCCCCAAAGATGGACATGGTTTAGCTTTCTTTGATGGTAGCCATTTGTACGAACACGCTGACCCCCGTAAAGGCGAACATAAAGGATGGGGTACTTTGGTGTTCAATTACGGTCGCCATGAAGTTAGTAATTTCTTAGCAGCAAATGCTCTCTTCTGGTTTGACAAGTACCACATTGACGGGGTTCGTGTCGATGCTGTTGCCTCGATGCTCTATAACGACTATTGCCGCGAACCAGGAGAATGGCTGCCCAATCAGTACGGTGGCAGAGAAAACCTAGAAGCAGCAGATTTTCTACGTCAGGTAAATAACATTATCTTTAGCTATTTCCCCGGTGTTCTCTCAATTGCTGAAGAATCCACTTCTTGGCCAATGGTATCTTGGCCTACCTATACAGGCGGACTGGGTTTTAACTTGAAGTGGGATATGGGCTGGATGCACGATATGCTGGATTACTTCAGCATGGACCCCTGGTTCCGCCAGTTCCACCAAAACAATATCACCTTTAGTATGTGGTACAACCACAGCGAAAACTTTATGCTAGCCCTGTCTCACGATGAAGTCGTGCATGGCAAGAGCAATATCATCGGTAAAATACCGGGAGATACATGGCAAAAGTTAGCTAGTGTGCGTTGTTTATTTACCTATATGTTTGCTCACCCAGGCAAGAAAACCATGTTTATGAGCATGGAGTTTGGGCAGTGGAGTGAGTGGAATGATTGGACAGATTTGGAGTGGCATTTATTGCAGCATGAAGCCCACCAACAGTTAAAAACGTTTTTCCACGATTTGAATTATCTTTACCGTTCTGAACCAGTTTTGTACACCCAGGATTTTGCAGAACCTGGCTTTGAGTGGATTGACTGTAGCGATAACCGCCATAGTGTAGTTGCCTTCATGCGTCGTGACAAGGATTCTGATGATTTTGCGGTCGTTGTTTGCAATTTTACACCGCAACCCCATTCTCACTACCGCATCGGTGTACCGCAAAAGGGATTTTATACAGAGTTGTTCAATAGTGATGCGCGTCAGTATGGCGGCAGCAATATGGGCAACTTAGGTGGTAAATGGACGGATGATTGGTCTTTGCACAGTCATCCTTATTCACTGGATTTATGTTTGCCACCTTTGGGTGTGTTGATTCTCAAGTTGGATAAGAAGAAGACTGCTGAGGTAATTGGATAACAATTTGGGGTGGGGCGATGCCCCATCCTAAAGATAATTTCGCTTATTCACAGCTACTCAACTCAGTTCTCTAAGAGGATGTCTGAGAAGTATTAAATATTTCGTCCGATCCCCCCTAGCCCCCCTTGAAAAGTGGGGAAAACTTCTAAAAGTCCCCCTTTTTAAGGGGGATTTAGGGGGATCTACAAGTCTCGAATACAACACTAAAAAGTTTTCAGACATCCTTTAATAGACTCTGGTGAAATTAAATATGCGTTATTACCTTTGTAGAGCCGTAGCATTGCTCATAAGTGTCAACTTAACGTGAAAGCCTGCCTAAAACCAGCTTTTATGTATTGTCTCGTTGTCTCGTTCCCCTGCTCAGACTGGGAATGCTGTCTTATATCATGTCCGGTGAAAGACTTATCATTAAGAACGCAGGGGGCAGGGGGCAGGGGGAAAGAGGGTTTTCCGGTTTCTGCATAGATGACGGAAATTATAACTAATTAACCGGACATGATATTAGAGGCAGAGCCGCAATTGAAGTGCATTTTCAGCCCAGAGGCTGGAAACGAGATTTGAAAAGGCTTTCAGCTTAAGTTGACACTTGTGAGCAATGCTACGGCTCTACATTCTTTTATATAGCGATTTATTAACTCGCGATCGCTCTCAATTATTTACCTGTGGAATTATACTTAGTACTCAGGGGAAGCTTCCTACTGAAGTTTGCGATGCGATCGCCCTATGCAAGTATTAGGTAGCGAGGGATATGGCTCAAAAGCCAAAATTTTGTATAGTACAAATGTATGATTTGTTAGCCTTGTCTTAGATATTTTATAATTTTATGACACAGATTAAGCCTGAAGTAAAGCGCACAGAAGAATTGCGCCAGTTATTGCAACAAGCCAGCTATGCTTATTACGTCCTAGATGCTCCAATCATGGAGGATGCAGTCTATGACCAGCTATATCGAGAATTGCAACAACTCGAAACTCAATATCCAGAATTGACAGCACCCGATAGTCCGACTCAGCGCGTGGGTGAGAGACCGGCAACGCAGTTTACCTCGGTGCGGCACAATATCCCCTTGTATAGTCTGGAGAATGCATTCAATATTGATGAGTTGCAAGCATGGGATCAGCGTTGGCGGCGACAAGTACCGAAAATAGATGCAGTGGAATATGTCACTGAACTTAAAATTGATGGTTCTGCTTTGGCTCTTACTTACCAAAATGGCATTCTAGTTAGAGGGACAACTAGGGGTGATGGGGTAACGGGTGAAGATATTACCCAAAATGTGCGAACAATTCGCTCAATTCCCTTACGTTTGAATTTTGAAGGGTTAGAAATTCTCGAAAGGGTGGAAGTGCGAGGCGAGGCGTTTTTGCCGTTGGAAGTATTTAAACAAATCAACGAGGAAAGGCAAAAAGCCAGCGAGCAATTATTTGCCAATCCCCGCAATGCCGCAGCTGGTACACTCAGGCAACTAGATTCCCGCATTGTGGCTAAACGGCGCTTAGATTTCTTTGGCTACACCTTGCACATTCCTGGTAGGGATGACACCAGTATTGCTAATACCCAATGGGAAGCGTTGGAGTTGTTGGAAAAGATGGGTTTTCGAGTCAACCCCAAACACAAACTCTGTGCTTCGATCGCAGAAGTGGCAAAATA
The DNA here is from genome assembly GCF_034530995.1 of Nostoc sp. DedQUE04. Taxonomy (NCBI): domain Bacteria; kingdom Bacillati; phylum Cyanobacteriota; class Cyanophyceae; order Nostocales; family Nostocaceae; genus Nostoc; species Nostoc sp. DedQUE04. The sequence goes on along the minus strand of NZ_JAVRCA010000016.1, from coordinate 128,379 downwards.
TTACGAATACTGGGATACGGAACGGCTGAATTTACCTTACATGACTGATGGGGTAGTAGTAAAGCTGAATTCTTTTAAACTGCAAGAACAGCTAGGATTTACGCAAAAATTCCCCCGGTGGGCAGTAGCCTTAAAGTACCCCGCCGAAGAAGCACCTACCCGTGTAGAAAATATTGCTGTAAATGTTGGTAGAACGGGGGCGTTAACGCCATTAGCAGAGATGCGCCCAGTGCAGCTGGCGGGAACAACAGTTTCCCGCGCCACTTTACATAATAGCGATCGCATTGCTCAATTAGATATCCGCATTGGCGATACTGTCATCGTCCGCAAAGCTGGGGAAATCATTCCAGAAGTGCTGAGGGTAATCAAAGAACTCCGTCCCGCTGACACCGAACCCTTCCTTATGCCCACCCATTGTCCAGTCTGCGGCCAATTGGTGGTGCGAGAATCAGGTGAGGCGGTGACTCGATGCGTCAATGCTTCCTGTGCGGCGATTCTTAAAGGTTCCATTGAACATTGGGTAAGTCGTGATGCCTTGGATATTAAAGGTATGGGCGAAAAGCTAGTGTATCAACTCGTTGATAAAGGTTTAGTGGATTGTGTTGCCGATTTATATGAGTTGACAGCAGAGAAATTATGTGAATTAGAAAGGATGGGGAAAAAGTCGGCAGAGAAATTAGTGGATGCGATCGCCCAGTCAAAAAATCAACCTTGGTCAAGGGTATTGTATGGTTTAGGCATCCGTCATGTTGGCAGTGTCAACGCTCAATTGTTAACTCAGAAATATTTTACTGTAGAGCAGTTAGCAGCAGCAAAGCAATCAGATATTGAAGGCATTTATGGTATTGGTGCTGAAATTGCCCAATCTGTGTATCAGTGGTTTCGGATTGATGCTAACCAAAGGTTGATAGAACGCTTACAAGCAGAAGGATTGCAATTAACTGCTACTGAGGAAACAAAAATAGTTGGGGATGGTAATCAAAAATTTGCAGGTAAAACTTTTGTAATTACAGGTACATTGCCAACCTTGAAGCGAGATGAAGTGAAGGCTTTGATTCAAAAAGCTGGGGGAAAAGTAACTGATTCAGTGAGTAAAAAAACTGATTATTTAGTGTTAGGAGAAGATGCCGGTTCCAAGTTAGACAAAGCAATTTCCTTGGGAATTACGCAGTTAAGTGAGACGCAATTGTTGGAAATGCTTGAAGATTAAAATCAGGTAAAAGCCTGGAGAGCTATATATTTCGCGAACGAATCCAGGCAATTAACCCATACTTATCAATTAGCCCAAAAGTATAACCGCTGCAACTTGGATTATTTACTTGGGTGATAAAATCTGCTTATTTTTGATATTTTTTAGACTCTGGTATCAATACATATTTAGTACTTCTTAATACTTAACTAATACCAATTCGTAATTAAGAAAGTCAGCTAGGATCTGGGTTTCGGGGTTTGAATCTGTTGCCAGATTTTAGAGGATTGGTATAAATATAACTTCATAATCACTTTTGCGGAATTTTGATATCTTCTTGTGTATCAAACTTTATTGGCTTATATCTTGCTTTTAGAGCGAGTCCACAAGCGTCTTCATTCTTACCGGAATGAGCAAAGGTGGAGCGTCTCCGGCTCCACTCCTAAATTGTGACTCCTGAATTATTCTTCAATCTCATTTATCTGAAAGCTGGGTGCAAGATATAAGCCAATATGAACAAAAACAATTAAATTTTTGTAGATTTACAGAGATTTGTTATGAACAAAAAACAACAGGTTTTTAACGGCATTGTCTTGTGGTTGGGACTAGCATTCTTGAGTTTAATGCTACAAAATTTCTACAGTGTATTGCAATATATTTTCTTTTTGCGAGTACCTATAATTGTTGGTTTATTGCTATTATTATTGCCAACAATTTCAGTGAATTCTGGTTTATCAGCAATTTTAAAAAACTTATTTGTACTTCGCGCTAATAATCAATTGGTTTTAGTTATTGGAGGTGCAGTTTTAGCAGGACTGGCTACGATACAAGTTTTCGATATCATCTTGTATAATTCCCATTTTCGTTTTGATGTACCTCAGCAGCAAATAATTCCAGTATTTCTCCAATATTTAATCGCTATTATCTTAAGTCTTCCAATTGGCATCAAGGCGACTCAGCTTTCTAAAAAAGAAATACAAGAAGCAGATCGTAGCTGGGAAGGTTGGGGAATTATATTTGGCATGATTGCAGGAGCTTTATTGCTAATAACCAATTACTTTAACAAGTATTTTTTTGAACACAATCAATTTTTAAAACAGGCTTTATTAAAAATAATTTATTTTTTACCAGAAAGAATACAAAGGGGTTATGTAGATGTAAATGGGAATTTATCTTATGGAATTGCTGCAATAACAGTATTTTCAATTTTTTTATTAATTGTTTATGGGTTAGGTTATTTTATCTTGAAACCTCGCCCAATTAGTAATAGATTTGAAGCTCCTGCTCTTTTTTATATAACTCTCATTTTGTCAGTTATTGTAGTGTGGATAGGAGGAATTTCTTACTTTGTTGACGTGTCTCGCATTCCCACATTGCTATTATTTTTAGCAATTTCATCTGTTTCTTATGCTATTTTTCAGGTAGACCATTTTTATAAAATATACTCAAAAAATAACTGGCTAAAACCAACAAAAGAAAAGTGGATTGACGTTATCTCTCAACGTTTGAAAAATCAACAAACTGAAGATAAAACTTTAGTAGTAGTTTGTGCTAGTGGTGGAGGTATTCAAGCATCTGGATGGACAGCTAAAGTTTTGACTGGTTTACAGCAAGAACTTGGATCTAAATTTACCAAAGCTATTGGTTGGATAAGCTCAGTTTCTGGTGGTTCTGTCGGTACAATGTTTTATTTGGATAGATTTGGAGAACGGGGTTATCCAGAAGAAAATCAATTAAAACAGATTTTTAAAAGCGCTACAGAAGATAGTTTGGATGCTACAGGTTGGGGATTTGCTTATCCAGATTTACTTCGTTTTATTGGTTTACCTTTTGTCTTACCAAAAGAGAAAGAGAAAGATACTACAACTGAACAAGACCGTGGTACTGCTATCGAAATAGATTGGAAAGGGGAAATGAAAAATCCTGATGCAAGTTTAGGTAGCTGGAGTGACAAAATTGACCAAGGAATTATTCCTATTCCTATTTTTAATGCAACTTTAGTTGAAGATGGAAGGCGTTTTTTAGTTAGTCCAATGACTTTTAGTCCGCATAAGGATTGCAAATCTATAGATTTTAATACCCTTTATCCAGAATATGATATTGATGTGACGACAGCCGCTAGATTATCTGCCACTTTTCCTTATGTATCTCCTGTGTGTCGTCCTAGTCAAGACACTAGATGGAATTATCATATAGGTGATGGTGGTTACTTTGACAACTTTGGTATTGGTACTACCATAGATTTACTGAATCAATTATTAGAATCTGAGCAATCTTCCCAAATTAAAAAAGTTGTTTTAATCCAAATAAATGCTTTTCCTGATGATGAGAATCCCCAAAAAGAAAAAGGCGCTCCGGGATGGCAGATGGAAGTTATTGGTTCATTGCTCGCTTTATTAAATGTTCGTAGTGATACACAGAACGAAGGCAATACATTAAATATAGAACTTTTGACAGACAAGTATAAATGCGGCTACAAGCATGATGAGCCGGAAAAAGTGCAGCAATTTTTAAAAGATAAATCTTGCCAAAAAGGAATAGAAATTATGCATATTCCTATTAAATTTCCTCGTGGTAAAATTAATCCTCCACTTTCTTGGCAGTTAACTCAAGAACAAAAAGAAGCTATTCAAAATGCATGGGAAGATTGGAAAATAACCAACTTCAATTATATTTCTCAACTCAAAAAGATATTCCCAGAGTGATGAGTATCCATTCAGATAATAAAATAGGATTTCTATAGCAATCCTATTTTATTTTTGAAAACTGCAATTCATAGATCCCCGACTTCGGAAAATTTTTCGGGGATATTGTTTTTTAGGAATGATTCAGGATTGTTATCGCAAACTAGTTAGTTTTACACAATCAGATAATGATTGTAAGAACAATTCATGAATTGCCTCTACTCAAGCGGGGGCAAGTTATTCGGATCAATTCCCTGAGATTGCAAATAAGTAATCAGTCGTTCTTTTTGCTGACGTTCTTGTTCGGCGCGTTGGCGTTCTTGTTCGGCGCGTTGGCGTTCTTGTTCAATTTGTTCTACAGCCCACAGTAACAAATTACCATCTCGATCCCACCAGCGCAACCAATAACCAGTGCGACCTTCTTTTGTTCCTTGCCAAGTTCCTAAAAATAAGCCCATTACATCAATCCAATGACGACCATTTTCGTCAGGTTGCTTTAACTCATAGCGCTTATTTTCCAGTTGATAATATTCTAATAAACCGCCATAAGGTTCAAAAATCACGTAGATGGGAATCTGCAAAATTTGCTCGTAGAAAAACCATTTTCCTGGTGGATAAGTTCGCTTGACTGAATATTCTCCACCTTCAGTATCGGATAAAAATTCGATAGCGATCGCCGGAATATCTCCTTCTAAATTGGGTGTATAACTTTTGCGGTTAGCCACCATTTTATTAACCGATGGCACATAAACCCAGTCTGGTGCTTTGGCAATAAATTGCTCGTTGACTGTCGCACAAAGACCAAAGTTTGAAGCTATCAACATCTGGGGTTGGATGAATCCACTGATTTCTAGGCTTTCACGCAAAGCACCAGCTAAAAGCGGCTGACCGGTATTCTCCACTGGTTCATCCTCTAGTTGAAAATCTTTGGGTAAGGCTTCCCAAGAGATTACCAGTTCTATTGGTGATTTGGCTTGGCTGAGTTGGGTTGCCATAAACACAGCATGAATTTATTCTCGATCTTATCGCAAGCGATACTAATATCATGTCCGCATAATTAGTTATACTAACCACAGTCATTACACCCCACCCCCAACCCCTCCTCGCTTGCGGGGCTACGGTGTACACACAAGTCGAATTACCCCCCTTAGTCCCCCCTTGTAAAGGGGGGAAACAAGAAAAATCCGGTTCCCTCCCCTTTACAAGGGGAGGGTTAGGGTGGGGTAATTCGAGAACTGGTAGTAATTCGATAACTTGTGTGTACACCGTAGGCTTGCGGGGAGGGGAGACAAAGTGCAGCTTTGGCGGGGTGGGGTTCTTCGGGTTTAATAAGCAATCAAGCGGACATGATATAAGAGCAAAAAAAGGGGCAGAAAACCCGCCCCCTATTTAACCAGGAAAGTAAAAATGCTCTAAAGCAGTACTTTAGCTAAAATCGGTTCCACACTCTTAGAAATCTCTGGAACATACACCTGTGAAACGTAGTCGGCAATCATCCTGTCGGTGTTGAATAACGGCGCATTCGTCTTAATGGACGTTTTCATCATCTGCACCCAACGATGGGGAATGCCTTGGGCATCTTGGTCATAGTATAGAGGAACGATTTCTTCTTCTAACAGCTGATAAAGCGATCGCGAATCAATCCCATCTTGCAATTCTTGATCGCTAGTATGAGCATCTTCACCAATTGCCCAACCGTTAATTCCTTTACCATCGGGCCCTGTTTGGTAGCCTTCGCACCACCAGCCATCCAAAACGCTGCAATTCAGACCGCCGTTAAAACAGACTTTTTGCCCACTCGTACCAGACGCTTCCAAGGGACGACGGGGATTATTTAACCAAACATCCACGCCTTGCACCAATTTTTGACCAGTGTAAATGTCGTAATCTTCAATAAAGGCAACTCGGTTGATAATCCCGGAATTGTGACACCACTCCATCAAGCGTTGGATAATCCGCTTACCTTCTTCATCAGCTGGGTGGGCTTTACCTGCAAAGATAATTTGTACTGGACGTTGAGCATTACCAAAAATCTTCAGTGCGCGTTCGGCATCGCGCAAAATCAGATCGCCGCGTTTATAAGGGCTGAAGCGTCTGGCAAATCCAATGGTCAAGACATTGGGATCGAGTAATTTTTCGGTTGCTTGAATGAGTTGATGATTTTCGCCACGCAACTCCCGTGATTTCTTTACCTTATAACGGGTGAAGGCAATCAATCTTTCTTTAAGAATGAGATGCCGCGACCACAATTCCTCATCGGGAATCTCGTCAACTTTAGCCCACATCTTGGGATCGACGGCGCGATTTTTCCAGTCTTCTCCCAAATATTCCTCATATAAGTCACCTAACAAGGGTGCAGTCCAAGTGGGTGCATGAACGCCATTGGTAATGTAACCAATTGGTACCTTATCTTCGGATCGCTGCGGATAGAGAACTGTCCACATTTTACGGGAAACTTGACCGTGCAATTCACTCACGCCATTACAAGCACGAGACATCCGCAATGCTAAAACGGTCATCCCAAAGGGTTCCCAAGGATCGCCCAATCGCCTTGCACCCAATGACAAAAATTGTTCCCGCGAAAGTCGCAATTGCGGCCAATAGCTGGCAAAGAAGGAGTCGATTAAATCGGGCGAGAAGACATCATGACCGGCGGGAACGGGGGTATGGGTGGTGAATACACAACTGTTGCGCACCTTGGCTTCGATGTCGTAGAAAGATTTACCAGTCCGTTCAATTTCTACCCGCGCAACTTCTAAGGTGCAAAATGCAGCGTGTCCTTCATTGAGGTGATAGACAGAAGGTTCAATTCCCAAGGCGTGTAGGGCGCGAACACCGCCAATTCCCAAAACGACTTCTTGGGCGATGCGGGTTTCCAAGTTACCGCCGTATAGGTGTCCCGTTAGCCAACGGTCAATGGGATCGTTATCGTGGCGATCGCTATCTAATAAATATAAGGTGACTCGCCCAACTTGCACTCGCCAGATTTGCACTTTTACAACCCGTTGGCGAACTTGTAACTCGATAGTCACCGATTCCCCTTGCTCATTTTTAATTAACTCCAAGGGCATGTGGTCAAAGGGGTTGTCAATATAATAATCTTCTTGCCAACCTTGGCGGTTCAAGCGTTGCCGAAAATAACCTTGGCGGTACAACAAGCCAACACCAACCAACGGCACACCCAAATCTGATGATGATTTTAAGTGATCCCCGGCGAGAATTCCTAAGCCGCCAGAGTAGACGGGTAGAGATTCATGGATGCCAAATTCGGCGCAAAAGTAAGCAATAGGATGCTCTCTGGATACTTGCGGTGCAACTCGACTAACCCAAGTATCTTGCTGGTTGATGTATTGGTCAAACTCACGTGCGAGGGCGGATATCTGCTTTAAATAAAATGGGTCTTCTGCTAATTGCGTCAAACGCTCATAAGTTGCCGACTCTAAAATTGCGACTGGATTATGCCCACAGCGTTCCCATTCTTGGGGATCGATGCTTTGGAATAGGGAGATGCGATCGCCACTCCAACTCCACCAGTAGTTATAAGCCAAATCTGCTAAACGTTTGAGCGGTGAAGGTAACTTTTCACTCAAGTGTCGTGCTGCGGTGATTGCACTGCTATTAGCCATACTAAATCTACGTCCTCGCGCTTAACTTTTTCTCTATGTATGGGGAACTGGGGAAGAAGCAAGGGAGCAAGGGGGAATTTTCCCTTTTGCACCCTGCCCCGATGCCTCTTTTCCATGCCCAGTCCCTTTTATTTACTCTTCAGGTTTATAACACCGGAGCCTTCACTTGCTGAATTCTCCCCTGAAGTTGGAACAGTTTCTCGACATCAAACCTTATCCAAGTAAATGGTTTGTATTGTTTTCGTCTTCTAAAAATTATCTCTACTTTTGGACAGATTTAATATATTTTTTCTATCAAATTCGTTGACATTATTTTACTTTTTTTATTTTATTGTAAATATTTGTTTATATTTTTACAATCAGCAACTAAAGTTATTTATATGTCTTGATAATAGTCAATTTTTAACTACAGCTACTTACATCCCAATAATGCTTTTTATCTGAATTTCTTTTATTCCTTGGTAGCAAACCATTGTAGTGGCAAAAATTTCATAATATTTGTTACAGTTTTTAAAGTTTTTAATTCTGGTATATCTGGTTTTAATTGTTCTGCGATCGCTAATTTTGGTTCAGCTTGTGTAGGTTGAAAATTATATAAATAAACAAAAGCTAAATAAATCCATGTGTAAGGATTTTGAGCATCATATTTAGTTAATTCTTTTAAATTTTGGATTAATTCTGGGACTTGACGCTGTAAAAGTTGTGATAAAACTAAAGTGTAACGCCAATTTAAATTATTTGGCTCTGTTTGCAGATAATAATTAGCCGCGAAATCAATTTGTTTTAAATAATCCTGAGTGGGATCGTATTGATTGAAATGACCTATCTGCACAAAGATATTATTTAATTTACCCTGTTGTAACTCTTGTGCTAGTTGTGAAGTTCGGGTAACTAAATCTAAAGCTGGCGATTTTTCTACTGTTCCTACATCTGTCACATTTACAGTGATATCTGGAAAATTTAAAGATGTGGTTTTGTTGTTTCTTCTATCTAAATATAGTGCTGATAGCTGATATTTTCCTAGTGGTAGTGTTTTCGGAATAAATGTAGCTAAAGCTTCTTTCACCCGGAAAGTTCCTTCAGGATGACATTTGATGCCACAGTATAAATTACCTAAGCCAATGGCATGATCGTGATACCAGGATGATTGGCCATTTTGCCATTTTAGCAGTAATATACCATTTTGCAAATCATTCCATGAACCTGTTATCTCATAGTTTACAGGGTTGTTTTTATCTAAAATTAATTGCTGATAAATCGCAACTTTTTCTAGACTAATTGCAGACTCGCTATTATTAATTTTTTCAACAGTTACAGGAGGATTTTTGCAGTTATATAACTGCATTTTATCTCCATGAGGTAATATCCAATCGCCCTGTAATTTCAAATCAGGAGAAGATTCGACTAAAGATTTTAATTTCTTTTTAGTCTCTCCACTTTCTCCAGGTCTATATGGTTCATTATCTCTAGTAATATACCAACAAAAATATTGTAAATCTTGCTCTATCTGAGATAATTTGGTTGTTAATTTTCTGCCAGATACGCGAAAATCTGCTAATGCTCCAAAATAATTTAAAGTATACTCATTTATCTGCGGTGTAGAAACAGGAATTACCCCTAAATTCGACCTTAAATATAAATTGGTTTCGGTGATTTTATGTATAAGTTTGTCTAAAGGATATTCTTGAGCATCATTATTAGGTAAATGTCTACCACCCCATGCTTGAATTAGGGGCAATGGAAACAAATTGTTTAGTAAAACTATGCAACTTAACACTAAAGTGGCTAATCTCAGTCTATCAAAATATATATTGTCAAATAAATTGAATAAATCCGCCAATATCAAACTAATTATCGGAAAGCATGGCAGAATAAATCTAATGTCTTTATTTGTACCCAAAGAACAAATTATATAGCTACTAATTAAGGTAACTAATAACCAAATTCGAGCCGATTTATGGAGATTCGCTGAAATTGAATTAGTAGTAAATTTATATTTAATCAGATAAACCAATAAAATGCCAATACTCGCACATAATATTGGGAAACCAACGCTTTCTGGGATCATTTGTGGATAGTATAGCCATCCAGCAATAGTTGTGGCAGAAGGATCGCCCTCCCTTTTTCCAACTTGGTTAGCATTTAATGCCGATGTAATAATTGTTAACCAATTTAAGCCATACCAAAAACTACAAATTAACCAAGCTATTATCAAAGATAAGCAAGCTTGAATTAGTTTGATAAATCTACGTTTTCTAATAAAACTAATTAATACCCAAATACTAGGAACTAAAATAAAAATAAAACCTGTAGGTTTAGCCAACAAAATTAAACCTATTCCAACGCCCAAAAGGATAGTTAACACCCATGACCAAAACCTAATATAACTATCTTTCCAAATTGTCAGGACTGTAAAAGTTACTGTAACAATTGCTGTCAAACCATAATCTAATAAATAATCTGTCCGAATAATTCCTAAAATAGGAAATAATACACAAAATATACTGGCAGTTATGCTAATTTTTCGATTTTCAAATAAAAAATTACCTAAATAATATACTGAAAATATAATCATCGCAGTATACAATAAGTTGACCAAACTTGCTTGGTCATATCCACGGCCGAACAATATCAAAAATGGGACAGTGCAAATATATACAAAAGGAGCGCGATAACTTGGAGTTAATTGCCACAGAGATAACCACCAATTCCCTGAGAAGATATTGAAGTTTTGAAAAACTTTATAATGATGTAATGCTGTAGCTAAATGTGCGCTTTGATCGAAGGCTGGAATTGAGTTATCTAATAAAAACCAAGCTCTATCTATAGCTAATGCTATCACCCAAATTACTAATAAAATAAGATAATCTTTTCGATGCTGAGAATGGTCAAAATTACTCATATTTATTTGCTCAAAAACAAAGTTTAATCAATTATATATCTGTCATGTATCGACGTTTTATTAATACCAAAATAAATATGTATAGTGAACTATACTGCTTCCAAAGGTGAAGAGATTCTAGTAGCGGAAGATTCGCTGATTCCGACGCTGGCCGACCTAAAGAGTAAAAAGCTCGCTTTTGACAAAGGCTCAAACGCCCATTATGTGCTTGTGCGATCGCAAGCAAAAGTCGGACTTGATTTTAGTGGCATTGAACCAATTTATTTGACACAATCGAAGGCGCTGCCCCGATTTTGCCGAGGTGAAATCGATGCTTGGGTGCATTTGGGTTCCCTACACAGCTACTCATGCCCATTGCAGATTTAGAGAGCATAGGTGATAAAGCTTACTGGCGTGTCAAGACTAAAATAGTGCATAAATATAACTCTTGTGGTGTGGGCATCTTGCCTGCACCGGACGGGCTAGAAGCCCATCCCACAAGAAAGTGATAATACAACATTTTAGCCTTGCTACGCCACTACAGTTTACAGACTAAGCAAAACTGGATTTATTAATCTGACACTGATAATTTATACAGCTTTGCCTAAAATAGTTACGTTTTTAAACGCAAAGCGACGCTAAGGAAAGCGCAGAGGTACACAGAGTTTTTTTTAGTGAGATTTCTATACTCACTGGCGCGTTCAAGATATCGTCTGGCTATCTGAGCCGAATGCTTGCTCTGTAAGCCTAAATTTAAAGTTCTTGACGTGTCGGACGGATGATGATTTCATTCACATCAACATCACTGGGTTGCTCTATGGCGTATGCGATCGCACGGGCAATGGCATCTGCATCAATGGCGATCTCATAAAGTTGGTTAATTCCCGCTGCTGCGTCTTTATCGGTAATCGTGTTACCCAGTTCAGTGGCAACGGCTCCTGGTGAGATATTAGTCGAACGGATTTCACCATTTGACTCTAGCCGCAGCCCCTCAGAAATCGCCCGCACTGCGTACTTAGTGGCACAGTAGACGGCCGCTCCCGGAAACACTTTATGTCCGGCCACTGATGATAGGTTAATGACGTGACCAGACTTTTGCTGACGCATAATCGGCAACACGGCAGCAATTCCATAAAGAACGCCCTTAATGTTGATATCGATCATCCGCTCCCACTCGTCTACCTTTACTTGGTCGAGGGCAGAAAGCGGCATCAATCCGGCATTATTGATTAGCACGTCGATCTGGCCGTATGTACTCAAAGTTTCCTTGGCTAAAGCTTCCACTTGGGCGCGATTTGCTACATCTGTGACTTGATAGGTTGCAGTCCCTCCTGATTTAGCGATCGCTCCAACCAAATCTTTGAGCCGATCTTCGCGTCTGGCAGCCAGCATCAGTTTAGCTCCACTAGCAGCAAGTCGCTTCGCAGTTGCCTCACCTAACCCACTGCTGGCTCCGGTGATGATTACCACTTTGTTTTGAATCTCAGACATATTTATTCCTGGGGATTATTGAGTATGGCTCGTGAAACATCGGGTGCTGTTTCAGATGAACTCAGCATTATTTAACCATATCAACTAGTTTGTATACTCGATCGACGTTTTTGTATCGGCAACATCACTAATCCGAACCGCTATCATCACGCCATTTGATTTCTGTCCCGTTAAAACTTCGGCTGGTGAGTTGAAACCATCTCATAAACTTAATCTTTATCTACATACCAAGAGATATTGCTTCACCGTTCTTTGCCGCTTTTGCGAGTAAGTCGCAGACTTCTTCATCGGTCGTTTGAGGAAAGTTTTCGTACCAAAGGCCAACGCTCTGGAAAGGGTTGGGTCTGGAGATGCAAACAATTTCGTCAACTTCAGTTTCTAACTCTTGGTAAGTTTCAGGTGCAGCCACAGGCACAGCGATCGCAATCTGAGCAGGTTGCTGTTTTCGTACAGTTACAACAGCAGCCCACATCGTTGCACCCGTTGCTAAACCATCATCTACCAAAATGACTGTGCGTCCTTTCAAATCTTTTAACGGGTGATTTTGGCGATAAAGCCGTTCCCGCCGCTCTAACTCCCGTTCTTCTTGTAGCGCCACCTTGGCAATTACTTCATCGGATATCTTCACCAAGTTGATAATATGTTTATTGACTATCCGCACACCACCAGAAGCGATCGCTCCCATCGCTAGTTCTTCTCGATCGGGCACACCCAATTTACGTACCACTAAAACATCTAAGGGAGCATTTAAGGTTTTGGCAACTTCAAAAGCAACGGGTACACCACCCCTTGGTAGCCCTAATACCACAACATCTGGGTCATTAGCATAAGCGGTTAACTCTTGAGCCAAAACTTGACCTGCAAACCTCCGATTTTTAAATAGCATGATGTAATATTCCTAAATATTCCTAATTGGTTTCCAAAAAATTAAATAAATATTTACAGTACGTTTGTTATTGGCTATCAACTTCAAAAAATGTAGCAATTGAGCAAATTCCAAACTTGTTGTTATAGTTCAGATGTTCTAAATCGATCTTAGAAAGCTAAATATTCCCTGTCCTCCACTAACGGAGCGACATCTTCAATCTACAGTTCTATCAAACGGATGAGTTAGCTTTAATGCAACAAGATTTCTGCATCTTGTGTTGAGATTATTTTACTACTCCCGACTCAATATCCCTCCCCAAATGGCTGATTGAAAAGACCCTGTGACGCGGTTAACTCTTGCTGTAGGGGGTTTACTGCTGTTGATAACTGGTGTTAGCGTGAAGCAAAGTTATAGGGCGATCGCAAAAGAAGGGTGACATGGAAAACCTAATGTTTAAGTAGGGGTGCATTTGAAAACTGTTATAACTTTTGCCACTTGCTAACATTTACTGTTAGACTTTTACTGAATATTTTTTTTACTATAAAATTAAAAAAATTACTTAATTGTTAGCAGAGGCAAAAATCTATGAAAATCCAGTGATAATGCAATTGTTAATTCTTCGCGTGTCCCCTGTTGCAGACCTTGTGTTGATATTTTCTTTACATTCTCCCTAAATTGTGAACATGAGATAATGCACCATCTGCTTGTTCGTTATATAATGCTTAATATTACAGAAAAAAGTCATCAAAGTTACCCAATTAACACTTTTGAATAAAAATTAATAGGGTAGAATCACTGAATATGCTTGAAAATCAAAAGAAGGGTGTTTTTCATGATCGGCTTAACCAATTCAGAAAACGGAACAGTTAGCAGCACAGCAGCTACTAAGAGACTGGCAAGGGCGATGATGGTTTCTGGCGGACAGTTTTCACTGTTATTGGCTTGTTGTAACTGTGTTCAAAAGCAGCAGCAAGTGTTGAATTTGCTAACAGAATTTTCATCAGCAGATATCCACGAAATTTTGCTCTCCCCTACTGATGACAAATTATACACAGCTATTACAAGTGAAATTGGTACTACTCAACCCGAAGCTTTGATGGTACGAGGCTTAGAATCTGTAGTGGCAATTAACCAACTGATTATTAGTACCAATATCATGCGAGATGAGTTTCGGAAACAGTTTCAGTTTCCCTTGGTATTGTGGGTCAATGATGAAATTCTGCGTAAGCTAGTCTGGCTAGCACCCGATTTTAAAGACTGGGCAGCTAGTACTATTAGATTTGATGTACCGAATAATCAGTTAATTGAATCTGAACAACCTATCAGCGCTTAATATTGCCCGAAATTACTTTCAAAATCTTATATATGCTAAGTTGAGCCGAGCAAAACCGAAGCTCAAATTCTGTGAAATTCTTTTCTAAAATTACTTTTATTTAACTTCTCTGACACAAGTCAGCTAAAAGCTGGTGGAAGCTATTTTCAAAATTAGAATGTAGTAAAAATTAAGAGTTATAACAATTAAAAATTAGACCTCTTGCATAAATCAAAAATAAAGAACTCCACCCCGCATTTGCTAAGGCAAACCCTTCTCTGTCCAAAGCATCGGGGAAGGGTTGGGGCAATACAGTTCGGTTAAAGAGAAAAAGGAAAATGACCAATGACAACTCTCACGATTAAATTGATGCGCGTCTAGATTGTACATTTTTGCATTCAGACTGTCCTAAGTCAATTGGTCATCTGTCCTTTGAAATACAAATGACTAATGACCAATGACCAATGACAACTCTCACGAGTAAATATACAAATTAAATGCGTAACAGCTTACTTACAATTTTCTCGCTAACCATTTTGACAAATCCTGTTTGAAATAGGCTGAATCAGCCCTCCCACTCAATAGGGATTTGAATCAATGCGTCCCCTTTTGACACTCCTGAGATAGTACCCAGAAGTTGGTCTATTTCTTAAGTTGAAGGTGTCGCCACTGCGGATTTTCCAAATTTTGTAATTGGAAAAGGTCAAAGGCTTTCGGGGTTCGCATACTTCTGGCAGATGATTGCCAAGTACAAAGTATGCTGCACCCCTACCCATAACTTTCACCAAACCGTTTTTATCCACAAGAACCGACGTACTTTCACTAACCGCTATACCTAAAACACTGCTAGATACACCATCCTTAATTTGACGGGCAATGAAAGTCATAATTCGACCCATTCTTTCCCGTCTGTCAAAGTGTGTATCTACGATAGTTCCCTTCAAATTACTCCAATTGAAAAAATTGTAAGTAAAAGTAATGTCTCGGTAGGGATCTTCAAGTGCATCTCTAGTTTCAATGCCTTTTTCGGAAGAAGCGCAAGCATCATAGACACAATCGCTTTGGATCATTGCACCTGCACTAGTGCCACCAATACCACCTCCCTTAAGATAAACTGACTTAACAGCAGCCTCAAGCTTGGTATCTTTCCAGTTGCGGATATATTGACATTGATCCCCGCCAGCAAAGAAAACTACATCAGCATTTCGGATTTTTTCATAAATCTCAGCTTTGTTTGCCTCTTGTCTATCCCTAACCAGAAGAGTTTCCACAAAATTTACGCCCTTCATGGCATAAATTAGCCGATTGTAATCGTGATTACCATTCGTGCGGAGAACTACAACATTAACTTTAGTGCCGGAGTTACTACCTCCCCTAACTTGGTTAATCATCCACTGGATAGCATCATCGACATCGGGGCCTCCCCCACCCAAACTCAGAACTGGGCCCGCTAAGGAGGGACGGACATCAAAGGAGGGAGTGGAGGGGTAAACATCAACAGTATCACCCAGGAAGAAGCGTTTCCAGCTTGCAATAAAACGGGTTATTAGGAAGGTTCCCATCTTCAACAACTTGATTCCTGTACTTTTCAAGCGCCTTGCTATGCTTGGGAATGCCTTTGTCATACTAAACTTCTAGAGCAAACTGCAATTATTGCTAGGCTGTGACGCATTTTAATTGCTTATTTTTTCGTGAAATTTGTCCTTTGTCATTAGTCATTTATCAGTTGTTGTGAATAACCAATTGACTTAGGACAGTCTTAACGAAAAATGTGCAGTTTAGACGCGCACTAGTTTAACTGTGGCACTAGATCGGGTAGAATTTCCAGCGTACAGGTCTTGTACTGTTTGTTAACGCAAAATAACGCAGAGCGATCGTTAATTCTCTGCGTTACTGTACAAAAATCTCTACATTGCTTGTAGCGTTTAATTCTGGCCAGATCGAACCTAAAATAAATTAGGTATTGGTTGTCACTGTCCAGATGCTTCCGTAGTTACTGGGAATAGTTACCCAATATTCTGAATAACTGGGAACGCCGATTAAATTGTTTTTACCATTTAGTTCTTCTTGATAATTGCCAGCAATTGGGAACCAGAAGGGTACATCTCGATCGCGATCGCTAAAGTTAAGTGCTACTAGGCTAAACTTGTTACCATGTTTGCGCGAGAATAGCAGCACATTTTTGGAATGATAGCGGTCATAATCGTTATAAAAGAAATGTTCGCCTTCCGTAAACTGCGGTTGCTGACTACGCAGTTTAATCAACTTACGTACTAAGGAAAGTACGCTCTTACCAATGGGGTCATAAAAATAATCCCATCGTACAGGTCGAAGCAACATCACTCTACCAAAACCTTGTTCTGGCAGGAAATAGTTTTCACCAAATTCCTGACCTTGCCACAGTAGCGGAATCCCTTTACCAGTGAAAATCCCAATTAGGTAAGGCTGGACTTTATACCATAAGTTACGATCGCCTTCTTGTAATAAATCATTATCGCGGGGATTCTTACCAAAGTTACAAACAAAACGGGAGTGGTCATGATTTTCGATATATTGCAGCGCTGTTTTAGCGATTTTGTCACCATTGTTTGTAATCTCTGAAGGATAGCCATCCAGACCAAGTTTAAAGCCAAGATTAGCTAAATCACCTTTATTTCCACGAGCTACACTTTCAGCTGCACCAAAAGTTTCATTTTGCCAGGTAGAGTTGGTATAAGTTTGTTCGAGAATCTCCTTTGGTCCTTCTAATTGTTCAGCACACTGAATCAAATTGATCGTGTCATCGTTTGTATCATTGTTAAAGAATCTCTGCCAATACTCGCCAGTTTGTCTCTTTTGTTTGACTGTTTTGTAAGTGTTAAAAACTAAATTAGCGTAACCAACTCCTGTAGAACCATCCCAGTAATTGGGTACACAGTCATAGCGAAAACCATCGACATGATAAACATCTAGCCAGTGATAATTGACTGTATAGAAAAAGTCTTGGGTAAACTTGCGATTATAGTCTGTACTTTCGCCAAAATAATCTTTAGCAAATGTCCCCATAAAAGGATTCTCACGATACCCTAGTTTTCTGTAAACATAAGAGTATGGAAAACTATCACCAGTGTGACCATAAACGGCATCTACAATTACAGCAATGTTGTTTTGGTGTGCCGCATCAATTAAACCTTGTAAATCTTTTCTTTTACCAAATCTTTCATCCACACCAAAATAGCCAATTGGTAAAAACCCCCAATCTACTGTTAAGGCTACATTGGAAAGTGGCATAATTTCCAGACAATTAACTCCCAAATCTGCTAGATAGGCGAGTTTTTCAATTGTTCCATCAATATTGCCGCCGAATTCATCAATCATCAATTCGTAGAGAACAATATCTTTTAAATTTGGAGTTTTCCAGGTTTTTTCCTTCTGGCTCCACTCATATTGTTGATAGCCGAGTGTGAAAGCGGATAATTTACCTACACCAAATTCTCTGGCAAAAGGGTCAATAATCCAATCTATTTCTCCCCGATTGGGATTTTGTAAGCAATAGCGGTAAACATATCTACCTGGTTCTCCCCATGCAGATTTGGCACTGGGTTTTGATTGAGTTTTGATATCTATTTGAGTTGACCAATAATCACCATACTCTGAGTCGATAGAATGCTTGAGTTCAAATTCTAAGGGTTGAATATCTTGGAGAAATTGATCTTTTTCGTGGATAATTTTAATTATTAGCCGATTTCCATCCTTTTGAGAAACCCAAGGTAGAAATAGTCCAAAATCAACAATACCGTTGGCTTCTCTAGCTCCTAGTTTATCCAAAGGAAGCAGTTTCATATAGTCATCCTTGATGAATTAGCTTTTTCTCGTGTTATATCATGTCCGCCAAATTACCCATAATAAAAGAACCCCACCCCCAACCCCTCCCCGCCTGCGGGGAGGGGAGACAAAGCACAGCTTTGGCGGGGTGGGGTTCTTCGAGTTTAATAAGCAATCAAGCGGACATGATATTACTGATTTCGGAATTCCAAAAATACAGCATAGTTCAGGAGTAAAACATGCTTTATACCTGGGTAACAGATTTAGCTTGTGTACCTTACCAACTTGAACTATGCTGTAATATCTAAAACCAGATTAAATTTGCACTACTCCAGAAATTGCAGCAGTACCAGCTATAAACTTATCAAAGGTTGATTAAGGATTTATGCAAGTTCAAATAAAATTTTAGCTCCCCAACTTCTTAAAGAAATCGGGGAGCTATATTACCACGATATTTGCGATCGCTCTTGCACAACTTGCTGATATACTTGCTCAGTTTGTTTGGCTAATTTTGGCCAGCTAAAGCGGCGCTCTAAATCTTCATAAGCATTATCCACCAGCCATTGACGATAACCTGGATTTTTCAGCACTTCCAAAATTCCCCAAGCTAAAGAATCGGGATTGTTCACCCAAGTGACAATGCCTGTTTTGGTATGTTGCACTACTTCTGGAAAACCACCAGTATCAGAAACTACTACAGGTACGCGAGAAGCAAAGCTTTCTAAAGCCACAATTCCAAAGGGTTCGTAAAGACTCGGAAAAACCGCACAGTCAGCGACAGTTTGAAATTTATCTAAGTATTCATCGGAGAGAAAACCGGTAAAATAGCAATGATGCCAAATTCCTAAATCCCAGGCTTGGCGCTTGAGATGGTCAGTATTGCCGCCACCAACGATTACAAATTTCACGTTACCTCCCATTTCTGAAAGGATTTTGGGTGCGGCATTAAGTAATATAGGTACACCTTTTTCGTAGGTCATACGACCAAGATAATAAACTATTTTCTCTTCGTCTGCGGCAAATTGACGGCGAAAATCCAGAGCATGAAAATCGATGTGATGCTTTTTCTTTTCGGCTCGGATACCGTTATAAATGACATCAATTTTGTCCCAAGGACTGTAGAGCGATCGTTCTACTTCTTGGCGCATATAGTCGCTACAAACAATAATCCGCCACGCATTGTAAGCTAGCAAGGTTTCTTTGCCATTTATATAACCTTGAATTTCTGTGTGAATCCCGTTATAGCGTCCGTATTCAGTAGCATGAATTGTGGCAATTAGTGGTATTTTAAAATTATGCTTGAGAGCGATCGCAGCATCTCCGACTAACCAATCATGGGCATGAATTAAATCAAAGGGCCCTTCTTCTAAAATCAATTTACCACCGTGATCTCCCATACTCAAGTTGAGATTCACTACCCAGTGGAAAAAGTCGTTACTGTATGCCACTGGCACTCGATGTATCTTTACTCCTTCAACAACCTCATACATCGATGCGTGACCAAACTCAGCTGTAATCAGGTGAATTTCATGTCCTAGCTTTACCAGCTCCGGGTACAACTCC
The DNA here is from genome assembly GCF_034530995.1 of Nostoc sp. DedQUE04. Taxonomy (NCBI): domain Bacteria; kingdom Bacillati; phylum Cyanobacteriota; class Cyanophyceae; order Nostocales; family Nostocaceae; genus Nostoc; species Nostoc sp. DedQUE04. The sequence continues at coordinate 108,961 of NZ_JAVRCA010000016.1, read as the reverse complement.
GCCACATGGCGCGCAATTCCCCCAATAATCCTTGGTGGAAACTCCCAACTCAGTACCAGTATCTTCATCTACTAGACTCCCCAACACTTTATAAATATCTAACAAACTACATTTACCTAAAAATACAAGTCTGGCGAATGCAGTGAGTACTTTTACTAAAATTTTTAGATTTTTTAACAGTGATTTTGTTAAAGATTATCAACTGTGTAGGCTAAGGAGAGAAAGCAAGGTATAGTAATAATTCGTAATCAGAACAATTGAGCCTCCCCTTCGGAACTCACTTGTCAAGAAGGGGTAACGACGCAAACGGCATGAACTCGATCGCGTCCTTGCTGTTTGGCTACATAAAGTGCCTTGTCTGCTGCATTAATCAAGTCTGTCGGCGAAATTTCAGAATTTGGCACAATGCTCACAACACCTAGACTAACGGTAACACGATCGCACACGCGAGATTGAGCATGGGGAATGGCTAAGTCGCGCACTGCTTGTCGAATAGTTTGCGCTACATAAATTGCTCCTTGAATCTCTGTATTAGGCAGAATGATAGCAAATTCTTCTCCACCGTAACGAGCGACTAAATCGGCTGGACGCTTAACAATATTTTTGAGGGCACTTGCTAATTGTCGCAAACAATCATCCCCTCCTAAATGACCATAAGTGTCATTGTAGAGTTTAAAAAAATCGACATCTAACAAAATTAAAGACAGTGAAAGTTGCTCGCGTTTGAGTCGCTGCCACTCAGCTTCCAGATATTGATCGAATCGGCGGCGATTGGCTATTTGAGTCAAACCATCTAAAGTAGCTAATCTTTGTAATTCTTCATTGGCAGCTTGCACTTGCTGGTAAAGTACTGATTGATGAATAGCGATCGCTACTTGACTAGCCAATTGCTGCAACAAATTCACTTCAAACGCTTGCCAATAACGAGGTGCGATACACTGGTGAACAATGAGTAAACCCCACAGATGCTGTTCATTTAAAATCGGCACTATTATAGCCGCTTTAACTTGATAGAGTTGTAATAACTCAAAAACCTCGGCTGAAAAATTAGATTCCTGAATGTTATGGAAAACTTTAGGTAATCCTTGGTAATAGTCGCTAAAATCTTGTTTGAGCGAAAATGGATGCATTGTCAGTTCTAATCTCTGAGGATAGTCATCACCCACTGATTTTGCCGCAAAATTCCCACTTCCGTCAGATTGTAACTGATAGATAGCTACGGAATCTGAACCTAAACACTGGCGAATACTATTTACTGTTGTATTCAGAACCTCCTCCAAATTCAGTGATTGCCGAATCTGTTGAGTGACTTCAGTAATTAACCGTTCTCCCTCTGCTTGCTGTCGCAACATCACTTCAGCTTCTTTACGAGTGCTGATGTCTTCTACCGAGCCAAGAATCTGCGTTGGAGTGCCGTTAGCATCTCTGGCAAATACGACTTCTCGTGTATTTAGCCAACGCCACTCTCCATTTTTGTGTCGGAATCGGTATTCAGTGGAAAGTACTTCATTGTCGTTCAGGTTGACAAAGCGATTCGGTATGTCATAGCAGAGGTATCGATCGTCTGGATGAAAGCAATTCATTAGCCACTGCGGATCTGCGTTACAAAATTCCTCTGGAGAGTAGCCTAAAATAGCCACACTTTTCTGATTAAGATAGATACTTGTTCCTTGTAAGAGGTCAAACAAATACAAAATATGCGGTATGGTATTAGCAACCTTTTGCAGAAAGTCTTGACTGGAGCGCAATGCCTCTTCAGCTTTGTGGCGTTCCTGAAGCGCGACTTTATATTCAGTAATATCTCGTCCTTCAAAGATCAGTAGGGTAATATGCCCGGTTCGATCGAGTATAGGACGCAGTGAGAAATCAATCGCGATCGCTTGACGATCTCGACCTAAAATCTCAACTTCATAACGGATAGATTCACCCTTAGCAGCAGCTGCGATCGCAGTTTTTAATTGCTCTTGAGTATTTAGAGAAATTGTCCACCACTTTGCTTCCCAAAAAGGCTTGCCAACTACTTCTTCTCGATTAATCCCAGCAAAGTCTAGTGCTGTTTGGTTGGCTTCTAATACAATTCCATTCGGCTGAAGCAATCCGATAAACTGAATGGTTTGATTGAAAATCGCCCGGAATTTTTGTTCATTTTCACTTAAAGCTTGTTCTACCAGTTTGCGATCGGTAATATCTCGTCCAACAGATTGAAGTTCTACAATCGCACCTTGGTCATCAAATATCCCTCGAACAATCCACTGCGTCCACCGCACTCCTTGGCAAGCTACAACGCGATTTTCAATTGTGATAACGGGATTTTCTAAGCTAATGGAATTTACCAGACTAAAAACACGTTCTTGGTCTTCCTCAAACACAACAGGTTTGTAGTGCTGACCGATAACTTTGTCTCGCTCTAGTCCAAAAAATCGACAGTAAGCTTCATTAATAAAGGTAAAAGTGCCATCTGGTAAGCCTCTAGCAATCAATTCTGTTTGGTCTTCGAGGATGGTACGATAAAGTTCTTCGCTCTCTTGTGCTTGTTTGCGTAAACAAAGTTCGTCATAGACATCGCTAATATCCAATACTAAACCCTGAAGTAGCTGAGTTTGTCCATCGGCACAAAAAACGAGATTGGCTTGGTTTCGTACCCAAATTGTTCTGCCATCGCGCCTAATCATCCGATACTCAATCCTCAAAGGCTCTCCGGTAGCGATTGTAGTGTTTACAGCTTGCCAAAGGCGATCGCGATCGTTTGGATGAGTGTAATCTAACCAACTATTGAATAAACCAGAATTCCAATCTTCGGGAGCAATGCCCAATAATTGTTGCAGTTGCGGACTAATATAGGCTTCATTTGCAGTGGTATTAATCGGTGAGATATATACAACGCCCGGAATTTGTTCTACTAGAGTGCGATATTTTCGCTCTGCCTCAGAGAGTTTTTCTTGGGCCTGCTTGCGACTCATGATATTTTGGGTAGTGGTATAAAAGTAGTGATTTTTCTCTTGTCAGTCCTTATCTAGCAAGGGTTTCAGTTTCTGCTATCACTATATATTTACCACTACCTTAGAAAATATACCAACAGCAAGTTACCACTATTTCTGAAAAGATGCTGGAATTTTTCACTTTCCTTGTGGTCTGGGGAATGGGTTTGCGGGTAAAGGATGTATTCAAAACCTTTCCCCTTTACCCTTTCCCCTTTAACCGAAGCGTATTGAGGGTATTTTTCTCCTGAATTCTGCTGTATGTTTTTTCCGGTTGAGATGTAGGCGCAAGCAGCCAATTGTTTTTGAATAAACACTCTTAAATTAGCTTTGATCCAAGCGCAGTACTGCCATAAAGGCTTCCTGGGGTACATCTACAGTACCTACAGATTTCATCCGCTTTTTACCTTTTGCTTGCTTCTGCAAAAGTTTTTTCTTGCGACTGATGTCACCACCGTAGCATTTGGCTAACACATCTTTGCGCAAAGCAGGGATGTGTTCGCTGGCAATAACTTTACTGCCAATAGATGCCTGAATTGGCACTTTGAATTGATGGCGGGGAATTAGTTCCTTGAGTTTTTCGGCCATTGCCCGACCGACGTTGTAAGCTTTATCTCGATGCACAATCATCGCCAAGGAATCGACGGGATCGCCGTTAATCATGATATCCAGCTTCACCAAAGGATTTTCACGGTAGCCAATGATGTGATATTCCATACTGGCGTAACCGCGCGATCGCGATTTCATCTGATCGAAAAAGTCAGTTACAACTTCCGCCAAAGGTAGCTCATAAGTAAGGGTGGTTCGTCCTTGGGCGAGATATTTCATATCTTTGAAGATGCCCCGACGATTTTGTGACAACTCCATCAAGGTGCCAACATAAGTTTCCGGGGTAATCATTTCTACTTGGACGTAGGGTTCTTCAATTTTTTCGCGATCGTTGGGAGAAGGTAAACGGCTAGGATTATCGATGTACAGTTCCTCACCTTTGATGGTAATCACCTTATAAACCACCGAGGGGGCTGTAATGATTAAATCTAGGTTATACTCTCGCTCTAGACGTTCCTGGACAATTTCCATGTGCAGCAAACCCAAGAAACCGCAACGGAAGCCAAACCCCATCGCGCTCGAAGTTTCTGGTTCGTAATGCAGCGCTGCATCGTTGAGTTCCAGCTTTTCCAAGGCTTCCCGCAAATCTTCAAATTGATCGGCATCAATGGGGAACATCCCGCAAAAAACCATCGGGTTCGCTTCTGCGTAACCTGGTAAGGGTGCCTCAGCTTTCGCTTTACTGAGGGTAATTGTGTCTCCTACCCGTGCATCAGCTACAGCTTTAATTGCCGCTCCCAAATAGCCTACTTCCCCAGCGTGCAGTTCATCAACTTGCTTTTGAGTGGGAGAAAGAACGCCTAACTCATCAATTTCAAATTCTTTACCCGATGCCATTAAATGGATGCGATCGCCTTTTTTCACGGTGCCATCCATCACCCGGAAATACACAATTACTCCCCGGTAACTGTCGTAATAGCTATCAAAAATTAACGCTCGTAAGCGTTCATTTATCGTATTGGGCGGTGGCGGTATCCGCTCGACAACTGCTTCTAAAATCTCATCAATCCCAATTCCTTCTTTAGCAGAAGCTAGAATCGCCCCACTGCAATCTAGACCGATAATTTCTTCAATTTCGCCAATTACCCGTTCTGGTTCAGCCCCCGGCAAATCAATTTTATTCAAAACCGGGATAATTTCCAGGTTATTCTCTAACGCTAAATATACATTAGCCAAAGTTTGCGCCTCCACACCTTGGGACGCATCTACTACCAATAGCGCTCCTTCGCAAGCAACAAGAGAGCGGGAGACTTCATAAGAGAAATCCACATGCCCCGGAGTATCAATCAAGTTCAGCACATACTGCTGACCATCCTTAGCTGTGTAGTTCATCCGGGCAGCTTGCAGCTTAATCGTAATGCCGCGCTCCCGTTCCAAATCCATATTGTCGAGAAACTGTTCCTTCATCTGTCGGTCTTCAACAGTGCCAGTAGCTTGTAGCAAGCGATCGGCGAGGGTTGATTTCCCGTGGTCGATGTGAGCAATAATACAAAAATTGCGAATGCGAACTGCGGGAACGTCAGTCATATACTATCTTTGCCTTAGCAGCAACCAAAGTTAAAAGGGCAATTTACTTAATGTATTTTAATGCTTTCTTTGCCAAGACGCTGCTTTTACTGGGGACTGGGGACTGGGTATTGGGTATTGGGTTTTGGGGACTGGGGACTGGGGATTGGATAGTAGAAAAATTATTTCCCAGTTCCCAGTCCCCAATCCCCAGTCCCCTCTTCACCCCATCTTGAACTTTCGATCTAAATAGGTGGACATTTAAGAATATTATGAAGGTCTATTTGTCGCTGCTAGTATTCAACAGTTAGGAGCGTACAATAAATGTAAATAAGTACATCTAGGGATCGTGTCGGGAGCGTGGGCAATTGCGACTGCTAATTGCCCGTAATCGCTGATTTATCAGCAAAATTTATAAAGCCATTGTCTAGTCAGTTATATGAAAAATGCGATTTAAAACTTAAAGCTGTTACTTTGGTGCTATTTCAGGGAATTATTGAACTGTGCCCTTGAAAATTTTTCAGCGAATTAGCCCAAATAATGAATATAACTACTTTACAAAGCTTTAGACAAAACCAATTCAAAGAATTCAGAGTATATAAACCTATGAATATGAGAGAGAAAACTACCAAAGCGGAAAATACACCAGCCGATAAGGTAGAAATTGCTGTCCGCCTAGACTCCGAGTTACTAGAGCAAATTCAGCATCTCACCAATGACCCAAGTAAAGTAATTGAGGTGGCGATTCGCCAGTGGTTACGGGGTGAACTCCTCAGAGATGACGAACTAACGCGCACGCCTGTGCGTACTCCTGTTCCTCCTCGCGGTGAATGGAACGATTAACGCCATTGCCATTATTTAACTGTCAATGCAAGTTAAAAAAAGTAAAGTTTGCCAATCTGGTTTTCAGAACAATAAAAAATACCCCATCAAACACAAAAAAGCTGTAAAAATTTATGTATAAATTTCAGCGGCTTTAGTAAAATTACGGTCGGATACCCTTTGTCTATCCAACTCAATTAATGACTATTACTGCCAATTCCCAATTGTCAAATGTATTTTCCCAAAATCTGGAATCTATTACCAGTAAGACTGATGGCTCATTACCAACTCTAGGAGCCGAGTTAGTTTATACGCAAGATGGGGCAGGGCGCTATCTGACCTTTTGTTGGCAGTACAGCGAACTCCTGGGGTTAAATACTGAAAAAATAGTTGACGAGCTGAACCAGACTCAAACCTTTGCCCCAGTGGATAAGGTTAGTTATTTGGAACGATTGCACCGAATTTTGACAAGTTTGGTGCCAGAAAGGTTTCAATGTTGGTTTAGCTATCAGAAAGAATTATTTGAGTTGGACTTAGCGATCAGTCCGATTATGCCGAGTTTGGGAACCACTGCCACTACCGTTTTAGTGATGGGACGCTTAGTACAAGCGACACTCAACAAAAAACAAGCGCGCGTGGCATCAAAAACGCCCACACAAATAGAGTTGGCTTTGCGATCGCAGCAACACCAAAAATTGGTAAATCGCATTACCAGAAATATTCGCCGGACATTAGATTTAGATATTATTTGGCAGCAAACAGTTGACAGTTTGGGGAAAGCACTGCGGCTAGAACGCTGCATTATTTGTCCTTATCAGCCCTCAAGCTCAAAAGTGCAGGTGAAGGCTGAATATCGCCAGCCAGAACTCAAATCAATGCTTGGCTTGGATATAGATATAGCTTCTGAGCCTGCCTTTGCTCAAGCCTTGGCAACCCTAGAACCAGTTACGATGGAAGTGCCTGGATACAAAGAGTCTGGGCGGCAGAAAACTTTAGTAGTTGCGACTTGCTATCAAGACCAAGCCAATGGATTGGTTGCCTTGAATTGGCAGGATGAATGCTATACATTAACAGAATCGGAATTAGAACTGGCAAAAGAAGCAGCAGATCAATTGGGAACTGCGATCGCTCATGCTACTTTATATGAAGAATTAGAAATAGCGCGTCAAAAAGCCGAAGAAGCTTCCCGCCTCAAAAGTGAGTTTCTAGCTAATGTATCCCATGAAATTCGTACCCCCCTTAACGGTATGATTGGCTTTTTGAAGCTGATTTTGGAAGGGATGGCAGACGATCCAGAAGAACAAAATCAGTTTTTAGCAGAAGCTCACCACTTATCGATACATCTGCTGAATATCATCAACGATATTTTGGACATTGCCAAAATCGAAGCTGGTAAAATGGAGCTAGCTTACGCTCCAGTCAAGCTAGATGAGCTATTCAGTCATGTAGAAGGTTTCATGCGTCCCCAAGCAGAAATGAGAAACCTCAGCTTTCAGATGCAAATGCCTGCTACCTCTGATGAAATCATTGTCCAAAGCAACTACCAACGCTTACTACAAGTGATGCTCAATTTGGTAGGTAATGCCATTAAATTTACTCATGAGGGTGGCGTCACTGTCAGCGCTGATTTAGTACTCAAAAAGGCGAATTTTCAGGTGAACTTTCAAGAGCAGCAATTTCCTGGCATGGTGAGAGTACGTGTGGCAGACACTGGTATTGGTGTTTCCTTAGATAAACAAGATAAATTGTTTCAATTATTCTCTCAGGTGGATGGCTCCCGGACTCGCCAGTACGGCGGCACAGGTTTGGGACTGGCAATATCCCAAAAGCTAGTGGAGGCTATGGGTGGCGAGGTACATTTTTATAGTTTGGGCGAAGGACTTGGCTCAACAGTCACATTCACCGTGCCACTATATCAACAACCAGTCATGGTTTCGTCTAATGATAGCGACTCAACAAGTAGTGCTGAATGTTAGTCATTAGTCATTAGTCATTGGTCATTGGTCATTAGTCATTTGGAAGATTACCAGTACTGGGTTTTGAGTTTTAAACTTGAAAGTTTTTTAGTAATTATTATTTAATAACCATATTGGGCATGGGGATTGGGAAAAAACCTTCCTTATCCGTCACCTCCTGGCGTTCTCTTCAGGACTTTAACCGCTAAAGTAGAGTAGGAGGGCTTGCACGATAAATTGTTCAGCTAATCTAATATCAAGTTGCTAAAATCAGCAGTGGTTTAGTCAAAAGTTATTAAAAACTGACACCTGACAATCTAGCGGCAATTAGATTTAGGATCGATTTAACAAAGCTGAAAAATAAAATTTTGGATAATGGTTAATGAGTAACCGCGCATCTGGCACAGAGATCATTAATGCCCCATGCCCCATGCCCAATCCCCCATCCCCAATGTCCATCATTAACTTAGCAGGTCTAAACTATGGAACTCACAATTGACAACGTTGAAACAGTCTTAGATGAAATGCGCCCTTATCTCATGTCTGATGGCGGCAATGTGGAACTAGTAGAACTCGATGGGCCTGTTGTAAAACTGCGCCTGCAAGGTGCGTGTGGTTCTTGCCCCAGTTCTGCAATGACCCTGAGAATGGGTATTGAGCGCCGCCTCAAGGAAATGATTCCCGAAATTGCAGAAATTGAGCAAGTGGTGTAAAAGTTAGGAGTTAGAAGTTAGGAGTTATGAGTTTGAATCAACTCCTAACTCCTTATTCTTAACTCCTAACTATTTCTATGTCCCATCCTCTCTACATCGCTTTTATCTGGCATCAACATCAGCCGCTGTACAAATCTCCTGGCAGCGGCGTTTCGCTATCTTCGAGTCAGCAGTACCGTCTTCCCTGGGTACGTTTGCATGGAACTAAAGATTATCTGGATTTAGTATTGCTTTTAGAGCGGTATCCTAAGTTACACCAAACGGTAAATTTAGTTCCATCGCTGATATTGCAACTCGAAGATTATATTGCTGGCACTGCTTTTGACCCTTATCTCACAGCCAGTTTGACACCGGATGAGCAACTTACCCAGCAACAGCGCGAATTTATTATCCAACACTTTTTTGATGCTAATCACCATACCCTGATCGATCCGCATCCCCGCTATGCCGAGTTGTACCAGCAAAGGCAGGATAAGGGGCAAGCTTGGTGTTTAGCAAATTGGGAATTGCCAGATTATGGTGATTTGCTAGCTTGGCACAATTTGGCTTGGATCGATCCGCTGTTTTGGGATGACCCGGAAATTGCTGCTTGGTTAAAACAGGGACGGAATTTTACTTTAAGCGATCGCCAGCGCATTTATTCCAAACAGCGAGAAATCTTGAGCCGGATTATCCCCCAACATCGGAAAATGCAGGAAGCGGGGCAGCTAGAAGTTACCACCACGCCTTATACTCACCCGATTTTACCGTTGCTAGCTGATACTAACTCCGGTCGGGTAGCTGTGCCCAATATGACACTACCGAAGCAACGCTTTCAATGGGCAGAAGATATCCCCCGCCACTTGCGGAAAGCTTGGGACTTATATAAAGACCGCTTTGGGCAGATACCTCGTGGTTTATGGCCTTCAGAACAATCAGTAAGTCCAGCAATACTTCTAGATATTATTAACCAAGGATATAAGTGGATATGCTCAGATGAAGCCGTCTTAGGGTGGACGCTGAAACACCTTTTTCATCGGGATGGGGCGGGGAATGTGGAGCAACCAGAATTGTTGTATCGACCCTATCGCCTGCAAACCGCCGAGGGTGACTTGTCAATTGTGTTTCGCGACCACAGATTATCAGACTTGATTGGTTTTACTTATGGTGCAATGCCTGCAAAAAAGGCAGCAGCAGATTTAGTGGGACATTTGCAAGCGATCGCTAAAAAGCAAAGAGATAGTCATAGCGAACAACCTTGGCTAGTTACCATCGCCTTAGATGGAGAAAATTGCTGGGAATTTTATTCCCAAGATGGCAAACCATTCTTAGAAGCTTTATATCAAAGTTTGAGCGATGAACCCCACCTCAAACTCGTTACTGTCTCCGAATTTCTGGAAGAATTTCCAGCCACAGCCACTATTCCCGGAGGGCAACTACATAGCGGTTCTTGGGTAGATGGCAGTTTCACCACTTGGATCGGCGATCCCGCCAAAAATCGTGCATGGGATTACTTGACAGAAGCGAGAATTATGCTTGCAAGTCATCCCGAAGCGACGGAAGAAAATAACCCCGAAGCATGGGAAGCATTGTATGCCGCAGAGGGTTCCGACTGGTTTTGGTGGTTTGGTGCAGGACACTCCTCAAATCAGGATGCCATTTTTGATCGGTTGTTTCGAGAACATCTGTTTGGCATTTACAAGGCATTAAATGAACCTATACCGCCCTATCTCAAGCAACCAGTGGAAATCCATGCAGCACAAGCAAACCACACCCCACAAGGGTTTATTCACCCCGTCATTGATGGTAAGGGTGACGAACAAGATTGGGACAAAGCTGGACGCATAGAAATCGGCGGGGCGCGGGGGACGATGCATAACAGCAGTGTTATCCAGCGACTTTGGTATGGGGTAGATCACTTAAATTTCTATTTGCGGCTAGACTTTAAAAGTGGCGCTGCACCAGGACGGGATTTGCCAACAGAATTGAATTTGTTGTGGTTCTATCCAGAAAAAACAATGGTTAACAGCCCAATTCCCTTGGCAGATGTACCAGATGCAGCCCCACTTAATTACCATTTCCACCATCTTTTAGAAGTTAACTTGCTGACGCAATCGATTCAGTTTCGGGAAGCGGGAGACAATCATCAATGGCATCCCCGTTTCAGTCGCGCTCAAGTAGCAATAAATAGTTGTTTAGAGTTGGCAGTACCGTGGGCAGATTTGCAAGTTCCACCAGATTATCCTCTGCGTCTGATTTTGGTGCTTGCAGATGAAGGGCGTTTTTCCAACTATTTGCCAGAAAATGCTTTGATTCCCATTGAGGTGCCTTAACATTTAATATTTTTGGTGTTATACCATTTCACGAAATACCTATTAGGGGCGTACATCTGTATGCCTCTACAGATAATTCATTGATGTTGCAAAGATTTTTGCAAATCATATTTAATTTTTTTAGTTTTAAATATATTTGGCTATATTACAAACTATATATTTAGACTAAGCTTTGAAAACGGAGAGGGGGGGATTCGAACCCCCGTTAAGTTTCCCTAAACAGACTTTCCAGGTCTGCGCCTTAAACCACTCGGCCACCTCTCCAGGTGTCACAAGTTACGATCGTACTATAAAATCCCAGAAAATGCAAAGATAAGAAAGATATTTTAGATTAAATCTGATAGTCCTAATCCGAAAACGCAAATCCAGATGTCCCGTACATACACAATAAAAGTTCGCGATCGCGCCACTGGCAAAACACACACCCTACAAGTGCCAGAAGACCGCTACATCCTGCACACTGGCGAAAAACAAGGGGTAGAACTACCGTTTTCCTGTCGCAACGGGGCTTGCACTGCTTGTGCTGTGAGAGTGTTATCAGGAGAAATTTACCAACCAGAAGCGATCGGCTTGTCGCCAGATTTACGTCAGCAAGGTTATGCCTTGTTGTGTGTGAGTTACCCCCGTTCTGACTTGGAAGTGGAGACGCAAGACGAAGATGAAGTCTATGAACTCCAGTTTGGCCGCTACTTTGCTAAGGGGAGAGTTAAAGCGGGTTTACCCTTAGATGAGGAATGAAGAAGAATTCAGAATTCAGGAGTCAGAATTCAGAATTCTGTCTCGATAAACAATTCAAAATCACCGAATTTCTGATCCCTGTAAATTTTGGTGACTGGTTACGAAAAATAGCCATTTTGGCTTGTTTATTGCTCTTGGTGAGTTGCCAAGGCAAAAACCAGCTGCCGAACAATGAAGCCCAGGTAAAAGTAGCACGGGTAGTTAGTGGGCAAAGTTTGGAAGTTTTGGGCATGGCTGAACAACCAAATTTGATTTCCCAAGTGCGGTTAGTGGGTGTTGATGCACCAGATTTGCGACAACGCCCTTGGGGGGAAGCAGCAAAAGAACAGTTAGAAAATCTAATTGGTGGTGTAGAACAATCGGTAACGCTGGAGTTTGATTTAGAAGCAAAAGACAAAATCGGGCGAACTCTAGCTTATGTGTGGAAAAATAAGGTGTTATTGAATGAAGAATTAGTCAAACAAGGGAATGCAATGTTTGTAGGGCGATCGCCTAACCACAAATATGACCTGCGTTTAGAACGTGCCCAACAATGGGCTAGACTCATGGGGCAAGGAATCTGGAACCCAGAAAAACCCATGCGCCTCACTCCCGCCGAGTTTCGCCGCCAAAATCTTTGAGGACTGGGGACTGGGGACTGGGGATTGGGGACTAGGAACTAGGAACTAGAGGGAAATAAACCAATGCCCCATGCCCAATAATAAATGACCAATGACAAATGACCAATGACAAATGACAAATTTACAAATTTTTCTAGATATTGCTACAGAAGCGGCCTTGGCTGCTGGTGCTATTTTGCAAGGTTACTTGGGTAAGTTAGAAGATGCAATTATTGAAAAAGGACGCCCTGGTGATTTAGTCACGGCTGCTGATAAAGCTTCAGAAGAGTTGATTTTAGAAATTTTGCGTGGCCACTTTCCCCAGCACTCGATCCTCGCTGAAGAATCAGGGAAATTAGGTAATCAACAGAATGAGTACCTCTGGGCAATAGATCCTCTTGATGGCACAACCAACTACGCTCATCAATACCCATTCTTCGCCGTTTCCATCGGGCTGTTAATTAATGGCGTTCCCCAAGTTGGTGTAATTTATGACCCATTTCACAATGAGCTATTCCGGGCTGCTGCTGGCTTAGGAGCAACGCGTAACCGTCAGCCGATCGAGGTTTCAGTAACATCTGAACTGAGTAAAAGCCTACTAGTAACAGGATTTGCTTACGATCGCCGCGAAACCTCTGATAACAACTACGCAGAATTTACTCATCTTACCCATCTTACCCAAGGAGTTAGGCGTAGCGGTTCGGCATCGCTAGATTTGGCGTATGTTGCCTGTGGACGTGTCGATGGTTACTGGGAACGGGGACTTTCTCCTTGGGATATTGCTGCTGGGATAATTTTGGTACAAGAAGCCGGAGGCAAAATCACCGCCTACGATGGCACTACTGTCAAAATTGAGTCTGGTAGAATTCTTGCTACAAATAGTTATATTCACGACTCCCTCAGTCACGAACTTTTACGGGTTCCACCACTGTCAGCTTGGGTGTAGCAGATGGGGGCTTTCTCTACGACTTTGGGTACACTAAAAGCAATCTAACTGCTCCTTTGGTGCAAAAACTCTATATGTCTTTCAAAATAGATCGTGGACTATTTAAATATGATTTCATAGATCATCACGCAGTGCTGTGCGTTCCAGTTGATGCCGATGTTAAAGAGATTCGCAAACGCTATCTCCAAGTCGCCCGCCGTTTGCACCCAGACAGTAGTCTTACTGAAACTGCTGCTCAAAAACATCTCGGTAACGAATTGTTATCAAAGCTGGTTAACCCGGCTTACGAAAAACTCTCTGGCGATCGCACTCGCACTGAATATATTCTAATTTTGTCGCAAATTGGCAAGCGTCTGGTACAAGAGTCGACTTCGGTAACTCTAAATACTGACTTGGCTAAACAGTTAGTTGAGGCGGCTAATATCGATCATTTTTATAAAACTGCGATCGCAAAACTAGCCCAAACTCAATATGATTCTTTAGAACAAGCACTGCAAGTCATTGCCCAAGCTAGTGAGTTGAATTTAGTGTATTTAATGCGGAGTGCGGGTAAAGCATCCGCCACACTGCCCCCTGCTCAACCCAAAGTCCAATCAAGTACACTTCAGCCAAACACACCAAAAAATACACCACCAGCAGCAGCACCAGCACCAGCACCACCAAAAGAAGACTTGATTGTAGAACAGTATATTCGTCGCGCTCAATCTTTGATTGACAAAAACCAATTTGCCCCAGCCAAAGTAGAGTTACAAGAGGCCCTGAAGCTAGAACCAAAGAATAGTCGCTGTCATAGCTTAATTGCAATGGTGTATTTGAAGCAAAATCAGCTAAAAATGGCCAAAATCCACTTTGACAACGCTCTCAAATTAGACCCCAGTGACGAAACGGCTCTGCAATGGAAACCTAAAATAGATAAGGCTTTAGGACAACAACCTAGCGATCAGAAGGTGACTTCATCCCCCAATAATGGAGATAAGCAACCAGATAAATCTGGTAGTGGTTTGTTCGGTGGTTTGTTTGGTGGGAAGAAAAAATAATGGTGTATCAACCAGCAGCGGGAGCCAGGGATTTATTGCCCTTGGATGTGGAGAAAAAACGCTGGATTGAAGATCGGTTACAGCAGGTGTTTCATCGCTGGGGATATCACAGGATTATCACCTCGACTTTGGAGCGGATGGATACCCTGATGGCGGGGGAAGCAATCCAGCGTCAAATGGTGATTCAACTACAACAAAACGGTGAAGATGATGAATTGGGGCTACGTCCAGAATTAACAGCATCTATTGCTCGTACTGTTGTGACTCGGATGGCTGGTGTGACTTATCCCCAACGGTTGTATTACAACGCCAATGTGTTTCGTCGCACTTGGGAAAGTAGGCATAATCGCCAGCAAGAGTTTTATCAAGCTGGGGTGGAGTTGTTAGGTGCTGGTGGATTGCTGGCGAATGCGGAAGTCCTGCTGTTAGTAGCAGATTGTTTAGCAGCACTGGGTTTGCAGGGATGGCATTTAATTTTGGGTGAAGCGGGAATTACCCGATCGCTCCTGAGTGCCTTTCCTGCTAATTTACAGGATCGAGTTCGCAGTGCGATCGCTCATCTTGACCGCATCACCATAGATAATTTACCCCTAAGTGACAAACTGCGCGATCGCGCCCAAATCATCATGGATTTGCGTGGATCAAGTGCAGACGTGCTGCAAAAAGTTAGTAGTCTGGATTTAGATGAAGAACAGCGAGAGGCAGTGAATAACCTCAAATCCCTAGTAGAATTACTAGAATCAGAGAAAAAATTTCCCTTAATCCTCGACCTCAGCCTGATCCAAACCATAGATTACTATACTGGTATCGTCTTTGAAGTTGTCAACGATACTGAATCCCAAACCAGAGTTTTAGGGCGTGGTGGTCGCTATGACCAGCTTTTGGGGCTATATCATCCTCAAGGAGAAAACATTCCCGGAATTGGTTTTGGACTAAGTATCGAAGATTTATACCAAGTTCTGTTGTCTACCCAGCAATTACCACAGGAAACTCCAGCGACTGACTGGTTGGTAGCACCAGAGACAGCTAGCGCTAACGCCGCCGCCTTTGTCTACGCGCAAAAACTCAGAGATTCTACTGATTTGGTGCGAGTAGAAATTGACTTAGGAGGAAGAGATGCAGAGGCAATTCGCCAATATGCAAGCGATCGCCGCATTGCCCAAATTGCCTGGATCAAAGCTGATGGTTCACCAAAAATAGAACCATTGCATTAAGTGAGTGGGGGATTGGGCATGGGGCATTAGGAGTGCTGAGTGCTGAGTGCTGAGTGCTGAGTTAGGAGTTAGGAGTTAGGAGTTAAAGAGTTAAGAGTTAGGAGTTTTGTTTATCTCCTTGTCCCCTTGTCTCCTTGTCTCCCCTGCCCCCCTGCCCCCCTGCTCCCCCCTCCCCTGCTAGGCTAGAAATAGCCGATACAGAAAAGAGGGAATCGAGAACATGCCGCATACAATTGTTACAGAAGTCTGTGAAGGCGTAGCTGACTGCGTAGATGCTTGTCCAGTAGCTTGTATTCATGATGGCCCAGGCAAAAACACCAAGGGAACTGATTGGTACTGGATTGACTTTGCCACTTGCATCGACTGTGGCATCTGTCTCCAAGTTTGCCCTGTAGAAGGGGCGATTCTTCCAGAAGAACGACCAGAGTTGCAAAAAACCCCACAATAGTCCATAGTCAACAGTCAATAGTCAATAGTTATGTTTGACTTGACTGTTGACCAATGACCAATGACAAATGACCAATGACTAATGACTATTTATTAGAAGTTCAAAATGTTCGCGCCGGATACATCAAAGATGTAGATATCCTGCAAGGTGTGAATTTTCAGGTTGCACCAGGAGAATTGGTGACAGTGATTGGCCCCAACGGTGCAGGTAAATCTACTTTGGCAAAAGCAATTTTTGGGCTTTTGATCCCCCACACAGGCACAATTACTTTCAAAGGTGAAAATATCGTGGGGCTAAAGTCCAATCAAATTGTCCAACGAGGAATGTGCTACGTACCGCAAATCGCCAATGTTTTCCCTTCTCTAAGTGTTGAAGAGAATTTGGAGATGGGTGCTTTTGTGCTTAACACTCCCCTGAAACCAATTAAAGATAAAATATTTACTATGTTTCCGAGATTAAGCGATCGCCGTCGTCAACGTGCTGGTACTCTCTCTGGAGGAGAACGCCAGATGCTAGCGATGGGCAAAGCTTTGATGTTGGAACCTGGTTTGCTGATTTTAGATGAGCCATCTGCTGCTTTGTCGCCGATTTTGGTGACACAAGTGTTCGAGCAGATTAAACAAATTAATCAGGCAGGTACTGCGATCGTATTAGTTGAACAAAATGCCCGTAAAGCTTTAGAGATGGCTAATCGTGGATATGTATTAGAATCAGGACGTGATGCGATCTCCGGCCCTGGTGAAGAATTGTTGAATGACCCGAAAGTGGGTGAGCTATATCTGGGAGCAGGTAAGAGACATTAACCCTTTTTTATCACTCTTGCCCCATTCAACATAACACCAGCTTAATATCGGAGCTTCACCAGTCTATAGCGATGACTAGGTTGGGCTGCGCCGACGCTATCTATAACTAATACAAAAGCCATAACATTACCTGCCACTGCCGCGACCGTCGTTTTCGATGCTCAAAGAATTCTCCCTAATAATCCGTTTCTGATCACATCTACAGCTAGTCGAGAGGCAAAACAGGACATTCATTCAGGAAAAACTGACTAAAATCTAAATTACCCGGATTTACCAAAATCCCATTCGCAATGACGCTCTCTACGAGACGCTAAAAGCGTAGCTTGCAACTCTTACAGAGTACGCAGACTCGCTAACGCAATTCTGAATTACGTCATGGATGGGTATTTAGACCCCAACCATAAATTAACGTGAGTTCGATGAACCTCTCCCCAACCCCTCTTTGAGGCACAGAGGGGCAGAAATATTTTTAGTTGACAACGAAAAAATTAGGGTTTCAAAGCCTCTCTCCCTGTGGGGGAGAGGAATGGAAGTGGGGTTTTTAGAGCCGTCGAACTCACGTTATAGCACAAGCCTTCGTGGTTAGGACATTAACAGATGATAAAACTTAGACACAACAAGACTTTTCACCCAATCCCCAGTCACCAGTCCCCAGTCCCTTGCTATAAATTAAATGTATAGGTCTCCAAAAATATATCGGTGGAATTAAAGAATCTGGACGGACTATTCGCCGTCATAGCAGTTTTTATATTCGATTATATGGATAGATATAAAAGATTCCTACGAATTAGTTGCCTAATTATTTACACTAAGTCCTAACAAGCACCAGTACTACCTACAAGGACAAAGGGCGATGAGGCTTCTTTTATCTTGCATCCTAGCCCAAGTTCTAGCCCCGTAAGCTTGCACAGAGACGTAAAGGACAGAAAATAAACTTTCTAGATTCTCAGCGTCTCTGGGATTATTGTTATCTTGGGCGTCCCAATGTAGTGATATATAGAACAGCTTCATCAGCAGGAATGCCTAAAACTTCATTTACTTGGTCGTCAAAGAATCCACCGATACCACTGACGCCGACATTCAGGTGCATTGCTGCTAAATTCAGGCGTTGTCCCAAATGACCGGCATCCATGTGTAAGTAACGGTAAACGCGATCGCCATACTGTGCGATCGCAGCTTTCAAATCGGCTGTGTGAAATAATACCGCTGCCGCATCCCGTCCTAATTCTTGTCCCAAACAGAGAAAATGTAATTCTCGCCGAAAGTTTTTAAACCGGATTTGGCGTAATTCTTGGGCTTTGGGCGCGTAATAGTAACAACCCGCCTCCAGTCCTTTGACTCCGCAAACAGCAATGAATGTTTCGATTAAATTTAGATCGAAGTAGTCTGGAGAAATATCTAAACTTTGGTCGATGTAATTTTGCGGTTGGTAAGTGAAATCGAGTAAACTTTTCAATTCATCGAAGCTTAAATCATCACCATTGTAAGCGCGGGTAGAGCGTCGCTTATACATAGTGGTTTCCAGTTCTGATAGTTTTTGTCCCCAATTTATAGGTGCAGTGGTGGTGGGAATTTTTAAACAGAAAGGAAAATTGTATTTATCCTCTAAAGATTTTTCTTGTTTAATAGTTGGTAGATTAAGATTACCAGTTACACCTGATTGGATCTGGGTATGTTGATGGAAATATGTTAGTAGTTCGCCATCAGGGATTTGAGGATAACTGGTTTCAGTAGCCGAAGGTAAAGCAGTACATCCCAATGGTAAATTTTGATTAACATCTAACAAGTCTGCCAGAGGTAAGACAGCGATCGCACCTTCTTGTTGCGGATCGATATAAAGCAGATCGTTAACCGATTCATCGACAAAGCCGCCGATTAAATGGGGGCGATAATCAGTAACCGCACCAGCTAACTCGATATTACCCAACAGATGTCCCGTATCCAGAAAAATCCGACGGTAAGCCCGATCTTCATAGCGCCACGCAGAACGATAGAATACCGCAGTTACAATAATTGCCAATTGGGTATTTTCTAAAGAAGGATGCCAGAAACAAGCTGCTTGCAAAGTTTGCCAAACATCACTTTCCCAATAATGCATGAGAGAATGAGTTCGACACTGGTAGTTATATAGACCAGGCGGTAATAACGATGTACCACGCGAAACCACATACACCTCGGCAGGGTATAGTCCGCCTGCACTGGGAGCAGCGCGTAAATACACTGCACTACCCATAGAAGGCATTCTTGCTGTCAATCCATAACTACGAAACAATAGCCGTGAAAGTCTTTGCCACCACTGAGTATCTGGGTTATTAGCAAATGCCTCTGTTTTTTCTTGGATATAGGGTTTGAGATCAAAAGTAGAGCCAATTTTGTACTCTTTAAAGGGTACTGGCTGTTTAGTCCAGTCTAATCGCTGGTTTTTAGAGGCGAGAGTATCAGGGTTGTATTTAGTTCGTTCGTGATAATGCTGGGCAATTGATTGGTGTAATTCTGGCATAGTACTTTTAATATCCTTGGGGCATCCTTTTATTGATCTTGGCATTCATTAGCCTCATTATTTCGTGTCAATTGGTACAATCCTCAGAGTCATAAAGTGGTAAATGATAACAATTGAATTGGGCATTGGGCATTGGGCATTGGGCATTGGGCATTGGGCATGGGGCATGGGGCATGGGGAAGAGACAAGGTAGACAAGAAAAAAGGAAAAGACTTGTTCAATAATTCCCCCTTGTCCCCTTGTCCCCTTGTCCCCTTGTCTCCCCTGCTCCCCTGCTCCTCGGTCACTGAGCGTAGCCGAAGTGCTGCTCCCCATCTTTCGCAGTACCATATAAACGCAAAACTATCTAAGCCTGGATGTGCAATGATGGCTGTACGTCAAACTTTATCAAAGCCTGATATCCAACTTTCTTATTTAGAATGGAATCAAGGTCAAGAACCTTTACTGCTGTTACATGGCTTAGGCGATCATGCTCTAGTGTGGTCTAGTTTAGGAGATTACTTGGCGGCGGATTACCACATAGTTGCGCCAGATATGCGCGGACATGGCCAAAGTAGTAAACCAGAGATAGATTATAGCTTTGAGAGTGCGATCGCAGACCTTGAAGCACTCATGGATAGTCTTGGATGGACTTTTGCCCATATTGTAAGTCACTCGTGGACAGGTAAATTAGCCGTCATCTGGGCAAGACAAAACCCAAAGCGTGTACGGAGTATAATTCTCGTCGATCCGATTTTTATCTGGAAAATGCCCAGTTTTTTCAGGGTAACTTTCCCAATGTTATATCGCTTCTTGCCTTTTCTTAAAAGCATGGGGCCTTTTCCCAGCCACGAAGAAGCCGAACAACAAGCACGGCAATTAAAGCAATATCAAGGATGGACTTCTTTACAAGAGCAAGTCTTCCAAGCAGGAATAGAACAAAAACCCGATGGAAGTTGGGGCAGCAAATTTACCATAGCCGCCCGCGACGGAATTTTTGAGGCAGTAATGCAAGTGCCAGGTTTTACAATTCCCCTTGACACCCCTGCCCTATTCGTCCAGCCAAAACAAGGACTGAACCGTCAAAATTGGCAAATTCAACCCTACAAAACTTATCTTCAAAACTTACGTATCTGCCAAGTTCCCGGCAATCATTGGCCGTTTTTGACACAACCAGAGGCATTTAACCAAACTGTGGCAGCTTTCTTGGCAGAACATAGATCAAAAATCTCATGATTATTTAGACGGGATTAGTCATACAGCAACAGAAGAATTAATAGGAGCAATGTCTAGGGGAATTGTGCATTAGGAATTGGGCACTTGTACTGAGTTTCGACTGCGCTCAACTGCCGCGAACGCGAACAGCGTCTCGTAGAGAAGCCGTTGGCGCAGCCTCTCGTAGAGAAGTATTGGGCATAAGAGGCAGAGGTGCAGAGGGGAAAACTTACTGCAATTTCTCCTCTGCTCCCTTGGTCCCCTGCTCCCTTGGTCCCCTGCTCCCTTGGTCCCCTGCTCCCCCGCTTCTCCACTCCACACTCCCCTGTCATGAGCCTTTGTATCAACCCTGTTTGCCCTAAACCAAATCACCCGAATAATCATCAAAATCGCTTTTGTCAAAGTTGTGGTTCCCATCTAGAATTGCTAGGGCGTTACCGGGTGACGTGCCTGTTGAGTGACAAAACAGGTTTTAGTAAAGTTTATGAGGCATACGAGCAAGATACCCCCAAAATTATCAAAATACTCAAAGAAGATTTATCAGACAACGCCCAAGCAGTAGAATTATTTCAGCAAGAAGTAACGGTGTTGGGACAATTCAAGCATCCCGGAATTCCCAAAGAAGATAGTTACTTTCAGTATCAAACCCGAAATGGTTTAGTGTTGCATTGCATTGCAATGGAAAAAATCGATGGCTACAACTTAGAACAGTGGCTACAGCAAAATAGCCCCATATCTCAAGAACAAGCCACAGACTGGTTAAGACAGTTGATAGAAATTTTAGATGTAGTACATAGCAAACAGTACCTACATCGAGATATTAAGCCATCTAACATTATGATTAGATCCCCCCTTGAGGAGGGTTGGGGGAATCTAGTACTGATTGATTTTGGTACCGCCAATGAAATTAATAAAACCTACCAAGACCAACTAAGCAATGGCGACAAGATGACAGCACTTATGTCATCTGGCTACAGCGCCCCAGAACAAATGAATGGTCAAGCAGTACCGCAGTCAGATTTCTTTGCTTTGGGACGCACTTTTGTATTTTTGCTGACAGGATATCATCCTTTGGAGATGTATGATGTCCAGCAAAATTTGTTGCACTGGCAAAATCATGCGACCCATATTTCACCCTTACTATTGAATTTAATTGATTGGCTAACAGCATCAGATATAGAAAAACGTCCTGCCAGTACTCAAGAAATTTTGCATTCCTTAGAAGAAATAGAAACTCAATTAACAGACACGACTCCGACAAATAATAATATTTTAGAATCTTCTAAACTTGAGCATTTAACTGTAGATATTAATAGCAATTCATTACCTCAAAATCAGCAGTCGCAAAAAGTGCCGCTATTGACATTTTTTGCAGTTTTATTAGTAATATTAGGATTACTCAGTATAGTAACTTTAGCCACACGCAAATCAGATTTACCTGACACATCCTATTACAGACAATATCCAGAAAAAAAAGGTAATATCGATTACTTTTCTTATCAAGAAGGGAAGGATAGTCAGGGAAGGATAGCGGAATTTAATATAGCGGTTTTATCACTAAAATATAAATGGCTTTTAGGTAGCAACTTTCAACTTAAATCCAATGATGAAATTATTAGCGTTGACCTTTTAAAGTTGAATTTAGAACAAGAAGGTATAGAGAATATAATGGAAGCTCCCAATGAAATTATCTCTGTCGGCACGGCTTCTTGTAAAGGTGATAGATTAATTCAAGAACGTGTGGCTTTAGAACGTTCTAAACAAATACAACTTTTAGTAAAAAAATTATTTATTAATACACCAAGTGTCAAAATTTATCGCTTATTGAATTTGGGTCAATTTCAACGAAGTGATTGTCAGGCAAATCGGGATTTAACGACATATCAAACAAGTGTGATAATTATTGGTGTTAAAAGAGAATCATCAGGTGTCATTCTTGACGAGGCTCTACGGAATAGGTTAGAAAAGAAGCCTTTTGCTGATTTTAAATTAGAAGATTATTCCTTGGGATCTGCACAGAAGTTTAAGACTATACCGAGCAATTTATAAAATCTTTAATAAAGTAAAATCAGTATATAGGCATATCTCTTATGGCTAGAGCAGCAGATATCAGCACCAAATACTGTATTTGTCTTTGTTGACAGATTACTAGTAGCATCTTCCCAACTAACTAGGACGGTTATTCGCACCGTGAATTTTTAGAATAATTTGTCAAAATAAATGATAACTGGAGGTTCAAAATATGAAATTTTCGATCCAATCACTTTATACCTGGTATCGCAGCGTACTTCGTAACCCCAAATATCGTTGGTGGGTAATTTTAGGAACGTTGGTTTATTTGGTCAGCCCATTTGATGTTCTCCCAGATTTTATACCAGTTGCGGGACAGATTGATGATGTTTTCCTCTTGACTCTGCTAGTTGGTGAGGTGTCTGGGCTAGTAATTGAAGGCTGGAAAGCTCGTAAGGGTGAGGTGGGTACTGAAGTACCTAATACTCCAGAGGGTTCTACCTCTAGCTCTAGTGGAAGCACCATTGATGTTGATGCTGTTTCTGTTAAGTAGTTTTAACAACAAAATAAAGTTGAATAAACCCCTGCTTTCTCTGCTTTTGGCGTCTTAGGTAGGGGATATTTTTTTAACGCAAAGGAACGCGAAGGGAAGCGCAGAGGAACGCAAAGAGGGGGAGTTAGAGGTTGTTAGCTACGCGTTTAATACCTTCTTTGAGGTGGAGGACGTTAAAGTTGAGGAGAAGACCTAGTTTGCAGTTTGCTAGTTTGAGATAGGTTAGGAGTTGAACGGAGTGAATTGGGTGGAAGGATTCTACAGATTTAATCTCTACAATTACTTGGTTTTCGACAATCAAATCTAATCGATAAACACATTCCAATTGCACATCTTGATAAACTAAGGGCAATGGAATTTGCTTACCAACATTCAATCCGGCTTTCTTCAACTCATAATCCAAGCACTCTTCATAAGCCGACTCCAATAAACCAGGCCCCAAAGCAGTATGCACCCTCATCGCACACCCAATAATCACCCCACTCAACTCATTCTCTCTGATCCTCTGCGTACCTCTGCGCTTCCCTTTGCGATCCTTTGCGTTTAAAAATCTTTCACAAATTCCGTTAAGAAACGGAAAGCCTTCAAAATATAACTAGCGCAATCTCTAGGAGAGGTATTGTAAAACGATCGCCACGCACTCGCCTTATCCTCATCATAGCGATCGCTACGTTGACTATGATTCTCTAACCACGCTAACCGCACTGCATGGCCAATTAACACATCCAACACGATATATTCTTCAATTTGCAGCTTAGGATTATTGGCAGCGATCGCTCCTAATTCAATTAATGCTTCAATATTAACTTGGCGATATTCTGGGGCTTCGATTTTATTCAGCAAATGCTCAACCAAGAGAGCAAAATTTCTTTCCCCGGCTGTCATTTCCGACAACATTATCTCACTATCTAAACGATTGCGCCGCTCTAGTTTATCGCCAATTACTAGACCCTTGCAATGTTGCATTAATAGCCAAACTTGTTTAAAAAATTCTTTTGGTACGCGCCCCGTCGCACCCTCGGCTTGGCGAAACCGCCGCCAACCACCTGGCGGAACTTCTATCCCTTCGGCGATTCCTGGTAATACCACCCAAGCAATATCACTTTCTTTTTGTTTGACATGGAGTGATTCTTGCTGGCGCAACAGGTTACTCATACCAGTATATCCAGTTAATACCTGACGCAAGCGTACTTTAACTTCAAAGGGTGAAAGTTGCATTAAGCGATCGTAAGCTTCATCTTGAGTGACATGCAATTCCCGCGCTAGTTCGCTGGTGATTAATAAGATCAGATAGCCGACTCTCAGCGTTAGTAGTCCTTGGAATAGTTCGGGTTCTGAGCGAATTAAGATACCAACATAGATTAAAATCTCTTGAGTAAGGACGCGATCGCGGATATCTTCACGACAAAAATGATTAATTTTATCGGCAATTTCATCGTGAGACATGGGTACGCTAATCAAGGACGCTTCACTGTAAGCTTTACCCACAGCAATTTGCTTACCCCGCACCAAAATACTTGTGACTGCATCTGATAGGCTGATATCAACCATTTGGCGCAACCCCGCAGCCCGACGCACTACTGCCCAAATGCTTAAATCTCCGGCTTTGGTGTAAACTTCATCTAGTAAATCGCCTACGGTGACAGGATATCCTGGGCCGCCATACCCCGTATCAAATTTCATTCCCTGCAAGCGAGTTAATGTTTGCAATAACTCGATTTGCTCGTAAATATTCTCTGATGAACGCAAGTAAGAAAGCAATAACCCCAAGTTAGTTTCGTACTCCATTTGAAATTCTTGGGTATGTCCTAAGCGCCAGTTTTTCTCAGGATGATAAGCTAAATAATAGCAACGTGGGCTAGCATTTTTCACTGGCGATCGCGCGAATTCTGCATTT
The DNA here is from genome assembly GCF_034530995.1 of Nostoc sp. DedQUE04. Lineage (NCBI taxonomy): Bacteria > Bacillati > Cyanobacteriota > Cyanophyceae > Nostocales > Nostocaceae > Nostoc > Nostoc sp. DedQUE04. The sequence continues at coordinate 84,127 of NZ_JAVRCA010000016.1, read as the reverse complement.
GGTAGAAAATCAATTCTTTGGATTCCGGCTGTTAACATTAGCTGATTTAGCCGCCCTAATTTCACCTGCACGCCGTTACAAACACCATCTTTGAGTTCTTGCATCAGTTCTAGTAATGCTTCAGAACCACTTTCTAACATGGTGTGCGTCAACATTAAAGTTAAGGTAGGACGACCTAAATCGCTCCAATATTTTTGAATGTAAGCTAGTTCGCTTCTAATTTGATCCAGTAAAAAATGGTAATCAAGGGTTAAGTAAAACTGTTGAGAGTCTGAAAATGAAGGCAAAAATACAATTGTTTCACCGCTAATCCGAAAGATTCTAGATGTTGTCAAACTCCGCAGCCGCCGCACTGGACGCCCAGTTAAACCAAGTTTATCGTTACGTCCAATTTGGGTATAAATAGCTGAAAATTCTCCAGCTTTTCTCACTTGAATCGGTTCTACTTGAGTAGGCGTTTGCGCTTCAATTCCGTGAACTTCTAGTTTTGTTTGTAAATCTTCATCTTCTGCTAACAAGGCAATTTGTACCAATGCATCGCGCTGTTTTCCTACACACAAATGTCTTCCCAAAGGGTCGATATCACCAACTGCGATTAAACCTTCACTCAACATTTGACTGAGGAAGTATAAACTCTGCGCCCATACTAAGGGAATATTTTCATTGGGCAAACGTGGTTGCGTTTGAGGTGCTAATTTTTCTGCCTCTATGTTTTCTGCGGAAATATAATAAAGTTCTGGCAGTAAACGCAAACCATTTTGTTCTATAAGTAATGATTCTAAAAGATTTTGGTATTTTTTAACTTGTTCTTGATCGCCGCGAAATAATCCATCTAGAACTAAATAAGTGAAAAATAACGGCCATTCGCATTCAATATGCTCAAATTGCTTGAGTTCCCACGGTTCGTAGTGTAAACGTTGATTATCTTCTAAAACCGTTTGGTGTCCATCACGCAGAAAGCGTTTGCAGCCGTATTTACCTGCGAGTTTATTGATAATATCGTTTAAGGTGCGATCGCGTAACTCCAAATCTTCCACTGCAAAGGCAGGATAACTAATAATACTCAACAGCGCCGCATCAATTTCTTTAGAACCAGATTCTCTCGGTAATAAGGATTCTAGGGTAATTCGGGCGCGGGCAATTTCATCTGGTAACACATGAATTACCGATGCTTGACTACCACGCACACCAAACAAATCCAGTCCGTTGATAGCTTCTAAAGCAGCTTTTGCCATGCCTACGGAACTAGCATTTAATTCAGCATTTCCACGATTAATTTTATTACCGCGTTCCCAAATACCGTAATCTGGCGTGCGGTAAGCTCGTCCAATGTAGTAAACTAAATTTTGGACAAAATTAACTTCATCAATTGTATAAATTATTGGCAATCCCGCAGCCGTCATTTGCCCTAACATCAACAAAAATATAGATGTGGCATCAAGTTGCAAATGTCCCCATTCGTTATCCCCAACAACAATGTCACCAGTCGCGGTATTATATTTGGCGTGTAGTCCATCTAGTAGCGACTGAGTATGTTTAAATGTCTCTACTTTATGAGCCTGTCGCATCATCGAAAATAACAACCCACGCATCAGTTTGATGACACTGTGTTCTAGTTCATAAGTGCGTCCTTTGTCGTCGTCAATCTTGCGGTATGCAAGTCCTAAACCCCAAACTGCCAAAATGCTGTAAACGTTGTCTCGCACCCAGGCATCTGTATAATCGCCGTGGGCTGTAATCGCTGTGCTTGCAGGTAGTAAACCAGTAATCGGATTTTGGCGAGTCAGGATAATCGTTTTGATTTGCTGGTAATAATAGTCCAGACGAGTTAGCAATTCGGTAGATGTTTTCATGGTTGGGTTTAGAACTAGTTGCAAAATTTCACCCTTTAAAGGAATGGATTTCTTGCACTTGGGCTATGGAGAATGGGACATTGAGATGGGATTATGTACCTTAGAGCATAGGGAAACGTAAATCTTCTTTAGAAATCTCGATCTCTGCGTGGGTGAAAAAATCCCTCCAAATAAGTCTTAGAAAGAGGAACTCTCAAGAGTTATTCAGTGCTGGGATGAGATTAAAAAATCAAGAGTGCCTAACTCCGAAGGATGAGCTTATGGTAGTCTAAACTAAATCACTACTTTGAGGTTATGCTTATGCCGATCTAAACTAAATCATTTTTGAACAAAAATCTTTATTAAATAAATATAATTTTAATGTAAATCTGTTTTAAGATTGATGTGTTTGTGTTAAATATTCATTCAGCAAATAATTGCAGTCAACACAGGGAGGCTATCCTCAACCCAATCAAGTTTGATAAAAATAGGGTTTATGCACTTTACAAATAAATCATTTTGTGGATTTACATCACGACTTCAGTTTTTTACAAAGTATATTTTATTATTTGCGTAGACTAGCAAAAACCCAGACATCGCAAAAATCTACCTAGAAGCCTTGAAAAGCATAGTTGCTATTTTGCCTTCCCTGTCAATGCTTAAGTCATAAAAAATTAATCAGTTTGTTAACATAAATAAATATCCTAGTTTGCTTTATTAGACCCTAAGATATTTACTAAATAATAGTTTCAGGAAAACTTATTATTTCACTGACTAACATAAATAATTGAAGCCCTGATTTAGACTAGTATAGCTTGAAAAAACTAACAATTGTTATTGCTGTTCTGAATAAATCAGGTAATTACTATTTTATCCAAAATAGCAGCAGATAGAATCAATAGCGTAAATATATAAATAAATTAAAAGCTTTTTACTTAACATTTTGTTCGTTTTTGGGAAAAAGAAATATTAATCTTAAATAAATAGGAGTAACACAATGAAAACAGTTGGAATGTATCGTCGAGCTTATCCAAGAGTATCAGAAACTTTTATCGGAGAACAAGCCCATAATTTACAAACATACAAACCGTTATTTCTGACTTGTAAACTATTGGCAGAAATTCCTTTTGACAATATTGCTATTAGTAATAATGACCAATGGAAGATTAAGCAATTATTTCATATAATTTCTGCTTCACCAAATATGTTTGGCAAAGAAGCTGAACTAAAAAATCTAAAATTAATTCACGGACATTTTGGGCCAGATGGTATTTATGCAATGCGATTGGCAGAAAAATTAAATATTCCTTTCCTCGTCACATTTTACGGCTTTGATATCACAGTTTCACGTCGATCTATGTGGCTGTCAGGTAATCCAGCATTTTATCAATTTCTTTTGCATGAAGAAGAATTAAAACAAAAAGCATCTAAATTTATCGCTTTTTCTAGTTTTTTGTATAAAAAGATGATTGAATATGGTTATCCTGAAGATAAAATTATTAAACTAAATAGTGGTATAGATTTAGAGAAATTTGCCCCAGCCAGTGAATCAAAAGATGAAAGATATATTTTATGTGTAGGCAGACATACTGAAAAAAAAGGAATTGATACCCTATTAAAAGCCTTTGCCCGGATTGCCAATAAACATCCAGATGTGTCAGTTATCCAAATTGGAAATGGCACAATGACTGAAAACTTTAAAAGTCTAGCAGATGAGCTTGGTATTAGTAATAGAGTCAACTTTATGGGGGCAAAACCTTATGAAGTGATTCAAAAAACTATGAGAAATGCAGAAATATTTTCTCTACCCAGTCAAACAGCAAAAAACGGTGATAGTGAAGGTTTACCGCTTTCAATATTGGAAGCCGCCGCTTCTGGTTTACCAATAGCTTCTACCTGGCATAGCGCTATCCCCGATGCTATTTTAGATGGAGAAACTGGCTTTTTAGTTGATGAAAAAGACGATCGCTCTCTCGCGGAAAAATTAGATATTCTTTTGTCCGATCGGGCTTTAGCTAAAAGTATGGGTAAAAAAGGACGAGAGTTTATTTGCGAAAATTTTGATATTCGCAAGCAAACTGCCAAGCTAGAAGCTATTTATGATTTAGTAATTAGTTAACGACACTCAAGTAAGAGTATCTCAATTTAGATTACTGAACCTCAAGCATTTGTTAATGAGCAGAAGTTTTCTAATGACTTGTTTAGAGACAACTCCCCTTTTTTTAGTCATCCGTATACTTATTTATTCGCGATCGCCAGTTTTCACAGATTAGATCGGTGGAAAAGCTTACTCTGATTAGAGAATAATTCCTCAAAAATCAGGGTAGCAAGCTCAAAAATGCACATAAAGTTACTAAAAAAGCTACTAAAGATATAAAATTTTCTCTGTATCTACCGGAGAGCGCTGTTCCGGGTTAGGATGATGACTAGCAATGCTTTAATTTAGCTATCGATATTGATTTGTTGAAATTTTATGGACCATAGTCCACAAGATGGCAGTATCAACCTCCTCTGAGCTGTGGTGAGGAAGTCTCCCAGCGCGGGGGAGACTTAGGAGATATATATCATGCTCACAGAAGATATTCGTGATTTGTTGACTGATACTACCGATTTAAACCAGTTGAAATGGGATTTAAATCGCTTGCAACCTGTGGATGTGGGAGACTACATTACACAATTGCCCGAACAACAACGGGCGATCGCATTCCGTTTACTCAACAAAGCTCAGGCAATTGATGTATTTGAATATCTGCCGACAGAGGTGCAGGAAGAACTAATTAATTCTCTGCATGATGTCCAGGTAGTGCAACTTGTAGAAGCGATGAGTCCCGACGAACGGGCAGAATTGTTTGATGAACTACCGGCTGGAGTAATCAAACGGTTATTACAACAACTCAGTCTAGAAGAAAGGCAAGCAACAGCAACGATTCTCGGCTATCCAGAAGGTACGGCTGGGCGGGTGATGACAACCGAATATGTCCGCTTGCGCCAAGGATTAACTGTAGGTGAAGCTCTGAGTAAAATCCGCCGTCAGGATGAAGACAAGGAGACGATTTACTACGCCTACGTCACAGATGATAACCGGACGCTGGTGAGAGTAGTTTCACTGCGGCAATTGCTGTTTACTTTTCCCGATGTTTTCATTAAAGATATTGCTAGCGATCGCGTTATTAAAGTTAAAACTGAAACCCCTCAAGAAGAAGTAGCGCGAATTATGCAGCGCTACGACTTAATCGCGATCCCCGTGGTTGACCGAGAAGACCGATTGGTGGGCATTGTCACCATTGATGATGTCATGGATATTTTGGAAGAGGAAGCCACAGAAGATATTCAAAAACTGGCGGGTGTGAGTGGTGATGAAGCTGCTTTATCCTCTCCCTTACTCACCATTCGCAATCGCTTACCTTGGCTATTGGGGATCATGGCTCTGTATATTGGTGCAGCCAGTGCGATCGCGCCTTTTCAATCTGTAATTGCCGCAGTGCCAGTTCTAGCAGTGATCATGCCGATTTTTTCTAACACTGGTGGTACTGTCGGTATTCAATCATTAACGGTAACAATTCGTGGCTTGGGAGTGGGAGAGGTAACACCCAAAGATACCTTAAAAATTCTTCGCAAGGAACTTCTAGCTGGTTTAGGTACAGCTCTGGCTTTAGCCACAACGATGATCCTGCTTTCCTTGATTTGGGCGCGACCTCAAGAGCGATGGGTGGCTTTAATTGCCGGAATGGTAATGGCAACTAATACAATTGTGGCTGTTACACTCGGCACTTTACTACCAATGGCTTTGAAACGACTGAAGCTTGACCCTGCCTTGGTTAGTGGCCCGTTAGTGACTACAATGCTAGATACAATTGGGTTTTTAACATTCCTCAGCTTAATTTCTCTAGCTTTAAACGTTTTCCATTTACCAACTTGAAAGGATTGGGGATTGGGGATTGGGGACTGGGGATTGGGGATTGGGCATGGGGCATGGAGAAGAGACAAGGTAGACAAGGAAGAGGGGGGAGACTTGTTCAATAATTCCCCCTTGTCCCCTTGTCCCCTTGTCCTCTTGTCCTCCTTGTCCCCCCTGTCCTCTTGTCTCCATCATCTCCCCCAGTCCCCAGTCCCCAGTCCCCAGCCCCCAGTCCCCAAATATGCCTACTACTACCTGGAATCGTCATCACATTCTTTCCCTGGCTGACTTTACTACCGCCGAATACGATACAGTTTTGCAAACTGCTGCCAGTTTTCAAGAGGTGCTATCACGGCGGACAAAGAAAGTGCCAACTTTGCAGGGACAAGTGGTGGCGAATTTATTTTTTGAATCGTCTACCCGCACCCGCAGCAGTTTTGAACTAGCAGCCAAACGTTTAAGTGCGGATACGCTGAACTTCGCCGCCGCCACATCTTCTATGACTAAGGGAGAAACAATTCTCGACACGGCGAAAACCTATTTGGCGATGGGAACTGATATTATGGTAGTCCGCCATCGAGAGGCAGGAGTACCAAATGCGATCGCATCTGAAATGGATCGCCTCGGTGTACGAGTTAGCGTCCTCAATGCTGGTGATGGTCAACATGAACATCCTTCCCAAGCACTGCTAGATTTATTTACCATAACTACTCTAATTGACCCAGATCATCCGCGACTGGAACTTTTAAAGGGGAAAAAGATTGCCATTATTGGCGATATTCTCCATTCTCGTGTGGCGCGATCGAATATTTGGAGTTTAATTGCTAGTGGTGCCGAAGTGCATCTGGCAGCACCGCCAACGCTCTTACCTAAATTCTTTGCCGAGTTTATCTCGGAGGAAGTAGAAGGGAGAAATTATTCTCCCAATCCCCAACTATTTCTACATTGGCAGCTAGAACCAGCTTTGCAGAATGCAGATTTTGTCATGACTTTACGTCTGCAAAAGGAACGGATGACGGCTCATTTGCTGCCAAGTTTGCGAGAATATCACCAACTGTTTGGCATTACACGCACAAAACTGCAACTTTGTAAACCGAATGTCAAAGTTTTGCATCCAGGCCCAGTCAACCGTGGTGTTGAAATTAGTTCTGAATTGATGGATGACCCAGAATTTAGTCTCATTCAATCACAAGTTACCAGCGGTGTCGCTGTTCGGATGGCATTGTTGTACCTATTAGGTAGCGGCAAAGCTTAATATAATTTCAGTTTGAAATTTACTCCCATCGGACTACCTAACGGAAGAATACCTAGTCTCATCGAAATTATATATTCCTCCGATCGCATGAGGACAGAATTCTCTAATCTTGGCACACTGGTGTCGTAGAAGTTCAGAATTCAATGACTTCTAGAAGTGTCCGAGGTAAATTATGAAACGAATTTTTTTGACGGCAGCAGCCTTACTCAGCACGCTATCCTTAGCTGCTCCCATTCCCGTCAAAGCAGAAAATTCCGCCCCTGTCCGCCGCTTGTTAGAAACTAGAGAATGCTCGGGATGCAATCTAGCAGGAGCTAACCTTAAAGGCGCTCATCTAATCGGTGTTGACTTGAGAAATGCAAATTTAAAAGGAGCTAATCTCCAAGGTGCTAACTTAGAAGGTGCAGATTTAACTGGAGCTAATTTAAAGTCTGCTAATCTCACACAAGCATTTGTTAGCGATACGATGTTAAATAATGCCAATCTTACCAACGTGAATTTGAGTAATTCCCGTTTATATAATAGTGATGTAGATGGCGCTGTTTTAGCTGGTGTTGACTTAAGTGGTGCTGATGTATTTAATACTGCCATTAGCATTGGTGGTGAATACTAATGGTTAGTCATGATTTCCAAGTGATGAGTTAAGAGTTTAACTCTTAACTCTGCACTTACTAAGTTTTATTCGCCGGTAATCGATAGTTCATTAACCCAGATTTTCGGGCAAACCCCACCTGGCGTTAACTCTGGCTCTTTTTCTACATAAATAATTGACTTCAAAAGTTCCAAGAAATCACCAGCAACAGTTGCTGACTCAATACTCGTCCTCACTCCCTTATTAACTAGCCAACCATCAAACGGCAAAGAAAAGGAACCTTGCAAGGATTTAACTCCAGCATGGAGAGCTTGTAAATCATCGATAAAAATCACATTTTCAGCAGTTTCTAAGCTCAATTCTTGCTCAGGAGTTGCTGTTGAAAATACGTGATAAAAATTGGGGCTGACGCTGACTTTTGCACCAATACTAGCATTACCCGTTGGCTGGGCATTTAACCTTTTAGCGGTGCCTGCACTATGGATAAATCCTGTTAAAACGCCATTTTCAATCAGCGAAATTTGACGAGTAGGAGTTCCTTCGCCATCAAAACTTTCCGCGCCTACGTTAGCTGGGTGCAGTGCATCATCATAAACTGAAAGCAGAGGAGAAGCAATTTCCTTACCTAAATCATCAGGTGTAGATAGACTTTGATTGTCTAAAATACTTTGGGCATTGAATAAGTTAGAAAAAGCACCCAACAGACTTAAGAAAGCTTCCGGTGAGAAAACAACTCGATATTTACCAGTTTTGATTTTTTCATAATTCAAGTGACTGATAGTTTTATCGGCAGTTTCTTTAATGCAACCATTAATATCTAGATTATCTAAACTTTGGTTGATTCTATAAGCGCCTGCACTGCGCGGTTTCTTCCCATCTTCCTCAGTTTTACTATAAAGATAAACTGATGCCAAAGAGTGAGATTCAGTTCTTACTGCACCGTCGCTATTGAGATAAAATCTGTCAATATCTCTTTGAGACAAACCATTATAAGGTACACCTTTAATTGCTGGGTGAGCTGCCAATAATTCTTTTTCAGCTACCAACAATTTTTCTATAAGTTCAGCAACAGGTGCTTGAGGTGCTTTATGCAGGGTTTTACTTGGAATCGGAACAGTCGCCTCTGGACTAAAATCAGGAACATTCTCTTTAACACCAAAGAAACTGGCTTCGTAAGCAGTTTTCAAAGCTAATTCCAGTCCCTTGGGGTCTACATCTGTGGTGCTGGTCACACCCATTGTATTATCTTCATTCCAAACACGAACAGTAACACCAGAGCGGTTTGAAGCTTTAACTTGTTTCGGCTCACCTTGGTCTACTTGCACGCTAGTGTCATCTACTGTTGAGCCATAAATGTCAAATTTTTTAATGCCAAGTTTATCAGCATTATCCTTAGCAGAATTTGCAATTTCATTGATATTCGGCATAGTCAATTTGGGATTTTGGATTTTAGATTTTGGATTGGAAGCGATTCTATTTTGAATAATTAGATTTTGGATGTTATTGCTTGTACTTCTCTCATACAGTTCTGACTGAAGGAATACTCAAGCAATTTTGGATTTTAGATTTTAGATTGAACTAACGGAACAATCAGGTAACTTGAGCATTTTGGATTTTGAATTACAATATTCAAAATCCAAAATCTAAATCTAAAATTCTTATCTTCCACCAACGGTAATAGAATCAACCTTGATGTGGGGTTGTCCGACTGTGGTGTAAATACTGCCACTGACTGAGCCACAAAAGCCTGGTGCAATCTCCAAATCTTGGGAACACATGGAAATTTTATTCATAATTTCCTTAGCTTCACCGATGAGAATTGCTCCCTTCAGTGGTTTGGTGATTTTGCCATTTTCAATTAAATAAGCTTCATCAACACTAAAGTTAAATTGACCTGTAGCACCAACGCTACCACCACCCATCTTTTTACAGTAAATACCTTTATCAACAGAGGCAAATAATTCATCATTGCTATATTCGCCAGAATCAATATAAGTATTACGCATCCGGCTAGCAGCGGCATAGGTATAATTTTGGCGGCGTCCACTTCCAGTTCTGGGGTGTCCGGTGCGTGCAGAACCTGTTCTATCTGCTAAAAAGTTTTTCAGAACGCCTTTTTCAATTAAAAGGGTTCTTTGAGCAGGCATACCTTCGTCATCCATGTCAATTGTTCCGAAGGCATTTTCAGAGCGCCCTTCATCCCAGGCTGTCAAACTTTCGTGGGCAATTTTTTCGCCTTTTTTGTCAGCAAAGGGTGTGGTATTACGTTCAATTTGAGTGGTTTCTAGCAGGTGTCCGCAAGCTTCGTGGAAAATTACGCCGCCAAAGTGATTGGCCATAATGATGGGATAAGTACCCGACTCCACGTAATCTGCGTAGAGCATTTTTCCAGCCGATTCTGCTATTTTCTCGGCGGCTTGTTGAGAATCCCAAGTTCTCAAGAAGTTGGCATCACTAGTATTACCCGCGCGATCGCCAATTGAGGTACGATTAGCACCATCAGCACACAACAGGTTAAATCCGACTGATTGGGTGAGGCGAATATCACGGGCAAAAGTCCCGTCACTAGCAGCGATTAAAACTTCTTGCCAATCCCGGAAATAGCTAGCACGGCGCGATTGGACGTGGCTAGCTTTTTGCTTCAGGTGGGCTGTACCATCTAGGAGGATTTCTCCCATTTCTCGGATGGAGCTACACACTGGTAGCCATGCATCTTTACCTCTTTTGGTAGCGTAATCTCTAAGTAATTCTAGGTTGATTTCGGGGATGAAAGCTTTAGCAGTGGGTAGTTGTAATCCTAAGATAGAAAGACCTTTTTCTAAGGCTGCTTTCAAACCGGAAAACGAAAGGTCATTAGTGCTAACGTAGCAGTCAGCTTTGCCACGAAATACCCTAACTCCTGCGCCTGTAGACAGACTGGGTGAAATACTCGTGATAGCGTCATCTTCTGCAAGAGAACTAATATAGTTGCGACGCTCTAAAAATAATTCAATGAAGTCAGCACCAGCGGCGCGTCCTAGTCCCAGAAGGGTAGCCAGGGGGGCTTCCCAGGTTTCATCGAAACGCTCTGGTGTGGAGGAATATTGAAGAGTAGGAAGTTGATTCGAGAGAAGTAGCGTACTTGTAAGCATGGGTAGCCTCGTCTGCTGGCGTAGTTCAGAGATTTGACTGAAAAATCCTAGTGTGTTCAGTCTAACAAATGAGTAAAAGCCACAGTTGCTAGAAAAACGTGTGGATTTCCCTCCCCTTTAACAACGCCTTGGCAAATCCGCCCACAGACTAGAAATTTAGAGCTATTTGACGAAAAATTCAGAAGTCAGAATACAAAAGCGGAGCAAGCAAAGCTCCGCTTTTGTATCAGTGTAGAATAAAATACAATTCTATTTATATATTTACTGACACTCTTCTCAAGTAAAGAATCCAGACTTTTCTTCTCAGGTTTATTTACGGTTTGCCATTCTTAGTGGAATTCTAACTGTTTCTTGCTGTTTGAAAGTCTGACCTAAATTAGAAGTTGGCTGTGTTGAGGCTAGATTCTTAAACAAGAGTTTTAGTGTTCGAGTAATAGTTTTAAGAATTTTCATTTTGCTAGCAGTCGGTTTTTCATCGTATCTCAAAACCATTGGAATTTCTACGATTTTTGGTTTGAGGGCTTTGGCTTTCAGCAGTAAATCTATCATGCAAGCAAATCCACTTTCAGTGAATAGATTGTCCCCATAATACATATCCAGTTTACTGAGGAAAGTACGGTTATACAGTCTGTAACCACAAGTGTAGTCTTTTACGCCTGGTACACGAGCGGCAATTCTGAAAAGCCAGCTGGCTCCGTAACTCAGCAGCTCTCTAAATTTTGATAAGCCTATGACTTTAGAACCTTTGCGATATCTAGACGCGATCGCAATATCATAGCTACCAGCTATCATAGTGTCATACATTTTTATTAGTAGCTCTGGTGGTTGAGTATTATCACAATCCATCGCAGCTAAAAAATCACCTTCATTGGAAATTTCCAAGAAAGTCGTAAAACCTGTTTTAATTGCTTGACCTAAACCAGCATTTTTGGGATGTTGGACTAATTTTAGTAATATACCTAGTGATTGAGATTCATCTATTGCAGTCTGAGCAGTTCTATCGCTACTGCCATCATCAACAAGAATCAGTTCTATCTCTATATTAAAGATTTGCTGCAATGTTTGAAACTTTTTGAACAAGGGTCGAATTGATTCTTGCTCGTTATATGCGGGTAAAAGAACAAAAAGACTCATAAAGACCTCGTGTGATTTTTAAAATAAAGTGTGATTGCTCAAATTTCAAGAATTCAGGAATGCTGATTTTTTGAGAAATTCATCGACTTGTCGAACTACTGCGTTGTTGTTAACGCTATCATTAACCAACTGTGAGGTATTGACGACGAAAAAATCATCGTTTTCAGTACTCACTTTGGGAACAAGGCTGGAATAATTTAAAACTTGTAGTGGCTGTACTTTAATCGCTCGATTAATATGTGCCGCTACAATGTCATCTGCTTTGAGTTCGGGGAACATTAAACGTATACCTTGGAAAAATATTGGACGTAATTCGTCATCTGGTTGTTTTAACAACGGGTCAGTGGAAAGGATATATTTTGGTAGGAATGTAATGTGATACCCTGCTGTCTCTTGTAAAGAAACTAAGTTACTCATACCGATAACTCCAGTAAAAGGAATATTTTTATCGGCAATATTCACTACGTAATAAGGAACTAGAGGCTTACGAGTAATCAGTACCATGCAGATTACACCCAGGTATTCTACTGTTTTACTAGTGTCTGAAACCTTCACCAATTCCCTTGCAGCAACCTGTTGCAAGATATTAACTGGCCCAGTAAAGATGACTTTATCAAAATGCTCTTTTTTCCCCTGATATTCTACCCACATTCCACCCCCTGGATGAGGTGCGATATATTCAACCGCAACACCTTTGTGGATATGACCTCCAGCCGCGTAAATTAATTTTTCTATATGGTCAAAAACAGTTTTATAACCGCCTGATACATAACCGAGTTGTTCTTTATTTAATGAAGAATCGCGCGCTGAAAATAGTCTTTTGATATAAGCCCAAATAAAAACTGCTGATATTCGCTTATAGTTTTCTCCTAATTTGGATAAAAGCAAAGGTTTCCAGAGCTTTTCGTATGTGTTTTTACCACCAAGTTTCAATAGCCAATCTTCAACTAAAATCTTCTCTAAGCGCCGCCAGTTATTAAGGCGCGAACCATATAAAAGAGTAAAGGCTAATCTGATTTTACCTATAAGTCCAAATAGAGGAAAACGCAGGAATTCTATACTATTACTAATAGAATAAAACTTTTTATTGTCATAAAAGCCTGTTAAACTTCGATGCCAACGTAGTTTATCTCCAAGACCAATATCTCTAAGAAAATTTATTAAGTGAGTATCAGAAGGTAGGATAACGTGATAAAAGCGATCCCAGGTAAATAATCCGTAATCATGATAGGTAGTAAGTCCACCAAGCTGCTTATTACTATCAAAGACAGTGACTTGATGTCCTTGATGTGAAAGACGTTGAGCTAATACTAGCCCAGTGATGCCTCCGCCAACGATACCTATATTCATAAATTAAATTTAGATTTTGTGAAAATGTTTTAGAGGATGATGTTCGGAAACTGTTAATATTAATAATCTGAATCATAAAAGATTAATGTACAACTAGAATTACGCCAGTTATAATAACGGAAATCCCTAACCATTGGCTAAACATAACCTCTTCTTTTAAAAGATAGTGAGAAGCAATGGGTACAAATGCATACATTAATCCTAAAACTGGAAAGGCTTGACTTAAAGGAATTGTCCGCAATACATAAAGCCACAATATAGTCATAAATGTATAGCAGATAAACCAAATTAAAAAATAACGAGATAATAAGAGATTTTTGAGAGAGCCGCTTTCTCCTTTATTAGAGTTAGAGATGTAAAGTCCATACTTGAGTGAGAGTTGAGCAGTTGTTCCAAATAAAACAACAAGCATTAAATTTAGCCAAGTAAAAATACTCATTTTTAACTTTTCAAGTAATTATCTAAATTTGAGCTTTTTTATGGGGTTAACTACTAAAAGAACACCCAAGAATATAGTGATGACTCCTACTATTCGAGTTAACGTAATCACCTCATTAAAAAAGTAGTATGAGCCGAAAAGTATCCCGACATAATTTAAACTTGTCAGTGGATAAGCAATACTCAATTTTACAGATCGCAGAGCCAATATCCAATTTACTATACCTAAACAATAGACAGTAATAGCTAATGATAATTTTTGAAGAAAATCCCAAGTAAATACTCCTTCATTTGTATAAATCATGGCATTTTTCATTAGCAGTTGTCCACAGATACTAAGTAAAATACTTACAAATAAAATAATATAAGGGATTATTTTAAAGTTTGAACCTTGCGACATGGATTTCATAGTACTTTGCCTTAATCAAGATAGTAGGTATGAACCGGATAGTAAACAACCAGTTGTTTTAAACGTTTCATATCTCGGCAACACTTCAGTAAAGACAACAAAATTAAAAGGCTATGTTGAAGTGATTGATATCAAAATGATCTTTGAAGCTCATGCCTTAGAGTTAAAAACTAAATACTATGCAATATTCCAGGATGGTTGCTGTATCATGGCGGCGTTCGATATGATTGCTAGTAAAACACGCTTAATTGCTTGACTGGATTATACTCCCAACCAAACCAGTTTATTGCTTGGCAATTAGCACAATCAATTTAGAGTTTGCCTAACTGTGAATTACAGATATTTTCTGTGCTACCCAGGTTTGCTTAACACTATTTTCAGCGCGATCGCGATAATCTAATAGTGGATGCAGACATAGAGAAATTTGAGAAGTTTGTCACAAATTCTCTATACATAACATACACAAAGTTTGCAGTGTGCGTAGATGTAGCCAGTCGTAGACATCGCTGATGTTGAACTCTGATTCCACCCACATATTTAACAGATGCACCTAAATCAAAATGGATTACCAGAATTTTTGATTAATCCATTCATTAACTTTCTATCAGTGGTATCCTGCTGTAGAAATCTTTTGAAGATACTATTGATATTCTCAAGCTATAAAACCTAGCTGGATTGAGAAATATTCTCTATTTGCTCCAAAAAAGTGGATTAATGTACTGACATATGATAAAATTTATCCCGGCTCACAGACATATCTGTAATCTTGGCTGGCAATTAAGCCGATTTATAAAAGTAATGGTTTTTACTCAAATGGAGTATGTATACGTGCTCTTTTTGGGCATGGGAACACAAGAATTAATACAAGTCTGACTAGCTGCGTAAATAATAGAGAGATAAATCAACCTACACTACAGTAATACGCTTTACAGATTTATCGGGAATTTTACTGGATGTCCAAACGGAGCTTTTTTACAAAACAACTAATGCAAACTGAAGTTGGCTAATCAACTTTCAATTGAGATTGCATTGAATTTGAGATATTTCTACACCATCTAATATTAGGTTGGCTTGACTTTTCCACGTGATTTTATTTAAATAGGCTTTTTCCTCCAAATTTATTGTTACATGTAATTACTTACTAGAATACCATGAGAAAAGCATGTTGCAAATTTATCGCTGTACTTTATCAAAAATTTATCTACTGACAAATACACTTAAACAAAAACTTCATAAAATAAAAATCTTCCTCTATTAGGAATTATTGCCTGGGAAATTTGTACATTTATGAAGTAATTTATGGTATTAAAGTTCTATAACTAAAGAGTTAGTATTAGACTCGATAAATGCAAAGCTAAAAAGCCAAAAGTTGACCCAAGGAAAATTCAAACTTGAACAAGACTACTTGCGGTGACCGGATCGCACAACGTTATACTAAATTACAACCTGAATTTTTAGATGACAATTGAGGTTGGAATTATTTTTTATCTATTTACAAAATATTCATCTAAATTCACATATTTCAGATAGAGTTAGTAGTCTGCCAATTTTCCTTCGCTGGGTAGAGGTTTTTTTTATTATTTGGACTGACTATTTTCATCAAAGTCTGTTGGTAATAATGATTAACAATCCAAACTGGTGCCAAGATATTAATCCTTGAGGTAAAATCAAGCTAATAGCTCCAAAGTAGGCAATTTCATTGGTACTCTTTTTGAACAAGTAGGCAGTAGCTCAAACAGTACATAATGGTATAAAGAGAAACAACGCTAAGTTTTCTTGGTTGGATAGAGGTTTCTCTAGGTTGTTTTCCTATTGTTTGGACTCATTATTTTCCAAAAGTCTGTTGGTAATGACGAAGACAATGATTAATAGTCCAAACTGAATCTGCCAAGGTGCTAATATTAAACTTAAGATCAAGCTAATCGCTGCGAATACACCTGCAAGATATGCTATTTCATCAGTACTCTTTTTGAACAAGTAGCCTGTAGCTAAAGCAGTACATAGTGGTATCAAGAAAAACAAAAGCATTTTACTAACCTCTGAACTAAAGGTTGTAGTGTTTTTAGAACAAATTTTTTGGAAGTGTGGTTAATCTTACATCCAATAAGGTTTTGGCTACAACAGTCGAGCGAAATAAATATTATAGAAAATCAAGATTATGCAAGGTTGTATTTTATGCCAATTGGAATAATTATTGCAATAGATGAAGCGCCAAAAGCTTGACAACTCTTATTCTGTGTTCGAGTGTGCGTAGCAATATTTAAAATTTGGTACGAGATGCTACGCGAGATTGCGTGGTGTTTAGTAACAGACAATTCCTGTGGGTGATGCTACTTTTGTCCTTCTCGTGACTTAGCCAAGCTGGGTTGTGCTAGACAAATTCTCATTCATCTACGCAAATTGGAAGGGTTATAAAACTTGCGTAGCTGGGTTTTGTCTATTTGGCCAATTACACTCTTGCGAACAATCATCTGGTAAATTAGCTTAAAACTTTGGACTTGCGCCAGGATAAGGATCTAGCATATTACCTTTAGAAGTAGCATTTTCATTTTAGACACCTAATGCTGAACATTCCTCAAATACTGGCAACTGAAATCAACCTCAAATCCCATCAGGTGCAAAACGCGCTGGAACTTTTGGCGGAGGGTGCAACAATTCCCTTTATTGCACGTTACCGCAAAGAACGCACCGATGAGATGAATGAAGTGCAACTACGCGAACTGGCCGATCGCTATACTTATTTAACAGAACTAGAAGAACGAAAATCGGTTATTTTAAGTGCGATCGCCCAACAAGGTAAACTTACAGACGAACTCAAAGCCAAAATCTCATCCTGCTTACAAAAAACCGAACTTGAGGATTTATATCTACCCTATCGCCCAAAACGCCGCACCCGCGCCACTATCGCCAGAGAAAAAGGACTCGAACCACTGGCGGAATTCATCAAGTCGTTAAATATCAAAAATGCTGCAATTGCATCCTTGGAGTCAGAAGCGGCTAAGTATATTTCACAAACGCAGGGAGTAAAAACAGCAGAAGAAGCACTCAAAGGTGCTGCTGATATTTTGGCGGAAGAAGTAGCTGAAAAAGCTGAGTTACGCGCATATATCCGCGACTATCTTTTAGAAGAAGGGGTATTTGTCTCTCGCATCAAAGATGATTATCCTGAAGGTACAACCAAATTTGAGATGTACCGTAACTATCAAATTAAGGTAAAAAATATTGCACCACACAATATGCTGGCGTTGTGTCGGGGTGAAACTGAAAAAATATTAAGCTTTGAAATTGCTTTCGATGAGGATGCGGTACTTTACTATCTTGAGTCGAAAGAAATCAAAGCCAAAGTCCGGACAATTCGAGATTTTTATCAGGCGATGCTGAAAGATGCATTCAACCGCTTGATGAAAGTCTCTCTTATGGGAGAGGTTATTGCTGAGAAAAAAGTTTATGCAGACATAGAATCAATTAAGACATTTGAAACTAATCTGCGGGAGTTACTGCTATCTGCACCAGCAGGGATGAAACCAACCCTGGCGATAGACCCCGGATTTAGAACTGGGTGTAAAGTTGCTGTCCTCGACCAAACGGGAAAATTTTTGGAATACCAAGCGGTTTTTCCCCATCAAGCGGCTGAACAGCGACTCAAAGCTGCACAAACTGTCAAAAATTTAATTGAAAAATACAAGATTGAGTTAATCGCCATTGGTAACGGTACAGCGTCCCGCGAGACAGAGGAGTTTGTCACGCAAGTATTGCAAAATATAGAACGCAAACCAGTTAAGGTGATGGTGAATGAATCTGGCGCATCTATATATTCTGCTAGTATTGTGGCGCTAGAAGAGTTTCCCGATTTAGATGTTACCGTGCGCGGTGCAATTAGTATCGGTCGCCGTTTGCAAGACCCCTTAGCAGAACTAGTGAAAATCGATCCCAAATCTATTGGTGTGGGACAATATCAACACGATGTCGATCAGAAATTGTTGAAAAAGAAATTGGATGACACTGTAGAAAGCTGCGTTAACTACGTCGGCGTAGACTTAAACACCGCATCCAAAGAACTATTAACTTCCGTCTCTGGGATTACGGCAACAGTTGCTAATAATATTGTCGCTCATCGCAACCAGCATGGAGCCTTTAAAAATCGCCGACAATTGTTGAAAGTTCCGAAGTTGGGGCCAAAAGCTTTTGAACAAGCGGCGGGTTTTCTGCGGATTCGCGGCGGTGATAACCCTTTGGATAATACAGCAGTGCATCCAGAGAGTTATTCTGTAGTAGAAGCGATCGCATCCGATCTAAATGTGCCATTAAATCAGGTAACACAAATTGCCGAAAAACTCAAAAAGACCAACCTGAAAAAATACGTTACCGATAGCGTCGGCGAACCCACACTGCGCGACATCCTCAGCGAACTTGAAAAACCAGGTAGAGATCCTCGGGCTGAGTTTAAGTATGCCACCTTCAAAGAAGGAATTAACGAAATCAGGGATTTAAAGGTGGGAATGGAACTAGAGGGAATCGTGACGAACGTCGCCAACTTCGGTGCTTTTGTCGATATCGGCGTACATCAAGATGGCTTGGTGCATATATCCCAACTTGCTGATAGATTTGTAGACGATCCCAATAAAATTGTCAAAGTTGGACAAGTAGTGAAAGTGCAGGTGTTAGAAATCAACGAGAAACTCAAACGGATTAGTTTGTCGATGAAAGCAGTTAAACAATAATTAGAAACAGCAGATGGCAGTTTATCAAGTTCGATTTATCAATCCTACACTTGGATTAGATCGCACCATTCCAGTACCAGACGATCAATATATTCTAGATATGGCGGAAGAAGCTGGTATCCGCTTACCATCTGGGTGTAAACAAGGCGAATGTTCTGCGTGTATTGCTAAACTTATTAGTGGTGAAATCGATCAAAGCGAGCAAAAATTTCTGCGTCCAAGTGAAATACAGGCTGGTTATGTTGTTACTTGTGTAACTTACCCTTTGTCTGATTGCACTTTAGAAACCCATCAAGAACAAGTCTTATATAAATCAGCCCTTTACTATAAGCCTGAGTCGGGAAAACCTGAGTGATTTTTGCCTTGTGACATTAAATTAATCTTAAATTTCTAGGGTGTGTTAAGTTTGTTTAACGCACCCTTTAAAACATTGCAATATGTTAGACATCTTCAGAAATTAATATGTGTTATCCACAATCCTTATAGAGAGGTAGTACTGCTATGTCTTTACTCCTATGTCTAATGTATAGGCGTACAGATGCGCCCATTAAAACCCATTAAATATATTTAAAACCGCTATATTTTTCTCAACGATAGGCCTAATGGTAGAAAGAAATTCTATCTTGCAAGGGAGGTGAAACCCTAGTAAATAGTTAAAGATGATATAAGAAGTCGCAAAAAAAATCTCTAGTTATTAGGTAAAAACAATGTTGACTCCATTTTTAACCGCGCTAGCTACAGCTTTGAGCTTGTTGATTGTTGATATCGTTGTTCCAGGCGTTAATATTGCTAATTTCCCCGCCGCTATAATTGCTGCTTTAGTAATTGGTCTAATTAACGGTTCAGTTAAACCAGTTCTGTCTGCCCTTTCTCTACCACTTAACTTTCTCTCATTTGGAGCATTTTCGCTCGTTGTCAACGGTTTATGTTTCTGGTTAGCAGCAGTGCTAGTTCCTGGGTTCGCAGTTCGCGGAATTATTGGTTTCTTGCTTGGGCCAGTAATTTTAACTTTTGCGAACACCTTTATTAACAACTACTTTGTTGAAAGAAACCTTTTAACCAGCAGTGGTGATGTAAAGAATCAAGCTGAATTACCTTCTTCTAGATAAGTTTAGAACGAATAGAAACGCCAGTTAAATCACGTTTCTCACCTACATAAAATCTCCGAAGGTGGATTTCCTAATTCGGCATCCTCAAATGAATGTAATTAAACAAAATCACAAAGTTGTAAAATCATGAAATTAGTTCGTTTTCTTCTAGGTTTGTTAGTTCCTCCTTTAGGTGTTTTCTTGACAGTTGGAGTTGGCCCGACGCTGATTATTAATATTTTGCTCACAGTTTTAGGTTGGCTTCCTGGTAGTATTCATGCAATTTGGGTTATAGCCAAGCATGACGAACAACTTAATCAAGAAGGGCGTATTTACTAATACGCAATATTAAAGGGAGCATCCCCTAACACCTTCTCCCAAATTGGGAGAAGGGGGAGTCAATTTTAAAGTCCCTCTTCCAAGCTTGGGAGAGGGACTTTAATTCATGTGATAAGTCTAATGAAAAATGCTATTTCAACAAAAAATAGGGTGAGAATTTACCACCCTATTTTTTCTAAGTCAATTAAATACCAAAGCAGTCTATTTATGAATAGTCTCGCGTTCTTTATCAGCAGGTTGCTTATCTTTGAACAAGTCAGCCGCCGTTAAGAGTAACTGCCTCAACGTTTGTTTTATTTGGCGCTCTTTTCTTGCTAAAGATGTACCAGCTTCACCTAATTGCTCTTCTAACTGCGATCGCTTCTGTTCTACCTGTACAGCCATCGATTCTGCTTGGGGACGAGCTTTATCATACCAGTGTTTCGCCTCGTCTAGATAATCTTGAACTTCCATATTCCGCCCACCATAGCGTGCAGCCATATTAGCTCGGACAATGGCTAGCTGCGCTTGCAGTTGCGCGTAACGTTTCTTTAACAATCCGACTTCTTCACTATCTTTAATAGCATTGACAGCAGAATCAATCGCAGTTTTGGTACTTGCAGGTTTTTCCTTACCCGTCTCTTCAATTTCTGCCAGAATTACATCAACCTCTTGTTGGAGTTGTTCTTCTTCACCGTCAAGTTGAGCCTGTAGGCGCTTGATATCTGTCTGAGTTTGAGCAATACTTTCGTGTCTTTTGCTATTAATCCCTTCCAACGCTCCTTCTATGGAAGCTGTCACTTCATCTTTGAGTTCGCTGCCTTTTTCTTGGAAGTTTTCAATTACAGCAGAAACAGCATCTTTCACAATGCTACGAACTTCAGTAGAACCTTGTTTAAACTCAGAAGCTACTTGAGAAACTGCGGATTTCACAATTTCTCGAATCCGCTCAGTTCTTAATTGTCCAGTTTCTTTTGCTTGTTGCAAGTCGGCTTGAATTTGTTGTTTGATATTGTTAGGCATTTTCAACTCGGATAATTTAACTAATTGGGATAATATTTTCTCTTAATGTTCCTACATCCATATTATGGCGTAGCCCAAACTGACTTGGTACTTCCTTTAGATATAAAATTGCAGTCCCAAAGAGGTGATGTGTAAGATGTTGCCCCTTTGTGAGATGATGAATATTTAGTGGTAGTAATTGGAAGTGAAATATGTGGCAAGTAAATATTACTTGTTCGGATGATGCCTGGAAAATCTATGGTGTTGATTTTAAAGCGATCGCAGCGAAATATCAAGGTGAATTAATTAGTTCCAAAAAAATGCCAAATGGTACGCGCATCATGTCTTATAAAATTGAAGATGTGAGCGATGCAGAAGCCTTTCAAGAAGATTGTGCAAATTTTGCTGGATTTACAACTGACTTTGAATCCCTCTAATATTGATTTTGATACTTATGCCTACAACTAGTATGTTCAAATCTGGAGAAATTAATTGGAAGAAACTACTTACATTAGTATTAGTAACGTTTTTGTTATTAATCAGTACTTTTACTTTGCCTGTTAGTGCAGCAGACACAGTTAACGGCGAACAAATATTTAGCGTTCATTGTGCTGGTTGTCATATCAACGGTAGCAATATCATCAGGCGAGGTAAAAATCTCAAAAAGTCAGCCCTGAAAAAGTATGGTATGGATTCAATAGAGGCAATTACATCTATAGTTACCAATGGTAAAAATAATATGTCAGCCTACAAAGAGCGTCTCACCGAACAGCAAATTCAAGACGTTGCTGCTTACGTTCTCGAACAAGCTGAAAAAGGCTGGCGTTAAAAAGTTAGGAGTTGGAAGTGGGGAGTTAGAAGTTAAGACTTTAGCTGTTATTAGCTCTGGCAGTCTTAAATCATTCATAATAAAATAGAACAGTTAAAAAGGCTGTAAAACCCCCTTGTCAACTCACTAATTATTAACTCTTCTCACTCCTAACTCTTAACTCCTAACTTATAACTCCTCACTCATAAATTGAAAATGAACTTACCCGCAGCTAGTCGTCTCCAATTTACCCCCGATTTGAACATCTGCCGCATATTAAATGGGATGTGGCAAGTCTCCGGCGCACACGGGCAGATCAATCCCCAAGCCGCTATTGAGACTATGTTCAAATATTTAGATGCAGGTTTTACTACTTGGGATTTAGCAGATCATTATGGCCCTGCGGAAGACTTTATTGGTGAGTTTCGTTGCCAACTAATTGATACTCGTGGGAAAGATGCTTTATCTCAAGTACAAGCTTTTACGAAATGGGTACCTCGTCCAGGCAAAATGACCAAGAAACTGGTCGAGGAAAATATTGATATTTCCTTGAGAAGGATGAATGTGCAATCGTTAGATTTGATGCAATTCCACTGGTGGGAATATCAGGATAAAAATTACCTGGATGCCCTCAAATATATGGCAGAGCTTCAGACTGAGGGTAAAATTAAGCATTTAGGTTTAACTAATTTTGACACGGAAAACTTGAAGCTTATTACTGAAGTAGGTATCAAAATTGTTTCTAACCAAGTGCAATTTTCCCTGGTTGACCGCCGTCCTGAAGTTAATATGGTGGAGTTTTGTCAGCAGCATAACATAAAGCTTTTTACTTATGGTACGCTGTGCGGCGGTTTGTTATCAGAAAACTATTTGGGTAAACCAGAACCGCGAGGATTTGATTTGTCCACTGCTAGTTTGAAAAAATATAAAAATATGATCGATGCTTGGGGTGGTTGGCGATTATTTCAAGAGTTGCTGGCTATCCTGAAGGAAATTGCTAATAAGCATGGAGTCAGCATTTCAAATGTGGCAGTGCGTTACATTTTAGATCGGCCAACTGTGGGCGGTGTGATAGTTGGTGCCAGACTTGGAGTATCTGAACATATAGAAGATAACACCAAAGTATTTAGTTTTAGTTTAGATGAAGACGATCGCGATCGCATCAATGCAGTATCTCGCCAATCACGCGATTTATACCAGCTTATCGGCGATTGCGGCGACGAATATCGGCGATAATTTCGGGAAAAAGGTGATAATACGGTGAAGGTTACTGTGGAAACTATTGCTGTCAGCCATGCCCCTAAACTTCACCTTCGCCCTCAGTCAACAGCAGACTTTTGAATTACGCTGAGAATCTGGCGAATATGGGTTGTGTTGCTGGTAAAAGTAGAGATATACCCAGACAAATAGAGTTAAATCTGCAAGCAATTGAATTATTTGCACAGGTTAAGGCTTATGGGCAGATGGCTACAGTTCTCCGTTATATAGGCGTAGCAGATGAAAGCAACGGTTTGGTTTACCTAGCTCAAGCAATCTGGTTGACGCTGAGAATTCAAGCACCTTTAGTAGATACCATTCAGTTAATCGGTGTTTTATATAATAGAGTGCCTCAAGGAGATGAACTAGAAGCTGTGTTAGGAGCAACGGCAATGTTCTTTTGCAGCTACCGAGGTGAAAGTCATCCCCAGTTAGAGGAACTTCAGGAGGATAGTTTCAAAATTATATTAGGTGCGGCAAATGCCCAAGGAATTGAGACGCAGGAAGCATTTGATAATTGGTATGTCCAGCAACGGCTCAACGATCCAGAATATTTCCTCCCGCGACTCAATCAACGCCTAGAGGAGATTGTCGGCGATGGGTGGTTGTTTGACTGTAGTCAATTTGAGGTGGAGGAATAAGGGGAAATGCGATCGCCGCGTTACTCTGAAATTAATTGGCGACAATGTAACCAGCTTATGCAATCCTTCAATATCACACTGCCAGATGCGATATGGAATCTGAACTAATACAAACTTCTCCCGACATCCTTTCTGGTACACCCGTTTTCTATAGAACTCGCGTACCAGTACAAACATTGATTGATTATCTCGAAGCAGGCGATCGCCTTGATGACTTTCTAGAAGATTTTCCCACTGTGAGCCGCGCACAGGCAACAGCGTTTTTCAAATCACTCTGCCGTAAAAACGAATACTGCCTTTAGTGCTTCTGAGGTAAGAGTAGGATAGTTTTCTAGCACTTGTTGTTCTGTCCATCCCACAGCAAACAAACCCAACAAGAACTCTACAGATAAACGAGTTCCTTTCACAGTCGGCTTACCCAGCAGAATTTCGGGGTCTGAATAAATGTACTGTCGCCAGTCCATAAGTTTTTACTCCGACTAAGCTACAGCTATTGTTGCACAGTATGATTTTTGTTGGTTTGGTGAAGGGGAGATGCGATCGCGTTAATCTTAAATTAATCGCTCACAATGTAACCAGCTTATGCAGTCCTTCAATATTACTCTGCCAGATGCGATCGCTAATGCTCTCAATGCCTATATCAAAGATCAGGAAGTTTCCATACCCGCGAATGTCGTTGCAGAAATTGCTTTAGAAGATTTCCTTTGCCAACGCGGCTATTTGGTTTCACGAAAGCAAGGTCTATCTCTTACTCCTGCACCAAAGGGAAGCGGATTTAAAGATGCATCGGTAAATCACGATAAAATTCTAGCTGAACAAGCATTTTTACAGTCATTACCAGCAAACACACCTTGAGAGCCGTATTTGCTGACACTGGGCCTTTGTACGCTGCTGTAGATGTAGACGACCAATATCATGAGCGTTCACAAGCTGAACTAAAACGGATCAATACAGAAAATTTAATAATCCTAGTTCCCTTTCCTGTTTACCTGGAAACATATAATCTTTTGCTATATCGTCTTGGAGCTGAACAAGCGATTAGCTTTGCTAGAGAGTGTGGAGAAGCAGTTAATTTCGTTAATCCTTCAGAGGAGCAATATACAGCAGCAGTGGAAAAAGCTGCAAATTTTCCAGATCAACGGATTACCCTCTGCGATGCTGTCACTGCTATTTTGTCAGAGGAAATGAAGTTACCCGTGTGGACGTATGACTATCATTTCGATTTAATGCTGATTCAGGTATGGCGATAAACAATTATTGCCCAGAGAAAGGATGCGATCGCGTTAATCTTAAATTACTCGCTCACAATCTAACCAGCTTATGCAGTCCTTCAATATTACTCTACCTGATGCGATCGCTTAGGCAACTGTGATTATTATTGGATTGCTGAGTGAGGAAATGCGATCGCATTACTCTTAATTAATCACCGACAATGTAAAAAGTTTCTGAAATCAGTCCTCTAGATTCGTTCACGAGTATAAAAGACTCGTCAGCGAGTATCAAAGACTCGTTCACGAGTATAAAAGACTCGTCGGCGAGTATAAAATACTCATTCACGAGTATAAAAGACTCGTCAGCGAGTATCAAAGACTCATTCACGAGTATAAAAGACTCGTCGGCGAGTATAAAATACTCATTCACGAGCATAAAAGACTCGTCAGCGAGTCTTTTATACTCATTCACGAGTATAAAAGACTCGTTCACGAGTATAAAAGACTCATTAGCTGTTTGGTAAGGTGCGTTACCTGTTGCTAACGTACCAAAAATATCTTGGAGGGTGCGTTAGCAAGGTAACGTACCCTACGAAAGTTACTAATCTACTTCATACATCTGTTTATGTTTGGCTAAAAGCTCTTGATATTTCTCGTTTGTCTTTGCTTCTACCCACTTAGCTTTAAATATTGCTGCTGATTCCGCTTTAACTGGGTCTACTTCATAAGGAAGAATCTCTTTTTTGGAACCTGAATCTTCCGAATTCTGTTTATACTTCCTGCCGCTTTTATGATTAGCATAACGGCGAGAGCGAGTATAGCCCATTTGGATAAATTTCCGTGCCATATCTGCGCCGACAAAATCATCTTTCTCTAAATAATCAAGAAAAAGCTCGTAAATTTTCTCACTCGACTCTCTAGCAATCTCAGGAGTTTTGAAGCGCCAGTAAGGAAGAATTTCTGATTTGTATGGTTCTACTAAAAGTACACCCTGCTCACCCTTCCCAACACGATAGAGTTCAGGATGTTGGCGAAAATCAATATTTTTAAAGTCTAAAGAATAATCAAAAGCCATGATAAATTTTTATTAGCAATAGTAAACTTTAAAAAAAAGTTCAACTTCTATCTAAATATTGAGATTTTGTTGATTATGCTATCTAGCACCCAATCCCTGAACAGTGTGATTGCGCCAGGAAGTCTGCGTAGAGTACATCACATTGCCCTCAACGTCAAAGATATGCAAGCCTCGCGCTATTTTTATGGCACAATCCTGGGTTTGCACGAACTCACAGGCGACGAAGTACCCGCAACTCTGGTGGAACTAGTCGCATCTGGGAAAGTAGCCAACTTCATCACTCCCGATGGTACAATTCTAGATTTATTTGGGGAACCAGAATTATCACCACCAGATCCCAATCCAGAAAAGACCTTCACTAGAGCTTACCATCTAGCCTTTGACATCGATCCGCAGTTATTCGATCGCGCGGTGACAGTAATCGGGGAAAATAAAATAGCGATCGCACATGGCCCAGTCACTCGTCCTACTGGTAGAGGAGTATATTTTTACGATCCAGATGGCTTTATGATTGAAATTCGTTGCGATCCAGAAGCTAGTTAACTTAAGGGTAATAACAAAAGTATCTACTATGACCGCGAAACTCACGCAACTATTTAAAGTCATTGAAGACACAATCACAAAACCACCAATACCCCACGAACCATACAAGCAATCATTGAAAGCCTGGGCGATGTATTGTTTGCGAGACAAAGGTTTTATAGTCGCTTATGCTCAAAATGCCGACTTTGCCATTGAAAGAAAACGTGAAGAAAAGCTATATTTCAAAGTTTCAAACAGCCCCGATGATTTAGATAATTCTTTTAACTGGATTGTTTGGGATAGTGCAACCAAAAGCGCCAGTCTCATTCCTCAAAAAATAGACTGATGCCAAAATAGTCATTAAATGTTTCCCTGATTCTTTAACTATTCAGACGGATGTATTTTGACTAACTATCTTCCTTCATCAGACAACTGCTGCACAAATATTTGATGTTCTAGTGAATTTAATCCCAACTGTAATACAGCCAATACTTGCTGCATATTGCCAGCAATTAAATCGGACATTGACAACCACAAACCAGGAAATACTTGACTTTTGATAATTCCATCTGCGTCCACTTCTAAAGATATATATTCTCCTTGTTGCAGGCTAAACCAATCTAATTTGTTTTCAAATATTTGCCAAACAATATATTCTTTTACTCCATTACGACCATAAACTTTTTTCTTGTCATGTAAATCAATAGCAACGCTGCTAGCTGCTATCTCTATTACCAGTTCTGGCGCACCTTCGATGTAATCATCATCGCTCAAACGAGATTGTCCTTGAGCTATTGGTGTGATTAATAGCACTCCATCTGGTTGCGGTTCATTGTCTCGATCTAAGCGGACTGTTGGCTCAATTCCCAATCTCACACCAGGAGTGGCAATTTGGTAAGTCCACAACCAACCGATAAGATGGCCATGTGGTTCAGCATGACTTTCAAAGCGTAATGGGGATGCCAAGTATACAACTCCTTCAATTAATTCTGCCTTTTGATGACGGGGCATTGCTTGATAGCGTCGCTCAAATTCGTAGCGAGTAAGGCGATCGCCATTTTCTAAATAAGGAATTCGCTGCTTGAATGATAAGTTGACCATGATTTTCTGCTCTAGCAAGGAGTCTTACTTTATTATCGCTTGACACCTTAATTACGAATTACGAATTACGAATTACGAATTAGTATTGGGTTTCTCAAACACCATTAAATGCTGTTGAGGTAACAAATTTTTAGTTTCCCGCCAAACCAAACCAACAGATCGCATTTCTTTGCGGACTTGTTTTTGAGTCATTTTGTGCAGACGTTTAATCATAATAAAAGGATTTTCACCCCGATACTCAACCAGCACTACCCGGCCACCAGGTTTCAGCGCTTTCACAATTCCTTGCATCACTTCTTGAGGATACTCAAGTTCATGATAAGCATCCACCATCAAGGCTAAATCGATACTTTCAGATGGTAAGTTGGGGTTACTAAGAGTGGCTAAAATTGGCTCAACATTGGTGATATTTTTCTCTTTTTTGAACAACTCAATGATTTCCAACATTTCTGGTTGAACATCTACAGCTAACACCTTACCTGTTGTTAATAACGGCGCGATGCGAAAGCTTAAGTAACCTGTACCAGCGCCGATATCCGCCACCACATCATTAGGTTTGAGATTGAGGAGGCTGACTACCTTACTTGGCTGTTCTTCTCGCTCCCGGCTGGAACGTTCTAGCCAGCCAGCGCCAGTGTATCCCATAACTTGGGCAATTTCGCGCCCCATATAGTATTTGCCGATACCATCTGGACTATGGATAAAACGCTGTTCGTAAACAGTGGTAGATGAAGACGCAGCTTGTACTGTCAGGGTTGGGTTTAGTAGCAAGCAACTCAACATCACAATAAAAGTTACTATAAAGTGGAGAAAATTTGACATTTGGTTATGACCGATCGGGATAGCTATAAGCAGCAATTAAAAGAATTTTATGGTAGTAGAACGACTTATGACCATGAGGAAGGTACTCGCCATCCTTTAGAAGCCAAAATTTTACTTGAATTTGTTCCACTACATTCGGGACAAAAAATCCTTGATGTGGCAACTGGAACGGGTTTAGTTGCGATACCCGCAGCCCAAAAAGTTGGTTCAGAGGGCTACGTGATTGGAATTGATATGACCCCTGGAATGTTGCATCAAGCAAGACAAAAAATTGCAGCAGCAAAATTACAAAATATCGAGTTGATTGAGGCGGATGCAGAATATTTAAACTTTAGCGATCGTAGTTTTGATGCTGTCTTTTGCTGTGAGGCAATTGTACTTTTTCCCGATATTCTTGCTACTTTGCAAAAGTGGTATCGCTTCTTAAAAACAGGAGGGTATGTGGCATTTACCTGTCCTCCCGAAACTGCTATTATGGCATCTCTTCAGCAGAGGGTCTGCGCTAGAGTTTTGGGTGTATCACTACCACATATTCTTGAACCACTGGGAACTCCAGAAAAATGTCGAAAATTGCTTGAGCGGGCAGGTTTTAGAGATATCGAAATTAAGATTGAACCATCAGGACGTTATCACTCTCTTAGTGATAACAGATTATCAATGACAGTAATTAATATAAATTTTAAAAGCAATCCTCTATTGTCAAAATTATCACCAGAACAATTAAATCAATTGCAAGTTGAGTACAAAGCAGAAATTGAGAAATTAGCAACCGATCGAGGTCTTTGGATAGACACTACAAAGTTCTTTGTTCGCGCTCGAAAATAAGTTGATGAGCTTTGTTCCTGAACTGACAGCTTCGGGCGATCGCACATGATATTCTTGCGATTAATAATAACAATCACAGTTTAATCTCCTAGACCGATGTAGAAGTAAATATTTTCAGATTTACTTGTAGCAGCCCCTTTAAAAATTTGTAATCCACCCTTTCGACGTTATGCAAAACCTGTCCCTAATGTTAGTGCCTGTACTCGCTGCGCAGAAAGCAGCCGGTGACGGTTTAATTAAACCTCTTGGTCATCACGAGCTGCTGTTGGTGCTAGTGCAACTGTCACTATTGCTTTTGGTAGCGCGGGGATTAGGTGAGTTGATGCGCCGAATTAACCTACCGCCTGTTGTTGGAGAATTACTGGCGGGTGTGCTGCTTGGCCCTTCTTTATTTGGTTTGCTTCTTCCAGATTTACAGGCGCACATCTTTCCCAAAAGTCAAGAACAGTCTAATTTACTTTCGGTGATTTCTTGGTTAGGCGTGTTATTTTTGCTGATTGTGACTGGGTTGGAGACGGATCTCAAGCTGATTCTTCGTAAGGGTAAAACGGCTCTTTTGATTTCACTGGGCGGAATTATTATCCCGTTTATCACTGGATTTGGACTGGGCTGGCTATTGCCAGATAGTTTTTTAGCCGACCCAGAAAAGCGATTGGTATTTAGTCTATTTATCGCCACAGCAATGAGTATTTCGGCAGTCCCAGTGATTGCGAAAGTGTTGATGGACTTAAACCTGATTCGCCGTGACATTGGTCAAGTCACCTTAGCTGCTGGGATGACTGACGACACCATCGGCTGGATTTTACTTTCTGTAGTTTCAGGTTTAGCTAGTAGCGGCAAATTTGACTTTGGGACAATTTTCCATTCTGTGAGCGCGGCGATATTGTTTTTAGCGATCGCTTTTACAATTGGGCGTACCATCGTAGACCAGATATTACGGTGGGTTGATGACTATGTTGGTGGAATCGCCGCGAGTATGTCGGTTGTGCTAATTCTTTCGCTCTCGGCAGCAGCACTTACCCACGCATTAGGTCTAGAAGCAGCATTAGGTGCTTTCGTGCTGGGGATTCTAGCAGGCCAATCCCGCCGCTTTAGCAATGAAGCTGGGCACATGTTAGAAGTTTTTACAGCAAGCTTTCTAGCGCCAATTTTCTTTGCTTCAGCAGGCTTGAAAGTTAATTTACTCGCTCTGTTAGTCCCTCAAACATTGATATTTGGCTTGATTGTTCTGGCTGTCGCCTGTGTTGGCAAATTTACAGGTGCTTACCTTGGTTCTCGTGCGGGCGGCTTGAGTCATTGGGAAGGTTTGGCGATGGGTTCCGGGATGAATGCTCGCGGGGCGATGGAAATTGTCGTTGCCACCATTGGTTTATCTTTGGGAGTGCTGAATCCCCAGATGTACTCGATTATTGTCATGGTAGCGATCGTCACTTCCCTAATGGCTCCACCCCTGCTGCGCTGGTGTTTGTCGAAGGTGGTTATGGGTGAAGAGGAAGCTCGACGTTTGGAACAAGAAGAACAGGATAGCCGCAGCTTTATCAAGCAAATCCAGCGTGTCTTAATACCCACTAGTGGTGGGCCCAACATCCAACTGGCAGCGCAACTAGTCGGTTACATGGCTCACCAAAACTCGATAGAAGTTACATCTTTATATGCCCTGAGTGATAAGCAACCTCAAAGCAAAGCCCGCCGGATGGAGGCAACCCAGGTTAAAGATACTGCCGCAGACCTTGCTTTAGCTGCTGTAACTGAGGAAATGCAGCTACCTGCTGATACCACCCTGCAAACAAAAACGGAGTCGGGGCGTAATAAAGCGGAGGTAATTTTGAATGAAGCAAACAAAAACTATGACTTGATTGTATTGGGAGCTTCAGAACAGATCCGCCCCCAGAAAGCATTGTTCAATTTGCTTGTCGATCGGGTTGTCCAAGAAGCACCTTGTGCAACGATGGTGGTAAAGTCGCATCTACCCCAACCGAAAGGCGAGATATGCAAAATTCCTCAACAACAGATCAACAAGATTTTGGTGCCAACGGTGGGGACAGAATATAGTAAAAATGCTGTAGAGATGGCAAGTACGATCGCAGCTCAAACCGGGGCATTAGTTACGATCGTTAACGTAATTAATTTGCCACAGGTTGAGTATATTCTTTACGAACAGCGATCGCTAGCTCCAGTCAAGGAAATTGCTCACGATATGCTCGAACAGCAAGCAGAAATTGCCCGCAATCTGGGTGCTGATGTCAAAACCTATATTCTTCAAGGAACCAGCCCAGAAAAGGAAATCCTCAAGTTTGCCAAAACTCAGGAAGTTGACTTAATTCTTCTAGGGAGTAGTATCCGCATGGTTACGGGTCGCGTTTTCTTCGGTCATAGAGTCGATACAATTCTGAGTAAAGCCCATTGCCCAGTAGCAGTAATTACTGTACCTTAAGAGTGCTGAGTGCTGAGTGCTGAGTATAAACCCAGTTGCTCTAAAGCTTTGAGCAATCAACACTGTCCTAATACCAATTGGAACAAAGAATGCGACAAATAAACCATTTGTAGAGACGCGATAAATCGCGTCTTTATCCCAGAATATGTTCCAATCATTAATTGAATTGGTATAGCATATCTGACTACAGCTATACATTTATTTCATAGACATTGCAAAAAAGAATGTAGAGACGTAGCAGTGCTATGTCTCTACAAGGGTTCTGGATAACGCATATTTAATTTCACCAGATGTCTAATAATTTGATCTTAGCGCGAAGCTCTGGATGTTACCGATCTTTGTAAATTAGCTAGAGCGCGATTGTAATCCAAAATAGCTGCGACTCGATTACCTTCTGCTCTTGTCAGGTCATTTTCAGCATCAATTACCTCTGTTTGAGTACCCACACCAGCTTGGAACCTCAACCTTGCTAAATTCAGAGCTTCCCTGGCTTGATTTAAAGCCACACTAGAAGTCTGCACGTTATTTAAATTGGATTGCAATTGAGCATAATACTGTTCTACATCAAAGCGAATTTGGTCGCGCTGGCTAGCAAATTGAGTCTCTGCGATCGCAATATTAGCTCTCGATTGAGCCGCTCTTGCTCTTGCTGCTCCCCCTTCAAATAAAGTTAGATTTCCTTGAAGTCCTACTGAATAGCCATCAGTAATGCTCGCGCCATCATTATACCGATCTAGCAGATTGTAGTTGCCTACCAAACTAACTTGCGGCCCTAGCTGTGAAAGTGCCTGTCGTCGCTGTTGCTCAGAAATATTACGTTGTGCTAATTGCTGTTGCAACTCTGGACGATTTTGAAACGCTTGGACAATACTTTGTTCTACCGTCTGCGACCAAAGACCCGCTAATTGTACGGGATCTGAGGCAGCGATATCAACTGACTGCGACAAACTTAACAACGTAGCAAGCTGACGACGGGCAATTTGCTGCTGTGAGATCGCATTAGTCAGTTGTTGTTGGGAGTTTGCTAAATTCACCTGAGCTTGCAGCACATCGAACCGCGTACCCACTCCAGCCTGTTCTCTTGCTTGAGTATCCCGTAAACTAGCCTGGGCATTAATCACAGCAGACTGATTAATTCTTACTAGTTGATCTGCTTGTTGCAAATTGTAGTATTGAGTGGTCGCATTCAAGCTAATTGTCAAAGACTGACTTTCAACATTTAACTCATCTACCCGTAGCTGTTCTTCTGCGGCTCGGATAGCCGCTAGTGTGTTCCCAGAACTATAAAGATTATAATTTAGTTGCGCTGAACCATTAAAAGAGGTGCTGGCTTGAGATGAATTGTTACTAAAACCATTACCACTATTAGTCACACTACTGTTTATTCCCAGAGTCGGAAATAAGGCAGCTTGAGACTCGCGTAGTGCCGAGCGACTGCGTTCTAGCTGTAATATAGCTACCTGTAAGTCTCGATTGTTGCGTTTTGCTAGTTCCAAAGCTTGTGCCAAACTGATTGGCACAGTTCCCTGAATCCTTACTTCCTCCGGTTTAGTTGGAAATTGCAGAGGGTTGGGATTGGGGTTGAGGCGATCGGGAACTTGTACAGAGCTTGAAGAATTCTGTGCTTTTAGTGGAGTTGCTGCACTTACTGCATTTGGAAGAAGAATCGCCAACGCGACAGTAACCCAGGCAGAATGCACGAAGAATAAGCTGAAATTCATAATCTAGATATAGTCATTAATTAGGTTTTTTGAGGATATAATTAAAAGTTTTCATCCTGATTGACCTAAGATGTTTAAATCTTAAATTCCTCCTTAGAAGGTTAATCTTAACAAATTAGCCGACAATCAAACCATCTTGAACTCGAATAATCCTTCTGGTTTGAGCAGCGATATCAGGTTCATGAGTGACAATCACAATTGTGATCCCTTGGTCATTAAGTTCAGTCAGTAAACTCATCACCTCATGGGAAGTTTCAGTATCTAAAGCTCCTGTTGGCTCATCTGCCAAAACTAATGCAGGTCGGTTAACCAAAGCACGAGCGATCGCTACTCGTTGTTGTTGTCCGCCAGAGAGTTGACTAGGACGGTTAGCGATGCGTCCCCCTAGTCCTACCTTTTCTAAGGCTTCTAATGCCCTTTCCCGACGTTTTGGCTTGGGTAAATTGGCGTAAACCATTGGCAACATGACGTTTTCCAACGCTGTTGCCCGCGCCAATAGGTTAAATTGTTGGAAAACAAAACCGATCCTTTGGTTGCGGATATAGGCTAATTCATCATCATCAAAAGTCGTCAGGTTTCTGCCTTCAAAAATATAGTCTCCAGTTGTCGGACGATCCAGACATCCCAAAATATTCATCAGCGTAGATTTACCCGAACCTGACGCACCCATGATTGAGACATATTCCCCTTCCTCAATAGAGAGTTCAATTCCCTTGAGTATGGGAACACTAACTTCTCCCAAGTGGTATGTTTTAGTAATAGATTCCATCCAAATCATTGTTGGCATAAGAATTACGAATTACGAATTATTTAGTCGCTTCTTAAAGCGTTGATCGGATCTAATTTAGATGCGTTCCGTGCTGGAATCACCCCAGCGATTAAGCCAACAGTTAACGAGAGTGCAAAGCCAGCAATAATTGACAACAAAGAAATTACAAACGGGAATTTGAAAACGTTTGCAGCCACAAAGGCTAATAAAACGCCAGTCACCATCCCAATACCTCCGCCGACAATGGAAATGACGATCGCTTCCGCTAAAAATTGATTAAGTATGGCTGAATTAGTGGCTCCTACGGCTTTGCGAATCCCGATTTCCCGCGTCCGCTCGACCACAGAAACTAGCATAATGTTAGCAATACCAATGCCACCAACAACCAGAGAAATTCCAGCGATCGCTACCACCATGACTGTAAATAAACCCACAATACTAGTAAAGGTACTAACAATATCAGCTTGATTAGTCAGCCGAAAATCATCAGCTTGTGGCGGATAAATGTTATGACGCAGCCGTAAGAGATTGGTAACTTGAAACTGAGCGGCTTCTAACTGCTCTTGATTCGCGCCTTTGACTAAAATTCCACTTACAGAAACGCCTACCAGGGCATTATTTCCAACTAGTCTCTTCGACATACTAGTTAGAGGAATAAAAATCTGGTCATCTCGATCCATCGGCCCCTGAGCGCCTTTAGGTTCCATCACCCCAATTACTTCATAAGCCTCTCCCTGAATCCGAATTCTCTCACCGATCGGATTTACACCTTGTGCAAAAAGTGTTTTTTGAACTGTGGGGCCAAGAATGGCAAGCTGTGCGGCAGTATCTAGTTCTTCTTGAGTAAAATATCTCCCTTGTTGGGGGTGAGTATTTCTGACTTCTGGGTAGTTCAAATCAGTGCCATAAATGGTTGTTGAGGTGTTCTGTCCTGCATAGACAACTTGGGCAGTCCGTTGGAGATAAGCAGAAACCAGCTGTGCTGATGGCGCTTGTGTAGCGATCGCTTTCGCATCTTCCCAAGTCAAGGTACTGCTAGAACCTACTCCTTGACGGACATTCCCGCTTCTTGCCGCACCCGCCAAGATTTGGATCACATCTGTACCCAATGCTTGGATCTGCTGCTCAACTCCTTTTTGTACTCCCTGACCGACAGAAGTAATGGCAATAACTGAAGAAATCCCAATAATCACGCCTAACATAGTTAGACCTGTGCGTAATTTGTTACTCCACAGAGTTTCCGCCGCCATTGTCAAGATTTCCAGCAATGGTACTGTGCGGGTATTCTTCGCTTTGTAAAAGCCCTTAAATATCTTAAACATAATGTTTTATTTAAAACTAACTTTAAGGGGAACCACCGCCTTGAGAACGACCACCACCGCCAGAACTGCCGCCGGAACGACCTCCGCCCCCACCTGCTCCTCTTCCTCCGCCTCCGCCGGCTCCTCCGCCTCCACCTAAACCAGGGAAAACTCCTCCTCTTGGTGTTGATTGCGGACGCGATCCTGGTGGGAAACTGAGTAATACTCTTTCGTCTCCTGTCAATCCAGACTTAACTTCGGTAAAGTTATTCGCGGTGACGCCAGTCTCGATGCGAGTGAATACAGGTCTGTTATTTTTTCCTTGCACAAACACCCCTGTGGCATTTTCTTGACGAACCACGGAAGCTGTTGGCACTACTAAAACATTTTGAACTTGACCGACTTGAAAATCTACTTCTGCATTCATCCCAGACCGCAATAGTCTTTGAGGGTCTAAAAGTGATACTCTTACTTCAAAACTGGTGACGTTTTGCTCTACTATTGCTTGGGCAGCAATTTGGCTGACTTTACCTTCAAAGGTTTTTCCTGGGTAGGCATCTGCTTTAATCGAGACTTTTTGACCAAGGCTGATTTTGGAAATATTTGTTTCCGCTAAATTGGCGACAACTTCATTTGTGGAAGCTAAAGACAAGATTGAAGAAGAAGAAGAAGAAGCTACTTCACTACTAGCAGTTGTCGGTGTCACGAAAGCGCCTGGATCGGCAAACTTCTTTGTCACCACACCATCAAAGGGTGCGCGAATGATCGTGTCGTTGATTTCAGCTTGGATGTTTTGCAGCGAACCACGAGCTGATGTTACTTGGGCACGAGCAGCATTAATATCTTCTTGGCGCGTTCCGGCTTTCAGGAGTGCCAAAGCTTGCTGTCTCTGCTTCACCACAGCTCGTGCTTGCTCGATATCTTCTGGACGTGACCCGGCTTTTTGCAGAGCCAGTGCTTGCTGTGCTTCATTTACATTCGCTTGGGCGCTGTCACGATTAGAACGGTTTTGGTTGAGAGTCTGAAGGGAAATACCACCTGCATTGTAAAGTTGCTGATTGCGAGCAAAATCATCTTCTGCTTGGCGAAGGGCGGCTTGAGCGCTTTGCAAGCGTGCCTGTGCTTGGGCAACATCTTGAGAACGATTACCTGCGATCGCTTTTTGCAAATTCGCTTCGGCTTCGTCTAATGCTCCTTGTGATTGGGCAATATCTTGAGGACGATTACCTGCGATCGCTTTTTGCAAATTCGCCTCGGCTTGTGCCAATTGCCCTTGAGCGGAGGTAAGTTGCCCCCGGAGGTTGGAATCATCCATGTAAGCGACAATCTGTCCTTGTTTGACGATATCTCCTTCCTTCACCAGCAGTGTTTTCAAGATGCCAGAATTTTTCGGGCTGAGGTTGATTGACCGCTCAGGTTTCACCGTTCCGTTCGCTGAAACTGTAATTGTTAAACTCTGCCTTTCTACAGGCCTTGTCAGCACTCTGCGTCTGGCTTCTTGACGAGGAGCAACCGTTACTTGGTAATAAACGGCATAGCCAATTCCACCCAAAAGGCAAAGAGCTATTAGCCAAGAGAGCCAATTACGTCTGCTCTTTTTTTTCTTTACCTCTGGAACCAAAACTGGGGAATCTACGGTATTTGGTGTATCAATTTTCATATCCATTTTGTCTATAAGGAACGGCTACCGAGCTATTTATTCACGGCTAAAACTATAGCCTGGTAGCCTAATACTGACAATGATTTTGAGTTTTTAGTATTTTAAAGGTTGATTTGCAGTACTAATCCACTAGGAAGTCTAAAGTAATCATCATGCACTCTTACTAATCTCCCAGCAGGAACAATTTCTTGATTGGGAAGAAGAATATCCCCGTTAGGAAGTCTGAAATAACCTCGATCGCGCAGTCTGACTACGGATCTAGCAGGAATAATTTGCCCATTGGGATATCTGATATCACCATTACCAAGTCTGACTACTCTGCTATTAAATTGGTTGTCACGATTCCAATTATCCCGATCTCTAGGATTTCTGACTTCTACAGGATATGTTCTGCGATCGCGGTTCCAATTATCCCTGTCTCTAGAGTTTCTGACTTCTCTAGAATTGGATCTGCCGTCGCGGTTCCAATTATCTCTGGCTCTAGAATTGGATCTGCCGTCGCGATCCCAATCTCGATTGCGATCGCCACCAACGTAGACTTTCGTCTGGGCACTTGCAGGCGCAGTCAAGAGAGTGGGAACAAGAATCAGGGCAGCAGCAGCTAATACAATCGATATACGGTTTGGTTTCAACATCGAATCAACTCCTTATTTACATTAAAGTTCTATTCTGCTGATGTATGGATTAAGCAATTTTAGACAGTTGCTTTTTTTTGATATCAAAGTGTTTAATATTTACCTCATCGTATAAATTCATACATAATAATTATCATTCAAAACATCCAAACTGATGTATGACCAAAGTCACTAGTAATTCCAGACTGATGTATGACCAAAGTCATCAATTGTTTAATGGGTATGGGGCATTGGGCATGGGGCATTGGGCGTTAGGAGTGCTGAGTGCTGAGTTAGGAGTTAGGAGTTAAGAGTTAGGAGTTTTGTTTATCTCCTTGTCCCCTTGTCCCCTTGTCCCCTAACTCCCTCACTCGCTCACTCGCTCACTCCCTCATCTCCCTGCTCCCCCTGCTCCCCCTGCCTTCTGCCTCCTGCCTCCTGCCTTTCTTTATAAGATTTTGCTACCGCCAACAGCGCAGATCGTTTAAGCTAGCTGAAAGATTCTTTGATTAGTGGCTTAAAGGCGGTAGTGTGCCTAAACATATTCGTTTGATTTCTCTTTTAATGGTCTGTAGTTTATGGAGTATGCCAAAAGCCGCTAACGCGCAGGCATTAATACCCCATACATTGCAACTAGATGCGACAAAGTTAGAAAAGCAGGGGTTGAGCTTGGCACAAGAGGCGGCTCAACTAGCTCAGTTTCAACAGGTTGACTTAGCTTTGCCACGAGCGCGGCTGGCCAGTCAACTGGCTCCTGGGAATGATAAAGTGTGGTTGCTGTTGGGTGGATTGCAGTTGCAATCCAAAGAGTTTGATGGCGCGATCGCTAGTCTGAAAAAAGCGCAATCTCTTAACCCCAAAAATGGTGATATTTTGTTTGCTTTGGGTTCAGCAAATTTTCAGCAGAAAAATTACCAGGCTGCTGTTGTCAATTATCAAGATGGTTTGAAGTTAAAACCCAACGATCCAGAGGGATTATTTGATTTGGGTAATGCTTATTATTTGCTGGGTAAATTGCCAGATGCGATCGCACAGTATGATAAAGCCGTCTCCCAAGATAAAAAGTTCTGGCCCGCACTCAACAACATTGGCTTAATCAACTACGAACAGGGTAATATCCCTGAAGCAATTAAGCGATGGCAATCTGCTGTAACCCTTGAAAAACAAGCGGCAGAACCTTTATTGGCCTTGGCAGTGGCACTCTATACTAAAGGCGATCGCCAACAAGGACTAACCTTGGGAGAAACTGCACTCCGTATCGATTCGCGCTATGCTAATTTAAATTTCCTCAAAGAAAATCTTTGGGGCGATCGTCTACTGTCTGATACGAAAAAATTCCTAGAATTACCACGTATTCAAGCAGCCATACAGCAACGAGAAAACTCATCATCAGCGCCTACGCCTAGAAAACAGCCGACTCAATAAAAGTCTAAGTTAGGAGTTAGGAGTTAGAAGTTAAAAGTTAGGAGTTAAAAGTTAAATATTTCAACTCCTCACTCATAACTCCTAACTGTCCTATTGCCACTTGCCTAATAGTACCTTTTCGTAGTACATCTATACTAGATAAATACAGGAATTAGTTGCCTAAAAACATTTGCGGGCAAGTATTCCTGAAAATAAGTCGTTAATTTTCAGTGTTAGTCTGTGGGTAGAAGTGCGATGATTTGGTCAACGAACTGTTGATGGTCAACAACTGGCTTAGAAATGTAGCCATCAGCACCGCTTTGCTTGAGAAAGTTCTCGCGATCGCCTTCCATAGCATGGGCTGTCACCAGAATCACAGGTAAGTTTGCTGTTTTTGGATCGGATTTTAACATTTGTGTAATCTTAATTCCATCAACAGACTTGCCTTGGTAAACACTTCTGGAGAGAGAAACATCCATTAAAATCAGGTCGGCTTCTCCTGATTGGGCAATTTTTATGACTTCTTCGACATTTTCAGTGTGTTTTACACCCAAGCCACCACGCTTGGACAAAATTTTGGAAAAAACACGAGCATTAATTAGATCGTCTTCGACAATTAAAACAGTTTTCATGAGAATTTTAGTTATAGAGGTGAGGATATTCAAGAATTTCAGAATTCAAAATTAAAGATTTGCAATCATGGAAAGTATCATGGCTACTAAGTTTATGTAGATTATACTCGTGTGCATCCTTTTTAATAGTCAAGTGCATCTTCGTCATCAAGGATGATAGTACTGCTTTTTCTTCTGTGACTATCAAAATTTTGTTATGAATCTCATTTCATCCGTTATGCTGTGGTTGCCGCAGTGTTGAGTTCCATCGGTTTTTGTGTAGTTAAATTTCAGGGAAAAAACTCATGGCAAAACAGTTAAACCTTCTCTCAACGGGACAGGTAATTCCAACAGCCCTGCACACCGAGATGCAACGGTCTTATCTAGAATATGCCATGAGCGTGATTGTCGGGCGAGCGCTACCAGACGTGCGTGATGGCTTAAAACCAGTGCATCGACGCATTTTGTATGCAATGCACGAACTCGGTTTAGTACCAGATAGACCTTATCGAAAATGTGCCCGTGTAGTGGGTGATGTGTTGGGTAAATACCATCCTCACGGCGACCAATCAGTTTACGATGCTTTAGTCAGGCTGGTGCAGGATTTTTCTAGCCGCTATCCCTTGCTGGCAGGACACGGTAACTTTGGCAGCGTCGATAATGACCCGCCAGCGGCGATGCGCTACACAGAAACGCGTCTCGCACCCATCAGCCATGAGGGAATGCTGACAGAAATTGGTGAAGAAACTGTGGAATTTGTTGGTAACTTCGATAATTCCCAGCAAGAACCAACGGTGTTACCTGCTCAGTTGCCGTTTCTGTTACTCAATGGCTGTTCTGGTATTGCCGTGGGAATGGCGACAAATGTACCACCCCACAATTTGGGAGAAGTTGTCGATGGGTTAATTGCTTTAATCGACAACCCAGATTTGCCAGATGAAAAATTATTTGAGCTAATTCCAGGGCCAGATTTTCCCACTGGTGGGGAAATAGTTGGTGAAGCGGGAATTCGCGAAGCATATACCACAGGTAAAGGTGGAATTCTGCTGCGGGGAGTCGCAACTCTAGAGGAAATTCCAGCAGCTAGGGGAAACAAGCGCCGGACGGCAATTATCATTACAGAATTGCCTTATCAAGTGAATAAGGCTGCCTGGATTGAGAAGGTAGCGGACTTAGTAAATCAAGGACGCTTGCAAGGAATTTCCGATCTTCGAGATGAGAGCGATCGCGAAGGTATGCGGGTGGTAATTGAACTCAAACGCGATACCAATCCCCAAGAAGTTCTCCAGAATTTATATCACCAAACTGCTTTACAAATGACTTTTGGGGCGATTCTCCTGGCAATAGTCGATGGACAACCCCGCCAGTTAAGTTTGCGTCAATTGTTGCAAGAGTTTTTGAGATTCCGAGAAGAGACGCTGAACCGTCGCTACAATTACGAGTTGGGTAAGGCCCAAAGTCGCGTGCATTTGGTAGAAGGTTTGCTGAAAGCGCTGTCTAATTTGGATGAGGTAATTCAAATTTTGCGCCAAGCTCCCGATGGGAGTACGGCAAAAATTAACCTTTGTAGCCGACTGGATTTGAGTGAGGTACAAGGAGATGCAATTCTCGCTATGCCGTTGCGTCGCCTCACTAGTTTAGAACAGCAAAATTTGCAGCAGGAATTTGAGCAGATCAGCGAACAAATTAGTTTATTGGAGCAATTACTCAACGATCGCCGCGAATTATTGAAGGCGCTGAAAAAAGATTTGCGATCGCTCAAGCGCAAGTACAGCGATCCCCGACGCACGAAAATTGCAGAGGAGCAAAAGTCTAGGGCAGAGGAGCAGAGGGGCAGAGGCGCAGAGGAGGAGGAACTTAAATCTTCTGAACCAGTAGAGGAAGCTATTTTAGAATTTACTCAACGAGGTTATGTTCGCCGCACCCAGCCATCTGGGAGAAAGTCAAAAGCTGAAAATGGTCTACACGATCATGACTTCATTATCCAAACTGTGTTGACCGACACAGGGAAAGACTTGCTAATACTAACTGGTGGTGGCAAAGTGTATCCGGTGAATGTGGGAGAAATTCCCCCAACGACTGGGCGTTCTCCACGGGGAAAACCTTTGATCGCTATGCTCAGTAGTACTGCTCAAGGCACTCAAGAAGCTGTGGTCAGCCGCTTTTTACTGCCGGAAAACCTCGAAACTAGGCAGATGATTCTCCTAACAAAACAGGGAAGAATTAAGCGTCTGTCTTTGGGAGAATTCACTAACCTGACTCGGCGCGGAATCACAATTTTGAAGCTCAAAGATGATGATGAATTGTCATTCACCCAGTTCACCGCTCCAGGGGAGCATCTGATTTTAGCTAGTTCCGGTGGGCGAATGTTGCGCTTTGCAGTTAATGATGAACAATTGCCGGTCATGGGACGCACAGCAATGGGTTTACAAGCATTTCGACTATTGAGAAATCAGCAAATGGTTGGCTGTGTCACTGTCGGTAAAGACGACCAACTGCTGCTAGTTACTCAAGAAGGATATGCCAAGCGGATGGCTGCGAGTCAGTTAAGAGCGGCTAATCGCGGTGATTTAGGCACGCAAGCGCTGAAATTTGCTAGCAAAACTGACAACTTAGCTGGTATGGTGATGGCAATCGCATCTGGCGAGATAGCTTTAGTAACGAATAAGGAGCGGGTAGTACGCATACCTGTGGAAACAGTGCCGCTTTTAGGTAGGGATGTCAAAGGTGAAAGCATCCTCCAACTCAACCGCGATGAAAAAATCATCACCGTGGCGGAAGTGCGATCGTAAATTAAGGTGATGTTCAACTTGCGACAAGCCAACTTGCAGGATTTAGAGGCGCTAATCCAACTGCGTCTCGAACTCCTGCGGGAAGCTGGCGATATTAAAGGTGACTCTGACACCACAAACCTAGCAGAAGCAACTCGAAAATATCTTGGCGAAAAAATGCCGACGGGTGAGTTTTTAGCTTGGGTAGCTGAAGTGAATAACCAAATTGTTGCCACTAGCGGCTTGGTTTTTTTTCAACGACCCCCTTACAACGGCAATTTCTCAGGCTTAGAAGGCTACATTATGAACGTTTATACAATTCCGATGTGGCGAGGACAGGGAATTGCAACAGCATTATTAAAGGAAATTATCAGCTTTGTGAGAGCAACTGAGGCAAAACGCCTCTGGCTTCACGCCACTGAGGATGGTAAACATATCTACGAGAAGCTTGGTTTGGTCTCGACTGCAAAAGAAATGGAAATTGTCTGGTAGTAACTTAAATTCTCAATAATTTTTTTATTTTAAAAGGCAAAATATATTGAAAATCAAGCAATTTAACTAAATTAATGAGATTATTTATCAAGCTAAAAGTCTGAATAACATTTCTCTATCTCAGAAACTCTTACTGAAGGCTGATGTTTTAGTCTGTATAAATAGCTATTTCTATTTATGTCAAGCTATGGAAACAAAAATATAAAAAATGTTGCCTTTATGAAAATATTTGTTATATTAGTTTACATAAGGCAATAAACATTAA
Source organism: Nostoc sp. DedQUE04 (assembly GCF_034530995.1). Taxonomy (NCBI): domain Bacteria; kingdom Bacillati; phylum Cyanobacteriota; class Cyanophyceae; order Nostocales; family Nostocaceae; genus Nostoc; species Nostoc sp. DedQUE04. The sequence goes on along the minus strand of NZ_JAVRCA010000016.1, from coordinate 40,655 downwards.
AAATTGAATTTGGAGTTCTAACCATGACAAATGCAACCACAACAAAAGTCACTACTCCCGTAATTGAAGATCGCAACGCTTGGCGTTGGGGCTTTACCCCACAAGCAGAAATTTGGAACGGTCGCTTGGCAATGATTGGCTTTTTAGCAGCCGTTTTGGTTGAGCTTTTTTCTGGTCAAGGATTTCTACATTTTTGGGGCATCCTATAATAAGTTTTAATATTTAAGATGACCTATAAATAAAAAAACCTGGAGTGCTAATTCACTACCAGGTTTTATTTTTTTGTCATTTGTCAGTTGTCATTTGTCATTTGCTTATTCACTAATGACCAATGACTAATGACTAATGACTAATGACTAATTGACTACCGAATATATTCCTTGAGAACGCTGTTACGATTTGGATGGCGTAACTTGCGGAGTGCTTTCGCCTCAATTTGACGAATCCGTTCGCGGGTGACGTTGAAAATCTGTCCGATTTCCTCAAGGGTCTTCATCCGACCATCATCCAAACCGTAACGCAGTCTGAGAACGTCGCGTTCGCGTGGGCTGAGACTGTCGAGGACTTTTTCAAGGTCTTCGCGCAGAAGATTTTTGGAAACTTGGTCTTCTGGTGTCTCACCATCGGATTCAATAAAATCGCCCAATCGAGAATCTTCTTCTTTACCAATTGGCGTTTCTAATGAAATTGGTAACTGGGCAGATTTCGCAATAAACCGCAACTTCTCAATGGTCATTTCCATGCGAGTAGCGATTTCTTCCTCGGTGGGTTTGCGACCCATTTCTTGAGATAGTAACTTGGTAGTTTTCTTAATCCGAGAAATGGTTTCGTAAAGGTGAACTGGAAGCCGAATTGTGCGGGATTGATCTGCGATCGCGCGGGTAATTGCTTGACGAATCCACCATGTAGCGTATGTAGAAAACTTATAACCTTTTTCGTGGTCAAACTTTTCAGCGGCACGAATCAAACCGAGACTGCCTTCCTGAATTAAGTCCTGGAACGACAAACCACGATTCATGTATTTCTTAGCAATTGAAACTACAAGACGGAGGTTAGATTGCACCATCTTGTCTTTCGCCCGACGACCAACATGGAGGCGATAACGAAAGGCTGGTAGTGGCAGTTGTACTGCTTCTGCCCATTCACTATCTCGAGGATCGCGATCTAATTGCTCCGAGAGTCTTTCGCGTACTCTCTCTAATTCCAGCAAATCGGCTATTTTCCGCGCCAATTCAATTTCTTCGTCTGCCCGCAACAGACGAATTCTACCAATTTCTTGCAAGTAAAGCCGAATTGAATCTTCTGTGTAATGCTTTTTCTTGCTTTGTGTCCGACGACGCGATTTAGCGGCTTTTCCAGACTTTGCGTCGTCCTCATCAGACTGAGGCTCTAAAAATTCCTCGTCACCTTCATCTACGATCAGCAAGTCCTCTTCATCGTCTATTAAGAGTTCTTCTAACTCGAGCTCAGGCTGATTCATTATTTCTAGGTCAGGCTGATATATGCTTTCGAGTACGTTGTTAGCCTGGTTCATGCCGCGTTCCTCATGCTCCTTGCAGAATCAATTACTCAAGATGTGTTTACTGCTCTTTTAAACGAGCCAATTGCCAACCGAAAATAAGCTTTTTGGCAGATTTGCCAGAGATATTTTCGGAAGTTTTAGACCTCCGGTAGGAGGGTTTTTACTTTAGTTTAAGCAACTACTAAAGGTGACTTGCTCACTTTAGTAAATGTTATATGTGTTGCTATCACATATTGCTTTCAACTAACTGGTCAAAAGAAAGACTCGCCTTTATCAAAAAATTTACCACTCTATACAAATGAGTTCATACTGTTGGCAGATTTTTGTATAAAGACTCTTCCGATTGTAGCCTGTTTCACAGAAATTGCACTCTTTTTGTGTATTAATCATGAATTCATTAAGCAACTTTTAGCTACTTTCACCAAAAAGACATTGAAAACGGGATTTATACCCGGAAATTTTTTCTCTACTTTTCGGAATTGCAGTGACGCTCTTATTACATTACGAAGTAAGTACGCTTGCTTATGCCGAATTTCATGTATTTTACACAACATTAATTACTGAGAAAGAGTGAATTATATGTTAACTCAGACTATTCCTCTTAACCTAACCATTTTTACATTTCCTTCATAAATTAAGCATCCCTTAGACTAAAACGGGTATTGTCCTTGGGTAAATACAACAACGGTGGTGTTTGCCTGAAAGCAGTTAACCTTTTGCGTACTAACTACCTTAACTGAGGAGTTGAGGCGGTGGCAGAATCGATGCGATCGCAGATCGATTTAGGTTTACTAATTTGGTCTTATTCACACGTTAGCGCACTGTGGTGATTTCAGCCCTATGAAACTTGACAAACTTTTTTTATTGTATACAAGGATATTTTAATCAATTCAAAAACAATTTGTCCTGCGAACTTGCCAATCTTGTCTTACTCTTAGGCAAAAGTACATTAGATACATACAAGACGATCGCGATCGCCACAGCACTACATGAAGATATTAACAAGTTTTCAGCCTTATGTTGTGTACTTCCAACAGCTATTACCTCGAACACAGAGAACCCAGCAGATTACCTGATGATTTAGTGACAAAATCTTTTTACGTAAATTGATTGTAAATTTCAATACTTTTATCTCAGTAATTTTCTGTCATCTGATGATGAGAAATCCTCAAAATACTTATTAATTGCTGTTGGATAGATGATATTTAGTTATTTCCTTAAAGCATAACAAATGTGTTTCTAGCTAGTGGTTCAAATTAATCAGCGAGTCAGAGCAAAGAGTATTATCTGGACTAACTTTCCGATAAAGTTGGTAGTTTTGCTAACAATTGAGCATTGATTGTTTTGACAATATTGACAATTGGTAAATTATATGACTTTGCAAGCGAAAAAATGAAATTTATGTAGTTTTTGTAGTAAAGCCTATCACTTGTATGACAAGTCAACTTAATTTTTTTTATTGATTATTAGAGATTAATTCAAAATCACAATGGCTTTCAAAGTTGAAAACTGGAGACTATGAACTTTGCAGAATTAGCGTGGTGTTGGGGTGGTGTTTAGACTTGCAGGAAAATTAGGTGGCACAAGTACCCGATCAACTACATGAACGATGCCGTTGCTAGCTGGGATGTCTGGCTGAGTCACCTTAGCGTTGTTGACTGTGATTGAGTTGCTGGCACGATCGACTGCGATTTTAACCGGACTACCCTCAACTGTTTTAACTTCTCCAGATGTCAATTGCTGCGAGGTAATTCCTCCAGGTATGAGGTGGTAGGACAGAAGCTTGACTAATTGTTGTTTGTTTGCTGGTTGTAAGAGTTGGTCTAGAGTAGCTTTTGGTAAAGCAGAGAAAGCAGCGTCAGTAGGTGCAAATACTGTATAAGGGCCTGGTGTCGCCAATTGTTCAGTTAATCCGGCAGCTTGCACTGCTTGGATAAGAGTTTTAAACTGTCCTTGACTAGCTGCTGACTTTGCCAATTCTGCTAAATTTTGGGTGGCAATAGTGAGAGTAGGAGTTGGCGTGACGGGCAAGACAGTTGTTGAAGGGACAGTTGCTGTAGGAGTTTCTACAACAGGTTGAGCGCAGGCAGACAGAGCAACTAAGCTACCGATGCCAATAATATTGAACAATGTTCCTACTATGCTTTTGCTCACTTTCATAGCTTTGTGTAGAATCCAGTTAATAAGGAATTATTAACAATAGTTAATGAATTTGTGAATATAGTCACTCATCTAACGACATAATTTGTAGTGGGAAAAATATTAATCCGAATTTTTTCTAAAATACATAATTTGTCATCAACCAAAAGAGGTAGTTTTTATAAGATTTTGGATATAAAGTCTTTACTAAAATACGTGAGTTCGACGAGTGCTATTTTGATCTCTCCCCCAGTCCCTCTCCTACGTCCCTTGCGCTGTGTTGCAGCAATGTCAAGCAATACTTGAAAGCTAAAGATCCCCGATTTCTCAAAGAAATCGGGGATCTTGTTTTTTATGAATGATTTAGGACTGCTGGTATTTAGATATCTAGATCGGTGAAGTTGAGTTTAGAGCCATAGGTTTCGATAAATTCTCGTCTGGGTGCGACCCGATCGCCCATTAAAATTGTGAAGATACGATCGGCTTCGGCGGCATCCTCAATTTCGACTTGCTTCATTTTACGAGTTTCTGGGTTCATGGTGGTGTCCCATAGTTGTTGTGGCATCATTTCACCCAAACCTTTGAAGCGTTGGATGGTATAGTTGGCGTTAGCCGGAAATTTGGCGATCGCTTGATTTTTTTCGCGATCGCTATAGCAGTACTCATGATTACGTCCCCGTTCTACTTTATACAGTGGGGGACAAGCAATATAAATAAAGCCTTGTTCGATGAGCGATCGCTGATATCGATAGAAGAATGTTAACAACAAAGTCCGAATGTGCGCTCCATCTACGTCAGCATCAGTCATGATGACTATCCGGTGATAGCGCAGTTGGGTGGAATCGAATTCATCACCTTTGACACCTAAACCGAGGGCTGTAATTAACGCTTGAACTTCGTTATTTTTATAAATTTTAGCGTCGTCGGTTTTTTCAATGTTGAGAATTTTACCACGTAGAGGCAAGATAGCTTGAGTACGGCGATCGCGTCCTTGTTTGGCACTCCCGCCGGCTGAGTCCCCTTCTACGATGAATATCTCGGATTCGCCAGGATCGCGAGAACTACAATCTGCCAATTTACCGGGTAATGGTGAAGATTCCAGTACAGATTTGCGTCGAACTAATTCCCGTGCATGACGCGCTGCTTCTGCGGCTTTGAAAGCTTGGATAGCTTTATCTAAAATTGAATCAGCAACGCTGGGATGAAATTCTAGGTACTCAGTGAGGACTTCTCCCACCAAGGAATCCACAATACCGCGAACTTCGGTGTTACCGAGTTTAGTCTTAGTTTGTCCTTCAAATTCGGGATCGGGGACTTTAACCGAAATTACCGCAGTCAAACCTTCACGGACGTGTTCGCCACTGAGGTTAGGTTCATTCTCTTTAATTTTATTTCGTTTGCGGGCGATCGCATTTAATGTCCGAGTCAGAACTGCTTTTAACCCTTCTAAGTGCGTACCACCATCCACCGTGCGAATATTGTTAGCAAAACCTAGTACATTATCCGTGTAAGCATCAGTACACCACTGCAAAGAAACTTCCACTTGTACATTGTTCCGTTCCCCCTGCACATAGATAATTTCTTCATGCAGCGGTTGCTTCTCGCGGTTCATGTACGCAATGTACTCTTTGATCCCACCCTTGTACTCGTAGGTTTCTACCTTAGCTGTATCGCTTTTTAGTAGTTCTAAACGGTGGTCAGTAAAAGTAATTTTGACACCTGCATTCAGATACGCCAATTCCCGTAGGCGACCTGATAAAGTGATGTAATCAAACTCAATGCTAGTAGTGAATATTTGGACATCCGGCTTAAAAGTAACAGAAGTTCCAGTTCTAGCTTCTTTGTAAGGCTTGACTTGCAGTTCACTAACTGGGACACCACGTTCATAGCGCTGAAGATGAACCTTTTTATCTCGCCAAACCGTAACTTCTACAACTTCAGATAAGGCATTAACAACAGAAATACCAACCCCGTGCAATCCTCCAGAAACTTTGTAACCACCACCGCCAAACTTACCACCGGCGTGCAGTACCGTCATTACGGTTTCCAAAGCCGATTTCCCGGTACGCGAGTGAGTATCTACGGGAATACCGCGACCATCATCTGTTACAGTCACCGAACCATCAGCGTTGATATCCACTTCTATATGAGTGCAATGACCCGCCAAAGCCTCATCGATTGAATTGTCCACCACCTCGTAAACTAAATGGTGGAGTCCTCGCGGCCCAGTGGTACCGATGTACATTCCTGGTCTTTTGCGGACGGCTTCCAGACCTTCCAGAACTTGAATCTGATCGGCACTGTAACTGCTCGTCATGTAAACTCTCCTGATGCGTGGGTTTAAAATCGCCGAAAGGCAAATAAAAGTAAAAACACTCCAAAATTGTAACACAAAAGCCTTGCTGGCGTCTGTAGGGCATTTTCAAGAGAAGTTTATACTGGGGTTGCAGTACCGTGGAAGAGGGCAAGGGAGGCAGAGGGGCTGGGGGAGCAGAGGGGCTGGGGGAGCAGAGGAGCAGGGGAGCAGGGGAGCAGAGGGGCTGGGGGAGCAGGGTAAGCAGGGGAAGCAAGGTGACAAGGTGACAAAAGTTTAGAACTTACAACAAGTCTTTCCCCTTGTCCCCAATTCTCCTTGTCTCCAAGTCCTCTTTCCAATGCCCAATGCCCAATGCCTAATGCCCCATAACAAATGACAAATGACTAATGACTAATGACTAAATTAATTGTGATTTGTGGAGCAACGGCAACGGGTAAATCGGGTTTGGCTTTGGCTTTGGCGATGCGTTTGGGTTCTGTAATTCTCAGTGCTGATTCTCGTCAAGTTTACCGTGAGTTTGATATTGGGACAGCTAAACCAACTGTAGCTGAACAAAGATTGGTGCCACACTATTTAATAGATATCTGCAATCCAGCAGATATGATGACAGTATCAGATTATCAGCAGCAAACACAAGCCTTAATTGCTTCTGTTGGCGTTACACCACTGTTTCTAGTTGGTGGCACTGGTTTATATATACGTTCGATTGTCCAAGGGATGCAAATTCCGAGAGTTGCACCACAGATGGAATTGCGATCGCAGCTTGAATCTCTCGGACAACCACAACTCCACGCAATTTTACAACAAGTCGATCCCGTTGCCGCACAAAAAATTCATGGCAATGATTTAGTGCGAACTTTAAGAGCCTTAGAGGTATATTATGTCACTGGTTATCCCATTTCAGAACAGCAAGGGGAGAATCCGCCGAATTATCCGATTTTGCAAATTGGTTTAGATTGCAATGTTGAAAAGTTGCTTGCTCGTATTCAACAGCGTACTGAGCAAATGATAACAAATGGTTTGGTTGCTGAGGTGGAGTATCTTTGTCAAAAATATGGCGCTGATTTGTCTTTGTTGAATACTTTGGGCTATCAAGAAATTAAACAATATCTGGCTGGGGATATTTCCTTAGATGAAGCAAAAGAATTAACAATTTTGCATACCCGACAATTTGCCAAGCGACAACGCACTTGGTTTCGAGCATATCCGCAAATTGAATGGTTTGATTCAGATGATCCTAATTTATTAGAGAAGGTTTGGCATCGGATAAATGAGTTTATAAGTTGCACAAGTTCGTGAGAATTATAAACTCATGCAGAAACGCAAAAAACTTTGCGCCTTTACTGTTAGTGTTCTACAGATTGTCGGGATCTACGCCCATAGCCCGTAGCCTTTCTGCTAGCATTTGGGCACGTTGTTCGGCTATGGAAGCGCGTTCATCTCCAGTCGATAAAACATTACCATCTTGGTAGCACCAGCGTAACCAATTATTTTGTCTGCTTTCAAATTCACCTTCCCACAGAGTTATACCTAAACCAACTTGTTCTAACCAATTTTCTGAAGTTTCAAAGTAGCGCCTTCCTCTAAGTTCATAAATGCGTAGTACTTTTTCTCCTAATTGCTGGTTTGGGTCATATACGATGTAGTAACTAGCCCGCATGTGTTCATAAATTTCCAGCTTTTTGCCCAGTTCATCACCTTCTTTATTAGAGACAATTTCGAGGACAACTTCTGGAGGTTTGCCAAAACGCCAAACCATATAACAACGATTTTGTTTTTCCCACCAATTTTGAGGCACTTGGACATCTAAGCTGAGAAAGACATCAGGCACAATGGGGGGCTGAAGGTCTGTGTAGTAAATACCTACATTAGCTTCAGCTAAAAAAGTTTGGTTTTGTAGAGAACTGTAAAGAGATCCGACTAAAAGGCGTTGTTGTTTGGCAGATGCAAAATTATCCACAGGTGTATCATTTTCAGTGACTAGCTGGTTAGCATCTGGCACATAGAAATCATCATCATTAATTAGAACTTCCTGAACCATGATTTTATCCTTTATATCATGACTTTTAGGTTTAAATATTACCTATCAATTTGTTTAATTTTCCAAAAACTTTTTCTTGCCACGCTTCTTCAATACTTTTATTTAATAAGTCGTGTAAGTGCTGTTGATCGGTAGCAGTAAACCATCGTTTAAGTTTACTAATTACTTCATCACGAAATCCTGAACCTTTTATAACCACACACTCTTTCCAGATATCGCTCTTTATCAGAGTACCTTTAAAAATTTGTTCCCCGATTTGTTCTGAGTAGGTAAGGAATTCTTGATGCCATTCATCCCAATTCGATAATACTTCATTTACAAAATTATCTGCGTATTCTTTGACTAGAGAATCTCCAACTAAATTTTGAAGTATTCCTTTTAACTCGTGAAAAATAGGCATAGTAGTGTTCCAGGCAACAAACTTAGAACCATTACCAAGAAGTAAATAGACATCAAACTTGTCTAAGGTTCCATTACGGCGTGTGGTTGCGCGTACTGTACCTGCATGAGTTTTTCGCATTTCTGGTATTAATAGCTTCTCATGAATACGCCCAAAATATAGAGGCTTTCCCTGCCATCGATCTAAAAAAATCTTTAATTGATTGTTAACTATTTCGTATGCCTTCTGTGCATTATGTTCTTTTTGATTTCTAATCAAAGCGTTTATAGCCTCTACTGTACTGGATAGACGTTTAGCATAATTCAACCGTAATTTATCCAGTTTCTCAATTAGAGCCTGAGCTATCTCCGCAGGATTGTCCTGTTCTGGTTGAGCATTAAAAAATAGAATTGGTATATCTTTTACATCGATTTGTTTAAGTAGTGGCTGTAATGCAGTCTGTACTTCTTCACACTTTAGATTATATGCTTCTTCTTTTGAATCTACTAAGTCTCCAGCATCATTAGTCTTGTTATAAGCTTCGTCATTTTTCGGAAGAACAAGAATGACTACACGCTCTTGTAATACTTTCTCAGAACCATTTTGAATCAGGGTATTAATCAGATCGCGTATCTCACTACCTGGTGCATCATTAAAGCGAGAACAAAACACTGTCAAGCTTCGTTGGTTATTAAGACAGTCCATTAAATCGCGTCGGATTGCTGTACCATCCTTATCTAAACCCCTTGTATCAATAATCTCTAAGTCATAGCTAGAGGACTGAAAGAATGTGTCTGGAACCATAACATCAATCCGTCTTGGCACGGAAAATTCTTTATGGAGACCATAATTGATTAATCGAAAGGTCTCTTTTAGCCATTCTATACCTGTCTGGTTAGATGTTTTATCAAACCAAATTTCCTCTCGCGATCTTTCTTGAAGCTTTAACATCTCTGAAAACTTCAAAAATAGAGGTTCTGGATTTTCATGCTGTTTCGCTAACTCTGTAAAAGTTTCTCGTTTCAATCCAGCCATATTAAATAGCAAACGCTGGATTTCTTGAGAAACTACTTCTTGTTGATTCTCTTGGTTTTCCTCATTACTATTATTGCTATCCATGCATATATATTCAAGCAATTTGTTTATTTCATCCAAGGAATAAGGCTTGACACGTATTCCAAATTTTTCTCCGCATCGGATAGCAACTTCACAAACCGTTGTCCTACCAGTCCCTACTGCAAGAACACTTTGACGAGTTAATTGTTTCTCTTGTGGAATTGTTAACCCTGTCAACTTGCCAACAGCTGTTGTTTTACCCACACCAATTGAGCCTGTATATATAATCGAGTGTTCAAGAGATGCAAGATATTCAGCCTCTTTCCGAACAGTATTTTGATACATCTCTGCTTGACGTATTACAAAATCAGATGCCCCTTCAAAGATTAATTGTTGCAATTCTCGAAGAGAAATTTCTGCTTTCCATAACTCTTCTCTCTGTGGATTATTGAATGATGGGCGCTTCAAAATCTTCCAAGGTTTCAAAAATGCTAAGTAATCCTTTGCCTCTTTCGTACCAACAGTATTAATATATCCCTCTACTTCCTGGCTTGTAGGAGTAACTTTCTCTTTCTCTATACGTGAAATGTGGCTTTGCGCTACGTTTATACTTGCTGCAATATCAGCTTGCTTCTTTTTTGCTATTTTTCTCAACTCGGACAAAGTTTTGCCCACATCGCTTGGCAAATCATATATGCTACTAGACATATTTTTTTTCTGATATATATACACGGCTATAAATATATTTATGCATATATTTTTAAAAATGACAATATTTTACGTATATATGCAAAACGAACTGCTCTGATATCTCAAGAGACTCAGGATTAGATTTTGTAGGCAGTTGGTTGTGTTGAAGAGCAAAACCTAACACTTTAAAGGCTATTTTGTTATTGTTCAAGCCAAGCAACTTTTTCCTCTCCATCAAATGTGATCGCACCTTCCATACTCAAATCGTGCGATCGCTTTTACTCACTTTTGACTGCTATTCTTGCAACAATAGTAATTACAGCTATACTAACCAGCCTGCAACATCTACCTTGAACTTTAAAAAACTATGCTTACCCAAGATAAAAAACAACGCAACTGGAAACCCATTCTCAAAGCATTCGAGGTTGTCCTTGGCAAAAATGGTGTGGTGCAACGCCGCGAAGAACTCATTACTTATGAATGTGATGGTTTAACTGGCTATCGCCAACGTCCGGCTGTGGTGGTGTTACCCAGAACTACAGAACAAGTTGCCCAAGTTGTGAAGATATGCAATCAATATTCTATACCCTTCATCGCACGTGGCTCTGGTACTGGTCTATCTGGCGGCGCTTTACCATTAGAAGATTCTGTTTTAATTGTTACTTCCTTAATGCGGCAAATCCTCAGCATTGATTTAGAAAATCAACGGACTGTTGTACAACCAGGGGTGATTAATAGTTGGGTAACACAAGCTGTTAGTGGTGCTGGATTTTACTATGCTCCTGACCCTTCTAGTCAAATTATCTGCTCTATTGGGGGCAACATTGCCGAAAATTCTGGTGGCGTACATTGTCTTAAATACGGCGTTACTACTAACCACGTTTTAGGATTAAAAATTGTCACGCCAGAAGGGGAAATTATCGATATAGGTGGACAAATTCCAGAAATGCCTGGTTATGATTTAACAGGTGTTTTTGTTGGTTCCGAAGGTACTTTAGGAATTGCCACAGAAATTACGTTGCGAATTCTCAAAAGTGCAGAATCAATTTGTGTGCTTTTGGCAGATTTTACTAGTATTGAAGCTGCCGGGGCAACTGTTTCTGACATCATCAGCGCTGGCATTATTCCTGGTGGTATGGAAATGATGGACAACTTCAGCATCAATGCAGTTGAAGATGTTGTCGCAACTAATTGTTATCCCCGCGATGCAACAGCTATTTTACTAATAGAAATTGACGGTTTAGAAGTGGAAGTTGCAGGGAATAAGCAGCGAGTTACCGAAATCTGTAAAAAGAATGGGGCGCGGAATGTCACTTCTGCTACTGACCCAGAAACTCGTTTGAAATTATGGAAAGGACGCAAAGCTGCTTTTGCTGCGGCTGGGCATTTAAGCCCAGATTATTATGTGCAAGATGGTGTAATTCCCCGGACTCAGTTACCTTATGTTTTACATGAAATTGAGGCGTTAAGTAAACAATACGGTTATCGTGTTGCTAATGTGTTTCATGCTGGCGATGGCAATCTTCATCCGCTAATTCTTTATGATAATTCTGTGTCTGGTGCATTAGAGCAAGTAGAAGAAATGGGTGGAAAAATTCTCAAACTTTGCGTCCAAGTCGGTGGTAGTATTTCTGGCGAACATGGCATCGGTGAAGAGAAAAAGTGCTATATGCCACAGATGTTTAGCCAAGTTGATTTAGAAACTATGCAATGGGTGCGGCAAGTTTTTAATCCTAAAGGGTTAGCAAATCCTGAAAAGATATTCCCCACACCACGGACTTGTGGTGAAGCAGCAAATACATCAGCACTCAAGCGATTTGAAGGCGTGGAAAGATTTTAAGAATAAAGAATTCAGGAATCAAAATTCAGGAGTCAGGAGTCAATACAGGATAAAACCAAAACACTTGTAGAGACGGCGATTTATCGCGTCTCAAAAACCCACGATTTTGTACAAGTAGCGCTTTGAATGGTATTGAGTTAGGAGTTAAGGAGTTTGGATTTAGAATTTATTAGGTTTTGGTATCGTCAAGTATATTCTTAACCAAAACTGGCTCCGTATTATTTCAAATATTCTGACTCCTGAGTTCTGACTTCTGAATTCTGAATCATCATTTCTTTACATCATCCGGAGGATTACAACTTTATTTTGTAGTTATATATATTCCGATCGCACTAGGTCACGCTTACAAATGAATCGGGTTGCTCGCCGTTGTGTTGCTTACTTGCTGTGTTTGGGATTAGTAGTCACTTTAACAGTTTTTTTACCCTCTTCACTGCCAGTTTATTCCCAAAAAACCAGTCCTTTAACTACAGAAATTCGCGGCGTTTGGCTTACTAATGTTGCTAGTGGTGTACTATTTGTCCCTTGGGGTATTAACCGTGCCATAAATCAGTTATCAACTCTCAACTTTAATACGATTTATCCTGTAGTTTGGAACCGAGGACATACTTTTTATAAAAGTACTGTAGCTAAAATAACTACAGGATCAGAAACTCAACCTTTGCTTAACTTTATGCACGGTGGACAGGATGTTTTAGCAAAAATAATCACACTTGCCAAAAATAAAGATTTGAGAGTCATTCCCTGGTTTGAATACGGGTTCATGACGCCGCATTACTCACAATTAGCAAGGCGTTATCCTGACTGGTTGACAATTGGGCAAGAAGGTATAAACTCTATTCAAGATGCTCCACCAGAAGAAATCGACAATCTTTTAATAACTAAACAGGCTTGGCTAAACCCCTTACATCCACAAGTACAAGAGTTTATCCAAGGGTTAATTTTAGAAGTAGTCAGGGATTATGATGTGGATGGTATTCAGCTTGACGACCATTTTGGGATGCCTGTACAGTTCGGCTACGATCGCTTCACTATTGAACTCTACCAGCAAGAACATCAAGGCAAAAGTCCCCCTAATGACCCTTTTAACCCAGAATGGATGCGGTGGCGGGCAGATAAAATTACTGATTTTATGGCAGAAATCTATCAAGCTGTGAAGGCAGTTAAGCCCAAAATCAAAATATCTCTGTCTCCCAACTATCAAGCTTTTGCTTATAAATACTATTTGCAAGATTGGGAAAATTGGGTAAAAAAAGGTTTAGTTAATGAGTTGATTTTGCAGGTATATCGAAATGACAAAAAGTCTTTTATCGCTCAACTAGAACTTCCATCGATAAAATTAGCTCAAAGTCTAATTCCTGTAGGTATTGGGATATCAACGGGAACAGTAGGTAATCCGGTAAAAATGGCACAAGTTAGAGAACAGGTTCAGGTAGTACGCGATCGCAATTTTGATGGTATCTCCTTTTTCTACTGGGAGAGTCTCTGGGGTTACATTGTACCTGAATCACCCCAACAGCGACGCAAAGGTTTTTTTGAGATGTTTAATGCAAAAACTGTCAGACTATTACAAACAAAGAAACTTTGATGCCATTCGCGCCTAATAATACTAAATTTGGCTTTACATTGCTGTGGACTTTAGCTACTTTTGGCGGATTTTTATTGAGTTTACTCTTAATTGAAGTCGGTGAAAAGCCAGATGTTGGGGTGCTAGAAGCTGCTATCGGCGGATTTGCGATCGCACTTCCTCAAGGTTGTCTTCTCAAACAACCTATATGTTGTATCAGGTGGATTTTGTCAAGTCTTTTGGGTTGGAGTATTATTACTGCAATCGGTATTGGTGCGGTGGGTTGGATTGTACCTAGCACTCAGATTCTTCCCGTGAGAATCTTGTCAGGGGCGGTTTATGGTGCCCTTGGCGGCTTGGGGATTGGATTGGCACAATGGTTAGCCATTCCCCAGCCTGTAGCTTGGCGATGGATATTCGTCTCTGCGGCAAGTTGGGCGGTTGCTGTCCCTGTGGGTTCTGCTGCGGGGATCATCTGGCGCTACTTAAGTCAGTTATTTTTAGGTGAAGTCATCGGCTTAGGCATCACTTGGCTGCTAGTTGGTATCCTCACAGGAATCAATGCTCATAAATTGCGATTGTAAGTTGCCACAGACGCTATTAATCGCATTTTTATTAAGAATTATAAACTTAATTGATATATATTTAGGTTTGCACTTAGATATATGCAAGAATTTTAAAAAACTGTTAAAAATAAATTGCAGTAAATTTGCCCTCACCTGCAAATGTATTTTCAGCTTCAAAAAGCAGGATTTTGTTAAGCTGACTCCTATTAGCTTTCCTAGATTTCTGACAAGAAGTAGAGAAAGATCACAATTTCGATGAGCAACAGCTGACAACACTTTGCTATAGGCGCTAAAGTGCATCTACTACAAGCTTAACGACAAGAGAACGCCTAGAAGAGTCAGTAATACAAGAGTGGGACTCTCGTATGAATATAAATCCAGTGGAATCAACTATGGAGTTGACAAAATTATCACCACCTCAAATTCTTTTCGGCAAAGAAGTAGATGAAAAAAGTAGTAGCGAGCAGTTTCTACTAAGCATTTATGATTCTGTACAGGCATCAATATTTGTAGTTGATGTTTTGGAGGATGGAGATTTCCGATATGTGGCACTTAATCCTACTCATGAGCGGTGGATAGGGATTCGCTCAGACGATCTCCGGGGCAAAAAACCAGAGGATATTCTCTCTGCTATTGATGCTGCAAAGGTGCGTCAACATTATGCTGACTGCGTGCGATTCGGCACAACTATTTCTTACGAACAATGTTTGCAATTTCAGGGAGTTCCCACTTGGTGGAGTACAACTCTCACGCCACTAAAAGATGCTAACTCCAAGGTTTATCGATTGATTGGTACTAGTAGCAATATTACTTCTGTAAAGCAAGCAGAACAAGCAGTTGCACTCCAGGTTGAACGAGAGCAACTGCTAGAAGCGATCGCTGGACGGATTCACCAATCAGTAGAATTAGAGACAATTCTGCATCAGACTACAATTGAACTGCGGCAATTTTTGAATTGCGATCGCGTGTTGATTTATCGTTTCGAGGCTGATGGCAGTGGAGTAATCATTGCCGAATCAACTGTAGTTACAAGCGATCCCCTATTGGGCAAAAACATCACCGATCCCTGCTTCACTGGCAAACATCCAGAACATTACAGACAAGGTTGCATTCAAGTTGTCGAAGATATTTATGCAGCCGGCTTGCATCCTTGCCATATAGATTTCCTGACATCTTTGCAGATCAGAGCCAATCTTGTCATGCCGATTTTCCAAGAGCAAGATATGTGGGGGTTATTGATTGCCCAGCATTGCCACCAATCGCGTCAATGGCAGCAAACAGAAACTGACTTGGCTCTTCAGTTGGCAACTCAAATCGGCATTGCAGTCCAACAGGCAGAACTGCATCAGCAACTCCAGGATCTCAAAGCCAAGATGGAGTTACAAAAGCAGAAGCACATTAGTCAGTTGCAGCAGGTGCGAAACTTTGAAGCCTTGGTGCGACGTATGACAGAACAAATCCGCGACAGTCTGGATCAAACTCAGGTATTGCAGACACTTACCCAGGAATTAGCAAAATTACTAAACCTTGAGCGTTGCCAAATTGAACTTTACAGTACCTGTCAAACTCTAGTTACTATTGCTTACGAATACAGTATTAATTTGCCTCAATGTAAAGGATTAACTAAACAGATTGCAGATTATCTTGAAGTTTATCAGCCGCTGTTGCAAAAACAACCATTGCAATTTTTGGAAATTTTACCGGGATGGGAACCAAAATTGCTAGTTATGTCCCAGATGGCTTGTCCAATTTTCGATCCTCAAGGAATTTTAGGAAATATTTGGCTGACAAGACGATCGCAAGAGGCTTTTGACGAATTTGAAATTGAGCTAATGCAACAGGTAGCAAATGAATGTGCGATCGCCATTCGTCAAGCCCAGCTTTACAAACAAAACCAGGCACAGGTAAAAGAACTAGAAAAATGCGATCGGCTCAAAAACCAATTTCTCAGAACTTTATCCCAAGAACTGCGGACACCAATAACTAGCATTAGCCTTGCAGTCCAAACTCTCGAAAGTGTCCTCACACCAGCAGAAATATCAGAAATAGAAATAGTCCCGCAACTCTTGCAGATTCTGCATAACGAGTGTGGGCGAGAAAGCAAGTTAATTAACGACTTACTCACACTCACATATCTCGAAGCTGAACCCGATCCCCCAACCTTGATTGCCATTGACTTTCAAAGCTGGCTTCATCCCATTATCGAGTCTTTTCGAGACCTCACCAACTGCCAGCGACAGCAGTTAAACCTGACTGTAGATCGGGCACTGCCACCTTTAGAGACAGATATCACTGATTTGGAGCGGATTGTCACCGAACTGCTCAACCATGCCTGCAAATACACCCCAGCCGGGGAATTAATTTCAGTCTCTGCTCAGTTGATCGGGGATGCAGTCGAGCTTAATATTACCAATTCGGGAATAGAGCTTACCAACAATGAACTCTCGCGGATTTTTGAACCTTTTTATCACCTTTCCAAACACGATCCTTGGAAACATAGCGGCACGGGGCTGGAATTGGCATTAGTGCAGAAAATGGTCAGACATTTAGGCGGCTCAATTTATGTAGAGAGTGCAACAGGTCAAACCACCTTTACCGTCAAATTCCCCTTTTAATTCGTTTTTTGGGCATAGCACTAGCTAAATTGTCAAAAGTTGTGCTATCATGGTTATTCGTGCGGGTGACTAGCTCAACGGTAGAGCAGTAGACTCTTAATCTATTGGTTGCGGGTTCAAATCCCTCGTCACCCACTACTTCCAGCGCTCTAAATTTGGGCTTGACTAATTCTTGACTAAATTGAGTTGGTGTCATGCTCCAAAAGCCCCAATTTTCAAGGGTAAACAGCACTAAAGCTTTGACTAATTTAATTAAAAACGCTTACTGCCCAGTGGACTTTCTCGCGTGTCCACTAAGCAGTTAAAATGTGACGAAAAGTGAATTATGGAGATTACTTTAATTAGGGATGACGGCGAACGCAAAACTATACGAATCCCAGAGCTAGACAATTATCCAGAAATACTTTTTGCTGGGGGACACGCTTTTAAAAAGCATCCCCAAACCGATGAATATGTGGAATGCTCCTATTGGCACGTCCCATTGGCTGAAAGTTGGGACTTTTTGAAATGAACAGACAAAATGGAGATTATGACTCCCTACTACAAACTAGACGGACATACCCCTATCCCTGTTGACTTTGAAGAATGGGCCGCCTGGTGCACAATTGCTAACACACAAGTGATCCTTTCTGTCATTCATAGTTCCATCAGCGTTTCAACTGTATTTACTGGCGTAAATATTGGGACTGTTGAAAAACCTAAGATTTTTGAGTCACTGGTAACTGGAGGGAGTTGCGATCGTGAAAAACGCTTCTACTCAACTTGGGATGAGGCGGTGCAAGGTCACTACGACTTGATTATCCAGTCCATCGCCACCACGCCACCGACAAATTACTAGAGTGAATCCCCAGAGGGTTACTCGCTAGCCTTGCCACGGATCAACCAAGCTTTGATTTCCCTAAGCTCATTATTCTGATCGGCGATTTGGCTCTCAATATCTTGGAAGCCGTAAGCGATATTTTTTGAAATCTCAGATTGGTTTCTAACAAGGTGATCAAAATTTCGCTTATCATTAAGAGCTTTTTCAGCATCGGCGACAGCTTTTTGAATCGTTTGCTGACGTTTACCGATCCACCAAGCTATCCAACCAGAAGTAGCTCCAATGCAAGCCAGCAAAAAACTGCCAAGGCTAACATCAAATTTCATTCTTATTTTTATTACTTAAAATTATTTTGGGATAGCTTCCCACACTTTAAGAGTGCAATGTCCTACCGGGAAGGCAAACTTAAATCTAATGCGATACGGACTAATGGAATTCTCAAATAAAATCACCGTAGGTTTTTTGTTGGGAATAGTAATCCTATTGTTGATTTGTGCTATACCGCCGACTTGGAATAAATCTACGGTTTGCATAATATACCCAACTACGTTGCTTGGATTAATGTTAGTAGTGTCGCCAATAACCGCAATAATTCCTGTTGTAAATTCTCTCGGAACATCGAAATCTTTATTGCCACTAACTAGCTGATTAAATCTGATATTCCAGTTGTAATCGTTTCTTAGATTTTGGTAGCCTTCCGCTAATTCCATGTCAATTAATTAGATTTAATTGCCACGTTGTTGATATTGTATTCCTTGCCAGCAACCCATACCTTTTTACCGTTCAACTTGCCGCCAGTCGTCACATCACCGATTTTGTCTGGTTCACAAAATCTAATCGTTGACTTGCTGTTTCCATTAGCATCGGTATACCCAATTCTCACTTGTGCCGGACGGGGGTTATTAGCACCGAACATTAGCCCAGAATCAGTATCCTTTGCTAGAACAACACCTAGACCATCCGCAATATTTTTGTACAGATTCTTCTTACCGCGCCACGCAAAACGCATAGCACCGATATTGCCCACGCTACCGCCAAGATTGATGAAATAAACTTGAGTCTTTGAATCAGTTGCCATTGTCTTCCATTTTTGAATAATGTTTGCAATCAGGCGGGGGTTTCACCCCGCGTAAAGCCTACGGCAGGTAAGCAGTAGGAGTAGCAACCAACGCACCAGCAGCACTCACGCTAAATGTGGCGGGGGCGGAAAAAGTGATAGTAACGAGTTGATTCTCAGTATCAATTGAAGTTTGGATATTGTTGGGCCGGTCTGCCGGATCAATCGCTAATTCAGCAATTTGGGCGCGAACAGCAACTTCCCATAACTGACCTTCAAGAGTTGTTGCAACTGTAGTAACGCTAGCAGCCATAAGTATGTACCTAGAATTGGTTTCCTTTAATACATCAAAACTAGTGGCTACAAGGTGTCGTTGTCACTAACAATCGCTTACTCTCCCTATCGAGCCTTAACCCTTGACCGAGTTTCACTTAACTACTTGTGAATTGCTGCTATTCCACTTAGAGAAGGTTTCTACATCATCAAAATTCAGCCACCATTTACCAGCTGATTTAAATGCTCTTATCCGCTTACGAATAATGTGATAACGAATAGTACTTCTATCAAGGTAAAGTGTCTTGCAAGCATCACTCATTGATATATATGTCTGCTTGCCATTCTTATCAGGCTTGTTGTCTTTGTCGCTTTGACATTTTATTCGTCTCGGACATCTTTGCATTATGGGAAGTCTACTCTCCAGTCAGGTTTACCATTTTTCTGTCCTTTGCCAAAATACCTGCCATATTTGGGGTAGACCTGTGTTTCTTTAATTGGTTCTTTAGTCGTTATCTTGCCACCTTTAAAGTAGCTTCCTTCCAACATCTTTGAGTCTATCCAAGGTTTAATAGCATTCAATATTTTTATACATTCTGATTCATTTTGAGCATTTATTGTCACTTTAGTATTATCAGCAAGTACCAAAATTCCTTCCCAATTACCTTTTTTATATGGTGGTAAAGCAGGCTTATCATTCTGTCCGCCTTTCCAGTGAGGTACAGTGATTGGATATTTTGCACTATCATACTTTGCAGGTTTATTACCATTTGCAGCGCTCTTTCTTTCAGCAAATTGAATTATCATCTGGGGTGTATCACCTTCATGTCTAATTTGGAAGGAAAGAGGCATTGCAGCAGTTACATCAAGCTGAGATACTGCATCATCTATAAGCGCTTTAATTTTTCTGTAATCAATCTCTGGGCAACATCCCATACATTCACAATCCTGTGGTGGTAATGGTGGTGGAGTGGAGGTAGTTGGTGTAGGTTCTGGTAAAAGACAGCTATCACTTTGAACTGTAGTTTGATAGTGCAACAATTCTCCCGCAATGCCATCAATAGAACCCAAATCTATTGCTGTATTTATGACACTATTGCTTGCTCTTGTTGCCGGAATAGAAACACCTATTTCTGCCACATACATCTTAGGGAAATCAAGATTTGTGGCAGCTACGCCGTACTTCCCGGCACTTATTGCACGACGGGTTAGTGTAGTAATATAAAAAGTATTGTCTTTTAAGTAACGCTGAACATTGCCATCGGTGCCAATACCTTGAATTAAATTAAAGGCTGATTCATCAAGATAAGGAAACCAAGACCTAATATTTTGAACTACGGTATCTACGCTTGTTCTAACAGTAGTACCATCTTGAAAAGCGATAAATCCCGTACCAAACCAAAAATCAACATTACCGCAATGACTTAAGTCAGTCGCTTTAAGTCTGTCAATAGGATTTTTTGGGATAGGTTTTATTTTAGGTTCCCTTGGAATTGGGATATCTTTCTCTTTTGTTGTAGGTTGTGGTTTACTTTTAGGTTCTGGTACTGTTGGTTCTGGTAGTCCGGGAAACTTAATTTTTGGCAGTTGGGGTATATCAAATTCTGGAACTTTTGGAATGCTCAAATCTGGTATTCTAGGTCTATCAAATTTAGGAATTTGAATAGTTGGAATTTCAAATTGGGGGCGATTCTTCCAGAGGTCTTCTAAATTAGCTTTACCTTGCTGCCCAATATTTCGTACCTGATCGCCAACTTTATTGCCAATCGCGTAAGCACCATCCTCAGCGAAATCTCTCTTCAGTCTAAGCTGTTCATTCGGGTAGTTTTTCCCTTCAATTGCACCATCCCAAAAACCAGACAATGACCATCCTAGAAGGTATGCAGCTTGCTCAAAAGCCTGTTCTTGTGCAAAGTTATTGCCACTAACAACATTTGTTCCTGCTAGTACAGATTGGGTGGTAGAAACTCTAGGTCTAGCTGAAGAATTGGGTGTTATATCAATTGTTTTCCATGTTGCACTATCAAGTTTTATTTGTTGTTGAACACTGGGGATATTTTGAGGTTGAGCATGGTAATCTATTGGTCGTGCAAGCTGTCCAGTACTAACCTGCTGTGCGCTGAAAGGTTGCCTTACTGCTGGAGGGTTAACTATTGGTGACGCTTGCTGTATCGGTGGCAAGACATCAAAATTTAGCGGGGTTCTAGTAGTGGTTGGATCGGCGTAGGTTACGTCTGGCATAATTTAGCTATCAGGGAATGCAGCGCTAGGAACAGAAGATATTACCCTTGCACGTTTCGTTATTCTTGCCTCATCAATATTGCCTAATATAGTTGCACCAGGGCCCGACAAGGGGTCGCCTCCAAAAGTAAAATTATTTATATTGGGAAAGTTTGTATTTCCGGTATACGACCCTAATAAAGTAGCATCCTTGTATAACTTTAAAACATTACCTTCTCTTGTGACTGCGATATAGTACCAAGTATTAGTAACTATGTTATGCGGTTGGTTAATATAAACAGAATACCAACCAGTTAGCCTGATATTCGTTGAATTTATGTCAAGATTGAAAGTACTATCACTATTCACTACAGAACGTGCTAACAATACCTTAAACGCTGATGTTAAAGACGACAGATTGACAAAGAATTCAATAGTAAAATCTTGCCCAGTGCTAAAGTTTAAATCATTGGATGACTGAATACTAAGATAGTCTCCACTACCATCAAAAATTGCACTTCCTGTGCCGTATTTTTTAATTGCAGTGCTTATCTGTGCATTTCCTCCAGCAGTGATTGTCTTTCCTTTGATATCAACTAAATCATTAAAGTGAGACAAGAAAACAACATCACTAAAATATGGATCTGTTGTGGTGGCTCCACTACCACTGC
The DNA here is from genome assembly GCF_034530995.1 of Nostoc sp. DedQUE04. Classification (NCBI taxonomy): domain Bacteria; kingdom Bacillati; phylum Cyanobacteriota; class Cyanophyceae; order Nostocales; family Nostocaceae; genus Nostoc; species Nostoc sp. DedQUE04. Next base: position 18,882 of record NZ_JAVRCA010000016.1, on the reverse strand, counting down.
TACTTCCCCCACTAGACAATCCTGCTAATAAGTCAGCTTTGCTAATTTTATATGGTGTTCCTGTTGAGTCAATACCAATAAAATAATCACCACTTTCAGCAGTAGTTTTGATAACACTAGGTACTTGAAATTCTGAACTATTATCACTTTCTGCTAGTGCTAACAGGCTACCCAGACTTGCTTTTCTGAGGATAGGTTTACCACTCACACCACCATTGATATCAAGTATTGGCAATACGTCATTTAGATTGGGTGTAGTGAGAGTTTTAAGTTTTGAAATTTCCATTATTTTATTCAACTGTCAATACTGATTGGTCGTAAGCTGGTGATTCTTCGATTACAGTTCCCAATATTAAAATCCGGTCATCATCTTGCAACAAGCCATAACCTGCCTCAGTTTGCTGAACTGCAATAACACTATCAGGAGCTACATCAAAAGTTGTAGCACTAGTGAAGTAGGGTAGCAGTGAAATATAATAAAAAGGTCGCTGATTAAAAATGTAAATATCTACTACTTTTATTGGTGGCGTGTCACTATTACCAATGAAAAAACTTAAGCACTTTTTAGGGTTATTATTAAAAGTAGTTTTGGCATTAGCGGCTATTGTTGCATCGTCAGCGAGGGTATCATTCTCAACTACTTCTAGTTCATCGATACTGGTGACATCAACTGTCAAACGCAGTGAAGTAATAAACCCTGAATACTTGGCATTACTCACCACATCCAAGCTATTAAGCCTACCGGGTTGATAGAGTTCTATCATGTCAGTTCCCGTGCCAGCATTCAGTTCTTTTAGAATATTTACATTCCTAAAGATGCCAGGATTAGCCATTAGTTATTCGCTCCTACAATCCCAGATGTTGCTAATGGTGTCTTAGTGATAATTTGCCCGGAAGAAAGTACAAAGCCATTTACCGCTGTACCAGTGGAAGCTTGCGGGAACGCCGCTAATCTCTGACCAATGGCTTGATTAGCATTTACTGTTACTTGTGCCCTAGCTGCGCACTCTCTGAGTTGATACAAAGCTTGGACTACTCCGGTAGCAGATTTCGCATTCACTGCGGTGGGAGTGATAGCCGACAATCTCAGCATCAGCCCATAAGTAGGATCTACGACGAACAAATCAGTTAACCCCGATGCTGTTTCTAATTGCTGAAAACTCAAATCTGTGATTTGTGTCATATAACGGATTTTTGATGAGGTGAATAAATCCGTTTTATGCGTTAGCCAAATTTATGTAAATGTTCCACTTTTATGTAAAAGCAGCACAATTGCTGAGGACGCAAAACCCTTGCTGTGAATAGTATTAAGCCAGATTTAGCTGTTAGCTAGAAACAGAAATGTTCCGGTTTAGCCATTGGGAGTGGTTAAACCAGAACAGTTAATAAGAGAAGGTCGAAATGAAAAATGATAGAGAAGGTCAAGCTGCTGTTATCTCAAATGCGGATTGCTCGAAAATTCGCACCAAAATCAGGAGTCGCAAATACAAATTACTTTTTGATTTGGCTTGGTACACGGGTGAGCGCTGGGGTGCTTTGGTACAGCTGCGAGTAACCGATGTTTACAGCGAGGATGGCAGCCCACGTGAGTATATCAATTTTCGAGCCAGAACGCGCAAAGCTAAACCCAACAGTAAACGCTCTTCACAAGATCCAGCTAAACGCAAAAACCGACAAGTACCAGTGCATCCAGTTCTTAGAGAGATATTGCTTGCATACAAGCCAGAATCAAGTTCTCTGTGGTTGTTTCCTGCTCGTGATGGAGACAAACCCATCACCTTGAGGTGGGCAGATGCGATTTTACGGGCTGCGGTTGATAAAGCTGGATTATCAGCTAAAGGAATCAGCACTCACAGCACCCGCAGGAGCTTCATTACCAATCTAGCGAACAAGGGTATCAACTTGGCGATGATTAAAAAAATTACTGGTCACTCCGATTTAAAGGTGCTTTCGGCGTATATCGAGGTTAGCGAAGACGACATGAAAAACGCGATCGCAACCCTATAACGCTAACCATCTGACAAAGTTTACTCAGGCAGGTAAGCTGGACTAGGTTGATAACACCTAATTTCACTGCATTGGATTTTTGCGATCGCACTCTCCTCTGATCGGTGCGATCGCTGTTTAAAGGAGAAAAAATATGACTACTACAACCAAAGAACTGACTGTAGAAGAACTGATTCAAGAATTACAAGACTTTCCGGGTGATGCACATATCTGCTTGACAGATGCCTATGGTGAAACGTTTACCATCATCGGTTTTGAGGCTGGGTCTGACTGTGTGAATATGGTCATCTCTACCGAGGATGGTGACGATGATGGCGATGATAACGGGGAATAAACCAAATACAGCACACGTTCAGCTACACTACGAATTACAAATGGGGGCTTATGTCAGTAACTGCTGGCATAAGCTTTTTTATGGTTTTGCAATACTTGTCGATCGCACTGTGCCAGATTATAATGTCAGGCTTTTACCAGTTGGTGAGGCCAATAAGGTTTTGTTAGCCGTTTTTTGCGATCGTCAGATTTTAGCCAGATACCATCGGATCTAATGTCAGTAATCGTGGCGAAGGTTTCATGGAGCTTGCCAACGAGAATTACTACCCTGTCTCCCACCTTGAAGTCGTGTCTGGGGGATTTGTCGCAATATTGTAAATCAGTAAATTGCAAGCTCCACCTACCCCGCCCTGGAATCTGGCAACTAGCCTCAGACATCTCATCAAAGATCAGGAATACTGTTACCTCTCGCTTAAACGATGCGCTCCAGTAGATTCCCTTCTCTTCAATAAGGGGCAACTCTGGTTTTGTCGCTGACGGCGAAGAGGTGGGGTGATCGTCCTCAATGACGATCACCCCACGATCACCCCCACGATCACCCCCACGATCACCCCTAAGATTATTAGCTGGCAAGGTTTCTGGCTGATGGTGATCGGGCGATCGCGAAAAATGCCCATTATTTTTTTCTAACTCAGATTTTTTTTCTAGTGATTTTTCTGTACTTAGACGATCACCTTCGGCTGTATCCATTGCAGTGTATGAATCACTGGGGTGATCGTCGGGGGTGATCGTGGGGTGATCGGGTATTCTGCGATACTTCCAGTCTCAACCGCCTCTAGCTGAGTTCTGGCAATGCTTTGAGGCGTTTCGCAGGGGTGATCGGGGGTGATCGTCACTGACTCCAGTACTAAGAAGTAATTTGTAGCTCGACCGTTTTGCGGTTCAGCCGAGATTAGCCCATCCGCCGCCAGCCCACCTAAGCAGTTGCGAAGATGCCCATCTGAATATCCCAGCCTGTGCGCTAGCTCTTTGGTAGTAAAGCGGGTGTTTCGGTTGTTGCTGAAGAATTCCAGTAGTGCATCTTTGGCTGATTGCTCCGTGCCGTTAAATCCCTGCTCGGATTCTTCACCCAGGAAGGTAAATTGCAGGTCTTCGGGGTTGAACATCAATCGATATTTTTTTCCACTGGAGCGCGATCGCGATTTGTTAATTTCTAGGAGACGGTCATAAGGTGTGGCGGTCTGGCTATTGTCTTTGGTCAGTAACCACACTTCGCTAACGGCGTTTCTAATTGCGGTCGTTCCGCGTACACCACCTTCCCGGTTAGTGTGGTGAATTATCAAAAAGGTGGTTTTGTACTGGGTTGCAAGTCCGGTCATTTGCAAAATGGGACGGGCATACTCCATTTGCGACTCTTGGTAAACAGAGTATTTGTTGGCGGTTGAAAGTGAGTCAAGTACCACAAAGTCGGGCTGGAATTCTTTTAAGTCCTGGAGCAGCGCTGGCATGTTCTCAGCACTCCACCCAAACCTGACTCTGACATATTTACCAATGTCGGATTCGGAATATCCAAGAGATTCTAAGGCCTGCATCATGTCACCTGGGCTTTCATCTCCCTGGTAGTAAAGAATTTTTCGTCTCTGTCCTGTGGCAATAAATTTTCCGAATTGAGTACCCTGAATCATAGTTTTTGCAATTCCATAGGCGAATTTGGTTTTACCAATTCCGCCATCGGCTGCTAGCAAAATAGTGGTACTTTTAGGCACTAAGCCATTAACTAACCACTCACGAACTGTAGAGCCTGCTAACTCTTTTAATTCCTCATAAGTTAGTAGTTTAGTACACTCAGCAGTGAGACTTTTGAGGTAGAGATGTTCAAGAGAATTTGTACTGCGTGAATACTCTTTAGCGAGTTCTTCCAGTCTAAAGAATCTAAATGATGGCTCAACTACTGTTGTATAAATATTCGTCACTTCTTCTAGTAGTTGGTCATGCTTCCATCTCAGATATTCCTCTTTAGTTGGTGCAATTGGTGTATCAGTTACTGCTTTTATTCTGTTGGCAACTGTTGACAATTTATCTGTTAAGTCTTGTGTTTTATCATAAGCTAGCTTGATAGTTCTATAACTTTCTCTAATCAGTTCGCGGAGTTTGGATTCTTCGATTATCTTCCCTGCGTCGTAGTCGATATTTACCGCGCAAACTGTTCTGTTAACAAGAGTCGCTAGTTTGTTTCGCCCACCAATTTCTGCTAGTAATTCATGGTCAGACAACCAGCTAGTAACACTTAATAAGTCTGTTGGTTCACCTTTCTTGCAAAGCCTTAAACACGCTTTGTAAATATCTTTGTGTGCCCCAATGTAGAAGTGTTCTGGTTGTAACCTGTCTTTAACCCGATAGATTGCTGATGGGTCTAATAAGATGCCTCCCAGTACAGCTTCTTCGGCTTCAATATTTTGTGGTGGAAGCTTACTGTCATTAAAGCTAAAGTCTAATTCTTCAGTGTAAGAATAGGGAACAGCTACCATTTTCCTGCCCCCCGATTCGCTGAATTTGAATTATTTAATGTGGTAGAATAGCAGAAAGTAAAGGCTATCCTATCGCCTAAGCTTTTTAAGTATTTGTTCATTTTTTATTGATTTTTTGGTACTGAATTCATCAACATCTGAGTTGGTGAGTTTTTTTTTGCGTGTAAGAAGTTGCCTAGTTGCTGTTTAAGAACTACCTCCTCTGATTGAAGTCACGTTGGGTTGTCTTTAGGGTGCTAAGGGTGTTGAATTCAGCTAGCAGCTTGGTACAGATTGGGTCTTTGGACTGTTCTCGCCCCTTAGTTTCGGCTAGCTCTGCGGCCAGTGCATAAGTTAGTTCTAGAGTGGAGAGCAGATGCCTACGGAGGAAATCCACTGTACGCTCTAGTCTGTCTAGTCGCTCCTGGGTTAGGTCTTTGGGTTTAGGAAGTGGTTTTTGGTGAGGATTCAACATCGGAAAGCTGTAAAAACAATAGAAAGTTATCTAATTCGTCCTCAGTCAACAGGAGGCGCGATCGCACTCCGTAATATTTCTGCAAATGTTCTCGACCTTGTTCTACCGTCCAGCCCAGGCGCTGCATTTCGGTATCTATCTTGGTCATGAGGTCTTCGAGTCTTTGCCCTTCGGTTTTTTGGTCGGTCATTGGTCATTTGGCATTAGGAAACATTCCTCCCACTGGTAAGTTGCCTCTGAGAGGTTCCGCTCTACCAGCTTGTAAAGATGTCCTTTGCTCAGAATGAAGTTAGGAAATTCTAGAACGCCAGTTAATTCCTTTGTTTCGGCTATTCCGGTGCTGATTTTTAGAATCACTTTCATAGTTGGCAATCAAGATTTCTAGTCAATCAAGTCTTCGTGGCGATCGCACTCCGATTTGAAGTAAGGCGATAGCGCCACGAATAAAGCCGTCTACCCAAATAGGTAAACGGCTTTATTATTCTTTATGGTTAATGTCTTGAAGAGTTTCGGGAATCTCTTTTAGCTGTTTAATTCTGCCTCTTATTAACTCAGCTTGTTGTTCGTGATAAGCCAGCTGTTTCTCATTCTCTTCAATAAGCTGGCCAACTATTTTCCCAGGGATTCCATGAGTTGACCATTGTCCGCTGACAAAGATATTTGGTTTGTCGCTATCTTCTCTACCAACTGGGATCTGGTTAAACCCATATTCTGAGCTACCTCCTGGAAAAGTTCCCAGGCTTCCATTTCTAACTTCAAGCTGACTGTTCTGGCGTTTTTTCGAGGGTTGGGACGACCGGTTTTTACCATTTATTTTTTCCATTCTCAACTCCTTAATTATTGCACATGCGCAAATGCATTCTTGACTTGCACATGCGCATGTGCATATTATAAAAGAATAATGCATTTATGCAAGTGCATTCCGCTCCCCAACGCCTAACCCTTTGCGTTGCAACCGGAGAAAGCACCCGCGCCTTGACCTTGCGCGGAAACACCCTGTATCTGATGCCCAATGACTGATGACTGACAACTGCATTCACCCATAAGCCGTAGCGTCGCGGGGTGGCAGTCCAAGTAAAAAGGCGACCGGATACCGTCCCAACGGTTTGCGATCGCCAAATGCGTAGTATTTAACAAGGAGATTTTACCACAAAAACACTGAAACCCTGACTGAGCAAGGCTTTAGCAAATAACTAAATGGTAAACAACGAGCGACTATTAACGCACTATGACCGAACAACAGACGACAGATAAGCCCCTTAATGGGCGACTAACGACTAACTACACCAGCCGTAAAGGGAAGAAGAAGGAGTGGAAAGATTTAAGTATTGACCCACTCTCAGAGGGGTATGACAGCCATCATGCTGAGTATGTCGTGGGCAAAGCACCTATTACCTGGGCATTACTTGAAGCCGGTCAGCTATTCTCTCGCTCCAAGTCTGGCAAAAACTTGCACGTCAAGCTTAACGATGGGCGTGCCATCTGCTTAGATACTCGCCAACCGATTGAGATTAAGCCATCAATCCGCAACTCTTTACAGGTCTGGGTTGTGACCAATTTCAACTCAACCAGTGCCAACAAAACAGATTTTTAAAGGCGACCGCCCATCTACCAGGATTGCGATCGCCTAAGCAAAAAAGCTGTTTTACAAAGAAAACAACACGTACCCAAATTATGACAGAAGACATCAACAAATCATACGTTCAGCGCTATATCAAGCAAGCAGAGGGAGCGACAAACGAACAAATCAGAAATGATGCCCTTTACCGTGCCGGAACACACATGGAGGTGATTGAGTGTAACGGGGATGTCAATTTGACACCTGAGCAACAGCAAATTGTCCTTGATGCTGCTAGGGAGTTGAAATGATAACGTACAAAATTCAGTACTGGGATAAAGATGGCGGAGGTACTACCCTAATCAAGTCACCTGACCCCCTTGATGTAGAGGAAGCTTCGGAGCTAATTCAAGAACAACTACTAGCCAACGATATTAGTACAAGTCCTGTGCAAGTAGAAACATTCAGAGAAGTCAAAAACCCTTTTGACCATGCTGTAGCCAACCTTCAAAGATACGGTATTGGCTAATGAAGGATAGCACGCCTTTATTTTTGATTTTGGCTGCTATTAGTGTTGGGGTGTGGGTTGCTTTCAAGTACCCTATGCCCGACACGGAGGCACAGCTAACAAAGTGTCAATCTGAGTTTGAAGGATTCAAGAACGGAGTCATTTACCGCAAATGAACCACTTTGATATTCCCTCAGCAAGGACATGGCTAAGGTTCTTGGGGTGGGTAGCAGTGAAACTAGTTGTTTCTCTAGTTCAGTTTTGCCTGTTGCTAGCTGAGAAAATCCTTGAGTTTCTGCTGTGGTGTGTGAAATTAGCTCATAAACCAATGGATAAAATCGCCTTTGTGGTTGACCATCTACCCTATGCTGGTGTTCCGATCGCGATCATGAGACAAGAGCTACAAGCGCAAACAATAGACGTACCAGCGCTAGCCACCACAAACGAAATTCAGTTCTTTGATTTTTCTCAGTTCCGCAACGAGCCGGACAAGTTCCCGCACCTGCGTGTCATCGGTAAAACTGGCGTTGGTAAAACCCGTTTTACCGAGTGGCTAATGGATTTACTGGGTGGTGAACAGTTCGTGATCACGCCCAAGAAAAAGCCTACAGACTGGCAGAATCACGACATTTATGGCTACCCGTTCAACTACCAAGAATGTGAAGCCAAGCTCAAGGATGTTCATTCACTCATGCACAGGCGTTATGCAGAGATGGAGGAGGGCGTTACCCATAACCAAATCAATTTCGCCTGCGACGAGTGGAAGCTGATCAACAAAAATGTTTCTAGTGCCAAGGAGGTGATGAAGGACATTATTATTGTGGCCAGAGATGCCAAGATACGCTTGATAGCTCTGGCCCAAGGCGAAAATGTTGCCACTTGGGGGCTAGAAGGGGAAAGCGATTTAGAGGAATGCTTTACCTCAGTGCGCTTTGGTGATTTCGCCCTGGACTACTGTAAAGGGCTAAGAAACCAGTACCGAAAAGACAGTGATGAGTTTCTTTATTACTCTGCGGTACTCAATGAATTGGTTTCACAAGGGTTTCGGTGCTGCATGATTGACCGACTTCCTGCCAGAGTCCCCGACTTGTCGAACTGGAAACCGGGTAGCAAAGCCGTTGCAGTTGCTCTCATGGATAGTAGCTACTCGGTTGTTGACCAGTTACAAAGCCAGTTGCAAGCCAAATCGCAAAAACCGCAAAAAACCACGCAAAATCAAGGGTTTCAGCCCAAAACCACGCCGGAAAAGGGCGCCATTTCCGACCCCCAGGAGGCGGTAAAATCCGCCCTCGATGCTGGTCGCTCCGTTGACTGGTGCGCCAAGAACGTTCCCGGTTTACCTGGAAATTATTACTCAGCCAGGGCGTTGATTGAGGAATGGATACAAGGGACAAATTGAAATTGCGATCGCGTTTCTCAAGAACGCGATCGCATTTCACAGATACATCTACCAGATTGTGATTTATGACTAGCGAAATGAGCGACACAGAAAAGTCCATAGAGTGGAGTAGAACAATACTCAAAAACGATAAATGGTGTATTTTGGACACTGAAACCACAGGGTTGAGTAACAATGCTGAAATAGTTCAAATAGGCATTCTTAGTAGTTCGGGAGAAGAATATCAAACCCTTGCAAAACCAACTATTGCAATTAGTGAAGCCGCATCTGAAATACACGGCATCCACAATGATGATGTAGTACAAGCACTTCCATTTGAGCAAGTATTTTTGGATGTGTGGAAGTTGCTGAAGGATAGAGATGTAATCATTTACAATGCAGAATTCGATTTAAAAGTAATCAGGAATTCTCTGAAAGCTAGAGGCATTCAAATTGCCTTTCCAACTAGCGACCGTAGGAACTGTAGAATTTTCGTCAATGGCGGATCGATTCATTGTGCAATGCACTATTACTCTCAATACGTTGGTGAGTGGAATGATTATCACGGGAATTACAAATGGCAGAAATTGCCAGGAGGCGATCATTCTGCATTAGGAGATTGTAAGGCAACGCTAGAAGTAATTAAGTCAATGTCTGATCCACTCTTCTAAGCCTTTACTGTCGGACGAAACCACTAACTGAAAGCTTGTGATTTTATCCCAATGAGAAGTAGATGAAAACCTACTTCATTTTGGGATGGATTTTTAATGGGAATTTCATGAAAAATATTGAACACGCTCTTAAGGAGGCTAACGGAAGGCTCCGTATTTACGGCATCAAAATTGAACAAATTGGTGTCAGGCTTTATTTGCGTGCAACGCTTCCCCCAAAACCTTTGGCATTAAAAAACGGCTGGCATCAACAAAAAATAAATATTACCGTTGCCAACCTGGACGGAGTAAAGCTTGCTGAGAAAGAAGGTAAGCTTCTCAGGCTGAGACTCGATACTAAAACCTTTGATTGGAACGATTATTTAAAATCAGAACCACAGAATAGTAAAGTGAAAACCATCGGTGAATTAATTCAAGAATTTGAAAAAGATTATTTTGAAAGAAGGCAACGTAACTTTAAAACAGAAAGTACATGGAAGGTTGAATATCAGACAGTTTTTAAAACCTTGCCTCAACACGAAATACTTAATACTGAAGTACTAAAGCAAGCCATTTTAACAACCACACCAGATACTAGAACCCGCAAACGATTTTGTCTGACATTGCAATTGTTAGCTAAATTTGCTGACCTTGATTTTAATCCTAATTCTTATTCAGGAAGCTATAGCTATAGAAATAGGCAGATTCGTAGTCTGCCAACAGATAAATTAATTTTTGAATGCCATTCAAATTTAGCCGATGCGAAATGGCAGTGGATATTTGGAATGCTTGCCACTTACGGATTGAGAAATCATGAAGTATTTTTCTTAGATTTAGAGCAGCTACGAGCAGGTAATAAAATTATTACCGTCCTCGCCGGCAAGACTGGCTACAGAAAAATCTGGCCCTTCCATCCAAAGTGGTTTGACTCATTTGGCTTGCCTAATGTCAAAATCCCAGAGATCAACTTAAACCGAAATAATTCTGCAATTGGCAGAACCGTTACTCAAAGATTTAGGCGAAATGATGGTTTACCATTTAGAGTTTACGATCTTCGCCATGCTTGGGCTATTCGCACATTAGAGTATGGAATTGATATAACCCTTGCAGCGCAGCAGATGGGGCACAGTCTGTCAGTTCACAGTAACCTCTATCACGCCTGGATCAACGCCGAGCATCACCAAAGAGCTTTCGACTTAGCGATGAATAAAAGCGATCGCCCCCTGCCACCAGAATGATGAATTTATAATTTCTAATTCTGAGTTAACCAGCAGCTAGTTTGCTGGGTTTTTGCATTGCGATTGTAATGAGACGGTGACTCTTAATCTATTGGTTGCGGGTTCAAATCCCTCGTCACCCACTTCCAGCTATCCAAATTTTCTCTCAATTTTATCTCAGTGGATAAACCCAATTTACCCTATGAGACATAATTGCAACGGATAGCTGGAATACAGAAAAATTATATGTCAGACTCGTTAGTATGATTTTTGCTTATAAATTGATAAAACCTGTCTCTGATAATTCCTAAGAACTTGCTAGAAAATTTTTAATATAATTTATACTAAACTTGACTTTTTTAAAATTTTGTGCATCAAGTTGGTTTCATAGTGGTGCTGTCTCTGCGTTAGAGTGCTATCACCTATATCTAGAGGTATGTAATTTAGTGTGTAAAAAATTACATACTTTATATACTTGAGTATATTTTTATCCAACTTTTTATGCTTGCTATGGAATCTAAAGGAAACGGGACTCCTAATTAATAAAGGCTAGTCTAAGCTGTTTTCATTCACCTTTAACAGGAAAATATCTAGCTGGTTGTGAAGGATATAAAATCCCTTGGTAGGGGTACGGTACTAGTTAAGTGTATTTATGGTTTAAGTTTTTTGACGCTTACTATTGCATTTAAAAAAGAATACGAAATGCGATAGCAGTAGTATTTTGGTCTAGTTTTTGAACTTTAATAGTTTACTGGTAAATAGTCATAAAAACGAGTTACAGATACTATTTGGCGGATTGTTAAAGTTTGTAACGCAAATACGCTTATTAATATCTCCTAATTTATTCATGTTAATCTCGCTTCGTAGTTAATAATTTCAATCATGAATAAGGAAACAATTCTGTTTACTATGTTTGCTGTGGTTTTTGTGGTTCTAGCTATGCGTAGCGTAGTAGATGCACAAGCCCAAACAGTGCTACTGGAATATTCCAAGTTATTTTTAGCTGGCTATTTGGGTTATTTGCTGAAATAAAAAATGTCTCCAGATAGTTTGACTAACCAGAGACTCGTAATTTAAATTGTTTTTCTCAGATTAGCGTATATCACAAGCAATAAGCAACCTTTCCCCAAAAAGGTTGCCTATTCTATTTTGTAGGAGGTTTTAATTGCTCTACCGTCTCTACTTTGCTTTAATTTATTTAAAACTTGCTATGAATTGAAACAAGTTACCAACAATAAAAAATATTATTCCTCCCACAGTTAGTAAAGTACCTAAAGTATTATCTTTTTCTGCTAATTTTTCTATTATTTTTATAATATCTGCCAAAAATAAAGGAATAAGTATAATAGTTGAATATACAGATACTAATGACTAAGAAAATCTCGACCGTCAGAAGTATCAGAATGAACAACGATACTATCCAAATTTCAACTGTTTTTCTTGGGGCCGACTTGACGAGCCTTACTCCCGACTCAATACGGTTCGGTTAAGGTTTTTTGATGAAAATTCTAGATCGCAAAGATGCAATAAATCGCCATCAAGACGAAAGACTGATTATTGTACAGACGGCGATTTATCGCGTCTCTTGCCTTAACCGAACAGTATTAACTCCCGACTAATCTCAAAGTACGCGCAGTAAGCTAGGAATGCTTTCAATCGCTGACATCTCCCGAATTTCTGCCAAAGCTTGCCTAAAATTGCCTTCTGGCACATCATGGGTGACAACCACAATCTCTGCTAGTTCCCCTTGAAAGCCAGTTTGGACAACTGACTCTAAGCTAACGCCATAATTGCCAAAGCAAGTACCCAATTTACCGATAACTCCGGGTTGGTCATTGGTGAGGAAACGGGCGTAAAATCGAGTTATCAATTCTGCCATCGGCGCAATTTGGCAGTATTCTTGATGCCCACAAGTTAATAATGGATTTGTAACTGCTGTATTAGTTTTGAGGACAGCAACTAAATTCAAAATATCTGACGTGACAGCACTAGCAGTTGCACCAGCACCAGCACCGGGGCCAAAAAACATTACTTGCCCGATGGGTTCTCCTTCGACAAGAATGGCATTGTAAACGCCGTTGATGCTAGCCAAAGGGTGGGCTTGAGGCACTAAGGTAGGATGAACTCTGACAGAGAGGGAAGATGAGGGAGTATCACGTTTAGCGATCGCTAACAATTTAATCACAAATCCCAATTTTTCGGCGTAGGCAATATCTGTTTTACTTACTTGCCGAATCCCCTCAGTATAAACATCTTGTAAGTTGATGCGTCCACTAAAGCCTAATGATGCCAGGATGGCAATTTTATCAGCTGCGTCTAAGCCATCCACATCAGCAGTGGGATCAGCCTCAGCATAACCCAAACGTTGAGCATCAGCTAAGACATCATTAAAGTTGCTGCCTTCTGTTTGCATCCGCGTCAGGATGTAGTTTGTTGTACCGTTAACGATGCCTGTTACAGTATGAATTCGGTTAACACTTAAAGATTGCTTTAAAGGTTGAATCACTGGAATACCACCACCCACGGCGGCTTCTAACATCACGTATACGCCTGCTTGATTGGCAGTTGTGAAAATTTCTGCTCCGAAGCGGGCGATCGCTGCTTTATTGGCTGTGACTACATGCTTACCATTACTTAAAGCTTTGAGAATGAGCGATCGCGCCGGTTCCAATCCACCCATCACCTCGACAACTATATCTACCGCCGGATCGTTGACAATAGATTCTAAATCTGTTGTTATTACTTCCGTAGACAATTCTACTGCACGGGGTTTATCTAGCGATCGGACTCCCACCCGATAAATTTCTATCTCTTGCAACAATGGGTGACGCCCAGCACTATCTTGCAACAACTGCACTGTTCCCGTTCCCACGGTGCCTAATCCCAGTATTCCTAGTTTCACACCCATTTTGCACCCAATTTAACCAATAACAATTGTAGGTAGAGCGTTTGCCCTACCTACTGATTATCCTGCTTCCTTTGTCATTTGTCCTTCGTCTTTTGCTAATGACAAATGACAAATGACTAATGACTAATTTAGTATGTTTCTACGTGCCAGCGATGAGCTTTCTTAAGTTGCTTCTGGTAATCACTCCAGGTTACGCCTTCCTTAGCAGCAGCAGTAGTTAAGGCTGCATCAATACCTTCTTCCATACCTCGCAAACCGCAGATGTAGGTGTGGGTTTTTTCGTTTTTAATCAACTGCCACAATTCATCAGCATGTTCTGCTACGCGGTCTTGGATGTACATTCTACCGCCTTGAGGATTTTTTTGTTCGCGGCTAATGGCAGGAGTGAGGCGGAAGTTATCAGGATATTTTTGTTCAATTTCTTCCAGTTCTTCCTTATATAAAAGGTTTGGAGTTGTCGGCACACCAAATATTAGCCAAGAGAATCCTTTAAATTGGTATTCTGGGTTAGCTGCTCTTTCCGCATCTTTAAACTGACGCCACAGATAAGCTCGCATGGGGGCAATACCTGTTCCGGTTGCCATCATGATGACATTAGCATCAGGATCGTCGGGTAACAACATTTCCTTACCCACGGGCCCTGTAATTTTTACCTCTTCCCCTGGCTTGAGGAAACACAGGTGTGTGGAGCAAACACCGTAGACTGTTTCGCTAGTTTCCGGGTGCTTATATTCTAATTGGCGGACGCACAGTGATACTGTCTTATCATCCACATCATCGCCATGACGAGTTGAGGCGATGGAATAGAGTCTAAGTTTTTCTGGTTTACCGTTCTTGTCTAATCCTGGTGGAATAATCCCAATACTTTGACCTTCTATATACTTCAAATCCCCGGCGGAAATGTCAAATTTAAGGTGTTGAACAATACCAATACCATCTTCTTTGACTAGCGGTTCATTAGATATTACTTTGCCAATAAACGGAGCATTGGGACGGTAAGTGTTAACAGGAACGTCACCGTGGTCTTTTTTGGCTTTCGCTTGAGTCATGGTGTTGCCTTTCTTGTCCTTGTTCTTGATCTGTTCTTCAGCTGATGATTTAGCGAAGCCTTTGGCTTCACTACCAGCATTTACAGGTGTGGCTTTACCATTCCCTTCACTGTCAGCATTTTCCCCAGATGTCGCTAACTCGCTGACAACGCTATTAGCATTCCCAAGTGAGGCTTTACCATTAACTGGCTCTAGAGCAGTTACAGGTTGGATGCTAACAATTGTGCCGCCTAGACGAGTGATACGTCGCATTTCTTGATTCATGCGGTTGTAAGGCACTCTGATGAACACACTGCCACTTTTCCGAATTGGGTAGTTAGTTTGATCGGTTTCTTCACTCTGACGCAAACCCACTACTTCATAAAGGAAGATGCGGCTACCTAATTCTGTGTTGGCAGCACCCTCAACAGCACCTTGATTGTACATTCGTTCTACCACTCCGATAATTTACTTAACCGTTTTTCAAAAAAAAACTATTCCCCTACCTTGCCAGCTTTAGTTTACCGGATTTTCGTTTCACAAAACTGGCCCTGAAGGAAAAACGGCATCATTAAATTAATGCCTTGCTAAGTACACTCACCAAAGACATGCAGGCATAGCAAAAACACACCTGTTTACCTTCTAAGGTAAAGGATAAGTCTTGTGGAGAATGTTAATAATGAATCAATTTAATCTTTTTTTCGTTAACTACCACCCCCATCAGGGAGATAGCTTTTTACCTTAGTACCCTACGATCGACTCACAATAGTAGATATTCTCGGAGAGTTACTTCAATCGGTGGAAGCTACCGCTCGAAGTTATCCTCCACAAGCTTCCCTTGTGCTTGCTTACTCCAGGGGTTTAAATCGGAGAATGTCAAGAAAAGAAGGTTTTCTTCCAATTGGTTTTACTTCTCCAAATCTACTACTCTTCTGGAATGTTATTAGCTATCTTCATTACCTATCTATGGACAATTACATAACTAGGACAACTCCAGCCACAAATATCACGAGATAGACAATCATAATTTCAGCAACTGTAATTAGTTTCACTTGATGTGAAAAATCTGTCAACCTTGCATCAGTACTTTGCCATAACGTCAACGCTTCTATACGAGCATATTCATAAATTTACAGCCAATAATTTGGGTAATGCAAGTTATTTCCTCATTCGTTGGATAGATTTTTGCTTTGAATATATTAAGTATTGTCGAGCAGAAATTACAATTTAGGAAGATTAGAAAATTTGCAGCAATTTTGCTGCAATAATAAATTATACCTTATACGCTTGATTCTATAGAGTCACAAGTAGCAGATAGATAAAGGTGCAACACTGATGGGCAGTAACGATCCCCATTTTTAAATTAACAACTAAATTAACAAAAAAATGATTGAGGAACCACGTTAATTCTTCTTGACAGCAATCTTGTATGGGATACCCCCTTCTGTTAAAATCAAATATATCACTAGGATTAAATACTTACCGGCACCAACATTCAGGCTAGTCCGACGAGTAGCAACTTAATTACTTTGTTGTCTACTTGCTTGGTGTCTTATAGATGTGCTAGGTAGCAAGAACGCAGGATAAACCAAAGGGGTAAACTCCTGGCTTCAGAATCTGCTGTGTGAAAAATTATTGACACAACTTTAGTATTTTAGAGGAGATTTATGACAAGTAAGCCGGAACGCGTGGTACTGATTGGAGTAGCCGGAGACTCTGGTTGCGGTAAATCTACGTTTTTGCGTCGTTTGATCGATTTGTTTGGTGAAGAGTTAATGACAGTTATCTGCTTGGATGACTATCATTCCCTAGATCGCAAACAGCGTAAAGAAACGGGGATAACGGCACTAGACCCCAGAGCAAACAATTTTGACCTGATGTATGAGCAAATTAAAGCGCTCAAAAGTGGTCAAGCGATTGATAAGCCGATTTACAACCACGAAACCGGCTTGATCGATCCGCCAGAGCGGATAGAGCCGAATCATATTATAGTTGTTGAAGGGCTGCATCCTTTATATGATGAGCGGGTGCGATCGCTAATCGACTTCAGTGTTTATTTTGACATTAGCGATGAGGTCAAAATTGCCTGGAAAATCCAGCGAGATATGGCTGAACGCGGTCATCGCTACGAAGATGTGTTAGCACAAATTAATTCCCGCAAACCTGACTTTGATAAATTTATCGAACCACAAAGAGAATTTGCTGATGTGGTTCTTCAGGTATTGCCCACAAACTTGATCAAAAACGACACCGAACGTAGAGTCTTACGGGTACGTATGCTCCAGCGGGAAGGTAAGGAAGGCTTCGATCCAACTTACTTATTTGATGAAGGATCAACAATCAATTGGACTCCCTGTGGACGCAAGCTGACCTGTTCTTATCCTGGTATGCAACTGTACTACGGTTCAGATGTTTACTACGGTCGCTATGTCTCAGTACTAGAGGTGGATGGTCAATTTGACAATTTGGAAGAAGTCATTTATATCGAAACCCATCTCAGCAATACATCCACAAAATATCAGGGTGAATTGACTCACTTGTTACTCCAGCACCGCGAGTATCCAGGTTCCAATAATGGAACTGGTTTCTTCCAAGTGCTTACAGGTTTGAAGATGCGTGCTGCTTATGAGCGGTTGACAGCTACAGAAGCAAAGTTAGCGATTCAGGTTTAAAGCAGCAGTGTTTGTGTCAAAGCTTATGGGGCGCTTTCGGGTGCTCCTTTTTTTGTGTTATTAAATACATTTTAGCTACAAAATAATTAGCATACATTTATCTTACTTACGGATATTTACCTTATAGTTACTGGTTTTTATCAATATCAAGAAGATACTAACGACTGAAGTATAAATATTGTTATGATTTCAGAAATTAGTAGTTGAACTAAATACTCACATTTAGTCAACGAAAAAACTCTTGATGGAGGAATTTCTTTTGTCTCGTCGATATTTATTTACCTCTGAGTCAGTCACCGAAGGTCATCCAGATAAAATCTGCGATCAGATTTCTGATACTATTCTGGATGCCCTATTGACACAAGATCCGAGCAGTCGTGTCGCCGCTGAAGTCGTAGTTAATACTGGTTTGGTGCTAATCACTGGTGAAATAACCACCAAAGCTAATGTAAATTTCGTCAATCTCGCCCGAAAAAAAATTGCTGAAATTGGTTATACCAATGCTGACAATGGTTTTTCTGCTAACAGTACCAGCGTTCTGCTGGCTTTAGACGAACAATCACCCGATATTGCCCAAGGCGTTAACACCGCCCAAGAAACCCGCGAACAAGATAGTGATGAACAATTCGATAAAATTGGTGCGGGCGATCAAGGTATAATGTTCGGTTTTGCCAGCAACGAAACACCAGAACTGACACCTTTACCCATCAGTCTCGCCCACCGCATTGCTCGCCGATTGGCAGCAGTCCGTAAAACAGGTGAACTGTCATACCTGCGTCCTGATGGTAAAACCCAAGTAACTGTGGTCTACGAAGATGGACGCCCAGTAGGTATTGATACGATTCTAATTTCCACTCAGCATACAGCTAGTATTGGGGAAATTACGGATGAGGCAGCGGTACAAGCCAAAATTAAACAAGACCTCTGGTCAGCAGTGGTTGAACCTGTTTTTGGCGACATTGACGTTAAACCCAATCAGGAAACACGTTTTTTAGTCAACCCCACTGGCAAATTTGTCGTTGGTGGCCCTCAAGGAGACTCTGGTCTGACAGGACGAAAAATAATCGTTGATACCTACGGTGGCTATTCACGACATGGTGGTGGCGCTTTTTCTGGCAAAGACCCCACGAAGGTAGACCGTTCTGCTGCTTATGCGGCTCGTTATGTAGCGAAAAATATTGTCGCTGCTGGGTTAGCAGAAAAAGTTGAAATCCAGCTATCTTATGCTATAGGTGTAGCACGACCTACAAGCATTCTAGTGGATACTTTTGGTACTGGCAAAGTGGATGAAGAAACCTTACTGGAATTAATCAACAAGCACTTTGAACTCCGTCCAGCAGGGATTATCCATACCTTCAACTTACGGAACTTACCAAGTGAACGAGGCGGACGTTTTTATCAGGACGTCGCGGCTTACGGTCATTTTGGGCGGGCTGATTTAGACTTGCCTTGGGAACAGACCGATAAAGCCGAATTGTTGAAGCAAGCAGCAAATGAGTCACTTTCGGCAGTAGTTGCTCAGGCAGTAACTTAGACTTATAGGCTACTACAAAAACTTAGTTTATCTACGTGAGGGTATTGGCAACTTAACAAGTTAGCAATACCCTCATTTTTTGCTAGCCACCTGAATATCCACAAATATAGCAAGGGACTGGGGACTGGGGACTGGGGACTGGGGACTGGGGACTGGGGACTGGGGAC